>NZ_JBIBVN010000016.1:0-162359 GCF_043080425.1 Streptomyces sp. NPDC015032 | reverse complement strand
CCGCCGTCGCCTTCCACTACCTCAGCCAGTACACCTGGCAACGGGTCATGAGATGGATACGTCGCAAACACCGCCGGATCACCTCGAAAGAGATCTGCCGACGCTACTGCGCCGGTGGATGGTGGCCGACCACGGAAGAAGGGACCCTGTTCAATCCCGCCAAGCTAACGCCTACGCGCTACCGCTATCGGGGAACAGCGATTCCAACTCTCTGGCCGACCACGGCATGAGCGATCTCCCGTGTCAATGACGGGACTTGTGGAGAGCCCGGTGCCTGGCCAACAGGCACGCCGGGTTCGGGAGGCGGTCCGGGAAAACCCACCAGCAGCAATGCTGGCAGGGCGCCCCGGACCGACCTCACGATGTGTCTGTTCTCAGGGCAGGGATATGAGGAGGTCGGGCGTTTTCTCACGCAGGGTTTGGAGTCCGAGCGCCGCTGGACCAAGGCGTGGAGGGTGTCTGCGAGCGGAGTGATCGGGCGGGCGCGGCTGCGGCTGGGGCCGGAGGTGCTGAAGGTGTTGTTCGCCCGGGTGTGCCGGCCGGTGGCCGTCCCGGAGTTGCGGGGTGCGGGTACGCCGCGTCTGAGGGCTGTTGTCACGCCGGCCCGGCCCCAGGGGCGCATCCCTTCGTTCCTGACCGCGGGCGTCACTTCGGGCAGGGCGAGCATCGCCGGTGAGCTCGACGGCATCGCGCGCACGTCGCCCGGACTCGTCCGGGACGAACTGGCCCAGGAGTACCCGCAGGCGTTCGCCGATCCATTGATCGCCGCGCTGATCCGTGATCCTGAGGCGCAACTCAGCTATCTGGCCGTGGAGTTCGCCAATTTCTGGCGGGCCGCGATCGAGCCCCGAGGGGCCGGGCTGACGCGTTCCCTGGAGGAGGAGATCCTCTTCCGCTCGCGCACCCTGGCGATGAGCGGGGGAGCGGCACTGCTCCACGAACTCGCTCTGCCCCTCGAACGAACGGATGGCGTGGAACGCCTGACGGTTGTTCCGATGCTGCTCGCGGACGGCACCCACTGGTGGTCCGTGGCCGAGGGGCGGACGGTGGTCTGCTTCGCGGCACGGGGAGCGGGCCTCCTGCGCGCGGAACCGCAGCGGGACGGTGCGGACCGGCCGCAGCGCGCGGACCGTCTGGCGATCCTGCTGGGCCGGGGGGCTGCACGCGACGTTCAGCGCAGGTTCCTTGTCGCCGCGCTTCTCGCGTCCGGTATGAACATGGTGAACTGGCGCCCATGGGCATCGCGGTCGTCTCGGTCATGATGGTGCCGGCTCGCCTCTTCGCCGACGGCCGGCGCAGCCGCTGGGGCGACGGACGCATCGTCCGGGTCGGCAGCGCGGTGGCCGGTGCGGGCCTGGCACTGGCCCTGCTGGCCGGTGGAGTGGCGCCGACGCTGATCGGGTTCGCCTGTGTCGGCCTGGGCGTCGCGGCCGTGACACCGTGCGTCTACGTTGCCGCCGCGGGACAGGGTACGGACGCGCCGGCCCTGGTCGCCGCCATGGGGACGACGGGCCTGCTGGCCGGCCCCGCGTTGATCGGCTTCATAGCGAGCGCCGGCAGCCTGGTGTGGGGCATGGGCGCCGTTGCGACCTCGGCCGTCCTCGTATCCCTGTGTGCCACGCAGATCCGCCGGCGCCGCGTCTCGCCGAGACGGAACCTGATCCCTCGGTCCTGACCTGAGCGTTGCCATACCGGTCCGGTTCACGGCGACTGGGCCGGTATGCACCGTTCCTCGTCATGAGAACGCCGCCGGAAAGTACAGGGGGCACTGGCGGAACCCCGCACACTTTGGGCAGGCTTCGGAGACGATGCAGCGGATCGACCGGCCGGTACGAGGGAGAACATGATCGAGAAGATTCTGCCGTCGCGGGTGGCGGTGGCCGAGGCGCTCTCCGACCCGTCCGACGCGCCCCTCTTCCCCGGCGAGGAAGAACTGATCCGCAACGCCGTGGAGTCCCGGCGCAAGGAGTTCACCACCGCGCGCTGGTGCGCCCGCCGCGCGCTGGGCGCACTGGGTCTCGCACCCGTGCCCATCCTGAGAGGCGAACGCGGCGCGCCGATATGGCCGGGCGGAGTGGTCGGAAGCATGACCCACTGCACCGGCTACCGGGCCGCCGTGGTCGCCCGCAGGGAGGACGTGCTGTCCGTCGGCGTGGACGCCGAACCGCACGAGCCGCTGCCCGACGGGGTGCACGAGGCCATAGCCCTCGCGACGGAGCAGCGGCGCGAGCGCGAGTTGCGCGACGTCTCCCCCGAGATCCACTGGGACCGGCTGCTGTTCAGCGCGAAGGAGAGCGTCTACAAGGCATGGTTTCCGCTCACCCATCGATGGCTCGGTTTCGAACAGGCCGACATCGTGCTCCGCTCGAACGGCACGTTCACGGCCGAACTGCTGATCTCCGCCACGGAGCCGGACCGAACCCCCGGGGCGACGGCGACCCCGACGGGATTCCACGGCCGCTGGCTGGTCGCGGACGGTCTCGTGGCGACCGCGATCGCCGTGGAGAACGAGCCGGATATGCCCACCGGGTAGCGCGGGGAAGGCGGATACGACGGACGCCGCCGCCCGCTCCTCGTCCAGGATGCGGTTCCGCCCGTACCCTCCGACCGCATGAGCGAGGATCACATGAGCGAAGACCGCACGCGTGCACGTGAGTTGGGCATTCCGCTGATGGGTGAGCCGGGTCCCTGGAACGCGATCACGGACGTACCCGGTGTCGAGGTCGGGTACGTCACCCTCGTCGAGGGCGACGACGTGCGTGCCGGGGTGACGGCCCTCCTGCCACGCGGCCGGGACGGAGTCGGCACGCCCTGCGCGGCCGGCTGGCACTCGTTCAACGGCAACGGAGAGATGACCGGAACGGCCTGGATCGAGGAGAGCGGATCGCTCGCCGTCCCGGTGGTCATCACCAACACGTACGCGGTGGGACCGGTGCACCGGGGCGTGGTCGAGTGGGTACGCGCCAACCGCCGCGACATGGCGCCGGAGTGGCTGCTGCCGGTGGTCACGGAGACCTGGGACGGCCACCTCAACGACATCCACGGCACGGCCGTGGAGCCCCGGCACGCGGCGGCGGCGATCGAGGCGGCCGGATCCGGCCCGGTCGAGGAGGGATGCGTCGGCGGCGGAACCGGCATGCGCTGCTACGGCTTCAAGGGCGGCTCGGGGACCGCGTCGCGGGTGGTGGAGTACGGCGAGGACCACTACACCGTGGGCGCCTTCGTGCAGGCCAACTTCGGCGCGCGGCGCGAACTGGTGGTGGCCGGTGTGCCGGTGGGGCGCGAGCTGTCCGAGCCGGTCGGAGAGACGGCGCCCGGACCGGCACCCGCCGCGGAGCGCCCGGTGCCGCCCGGCGCCGGCTCGGTGATCGTGGTCGTGGCGACCGACGCACCCCTGTTGCCGGGGCAGTGCAAGGCGCTGGCCCGCCGGGTCACGCTGGGCCTGGCCCGCACCGGCACCACCGGCAGTCATTTCTCCGGGGACCTCTTCCTGGCCTTCTCCACAGCCAACCCGTCCGCGCTGACCAGCACGTTTCCCGAGGACGACGGCAGTGCACCGTACGAGTCGATGCGCTTCGTGCCGTGGGGCCGGATGGACCCCTTCTACGGCGCGGTGGTCGAGTCGGTGGAGGAAGCGGTGCTCAACGTGCTCACCGGCGCGCACGCGATGACCGGCCGGGCGGGCCACCACGTCCCGGCGCTCCCGCTGGACCGGGTGACGGAACTGCTGGCGGCGCGGGAACGGTGACGTGGCACGGAGGGCCGGTCGGGGGGAGACGGGCGCCCGGCACGACGGTTACTGGTCTCGTACAGGTTCGTCGGCCATACTGCCCGCCGTGGAGCAGCGCATAGATCCGAACACCCAGCCCGGGTACGCCGCAGGGACAGACCCGGCGTACATCCCTGGTCTCACGGCCCCTGCCCCTGCCGGGAAGCCGGATACGAGCCGGGAGCAGAGAGTCCAGGAGCAGAAGGACGAGGAGCGGACAGGCGAGGAACAGACAGACCGGGAACAGAGTGGCCAGAAGCAGAGTGGCCAGGAGCAGGCGGACGAGCGGGTGCCCGACGCGGCCGCTCTTGACGACGCCGTCGTGGAGGCGGTGCCCGAGGCAGCCGCGGCGGACGACAAGGGGGCAGCGGACGGTCCCGTGTTCGAGGTGAGCGACCGTCGGGGCTCGATCGCCGCGGACCGTGAGGGCGTCCGGTTCCGGCTGGACGATCAGGAGGCCGACTTCCGCTGGGATGAGATCGGTGCGGTCGAGGTGAAGACCCCCCGGTTCGGCCGCCGGTTCACCGTCACGGTCCACATGTCGACCCGTCGATGGTTCAACGCCGAGGTCGAGGCGCCGGCCAGGAGCGACCTCAAGAAGTGGGCGGAGGAACTCGACGCGGTCCTGGACGTCCACTTCGAGGAGTCCTGACCGGGGCGGTCCCGGGCGGGAGGGCGGGTCGGCGGTCGTGACGGCCGTCGGTCCCGTCCCGGCCGCGGGCCCTGTCCCGGCCGCCCGGCCTTTTTGGCCACGGCCGCGGCGGGAGCCGGGATCGGGGTGTGGTCAGATGCCGTCCCGATGCGCTCCGCGGAGCGCATCGAGTACCTGGGGCCAGGCCGCCGCCCCGAGTGCGGCGTCCGCCCCCGGCGTGCCTCCGTGCAGGAAGTGCGCGGAGGCCGGAGCCGGGCCCTCGCCCGGGAACCGTGGCCGGTGGCCCGCGTCGGGGCTGCTGATCACCTGTACAGGCTGCCCGGCCGCCCTGCGACGGGCGGCCAGCTCCTCGGCGTGGGGCAGCGAGGGCCACATCGCGTCGTCCCCGCCGGCGACGAGCACGAGTGCGGCGGCGGACTTCTCCACCGCGATGGCCGCCGCGTCGACGTGGTCGGCGAACGTCCGCCGGCTGCGCTCGTACCAGCCACGGACGGCGACAGGGGCGCCCGTCGGCGGCGTGGGTATCGGTGCCCAGGAGTCGTCGTACGGGACGAACGGCAGCGGCTCGCCCCGCCAGGACCAGGAAGACCGGCAGGGCCGGTTCCGGCCGTCCCGGCCGGGGCCGATGTTCGCCCAGGTCACCGAGGTGGGAGAGACCGCCACCACCGCGTCGACACCGGGCAGCAGCACGGCCAGGTGCAGGGCGGCCTCCGCTCCCTTGGACACGCCCAGGACACCGATCCGCCGGGCACCGCCCGCGCGGAGTACCTCGATCGCGGCCCCGAACGTCTCCAGCGGGACTTCGCAGATCCCGGGCGGCTGTCCGAGGCCGCCGAACCAGCGGATCGACAACGCGGTCATGCCTGCCCGGGCCAGGATCCGGCACCGCTCGTCCTCGATGCGCCCACTGGACCCGGAGAGCACGAGCACTCCGGCACCGCCGCCGCGCACGGGGCCACCCGCGGGCATGGCCAGGAAGCCCTCCTGAACGCGGGCGTCCCCGTCCGCACCGCTGAACGTGCGCTCGACGATGTCCACCGGCCGGTCAGGCGTCCGCAAGGACCACCGAGCGCGTCAGGTGGCGCGGACTGTCCGGATCCAGGCCGCGGGCGGCGGCACGGGCGATGGCCAGGCGCTGGACACGGACCAGCTCGGCCAGTGGGTCGAGGTCGCTCTCCACCCAGCGGGCACCGGTCGCGAGCACCTGCTCGGCGAGCCCCTCGGGGGCGGTGCCGAACATCCAGGTCGCGGTGCCGGCGGTGGCGATGCTGATGGGGCCGTGACGGTACTCCATCGCCGGGTACGCCTCCGTCCAGGACAGCGACGCCTCCTTCATCTTCAGCGCGGCCTCGTTGGCGAGCCCCGCCGTCCAGCCGCGTCCCAGGAAGGTGAACTGGGTGCAGTCCAGCAGGCCTTCGGGCAACGGTTCGGCCAGTGCGGTCTCCGCGTCGCGGACCACGTCGTCGGTGTGCAGACCGAGGTGGGCGCGGAGCAGGGTGAGCAGGGTGGTCGCGAAGCGGGTCTGCACGACGGACTGCTCGTCGGCGAAGTCGAGCACGACGACCTCGTCGGCGGACGTCATGACCGGGGTGCCGGGGTCGGCGGTGATGGCCACGGTGCGGGTGACACCACGGAGCCGGTCGAGCAGGGCCAGCACCTCGGTCGTGGTGCCCGAGCGGGTGAGGGCGACGACCCGGTCGTAGCGGCGGCCGAAGGGGAACTCCGAGGCGGCGAAGGCATCGGACTCGCCCTGCCCGGACTCCTCACGGAGGGCGGCGTAGGCCTGGGCCATGTAGAACGAGGTGCCGCAGCCGACGACCGCGATGCGCTCACCGGCAGCGGGCAGAGCGGCGGCCTGGGCCCGGGCCAGCTCGGCGGCGCGGCGCCAGCACTCCGGCTGGCTGGCCGTCTCGATCTCGACAAATGACACTTTTGCACTCCATACTCGTAGTGAGATGCTCATTTGTGCACGCTATAGGCGACCTGCGAGCATGATCAAGCATTCTGCATGCAGGAGACTTGACTGGGCGGAGCCTTGTGCGACGCTTGCGCGTGTCCGGTGACCGTACCCAAGGGGATGGGTGCCCGAAGCCCGGGATCGTAAGGAGAGTTCTCTTGTCCAGGGATGCCCGGTGGAACGCGCTGCTGGAACTTGTGGGTAAGAACGGCCGGGTGGAGGTCGAGGGCGCCGCGGTCACGCTGGACGTCTCGGCCGCGACCATCCGCCGTGACCTGGACCAGCTCGCCGAGCAGCAGTTGCTCACCCGCACCCGCGGTGGCGCGGTCGCGCACGGCGTCAGCTATGAACTGGCCCTGCGCTACAAGACCGGACGGCACGCCCCCGAGAAGCAGGCCATCGGCCGAGCCGTCTCCGAACTGGTGGCGGTGGGTGAAGTGGTGGGGCTGACCGGCGGTACGACACTGACCGAGGTGGCCCGTTCGCTGGCGGTGCGCTCCGACGTCGTCGGGGACGCCTCGGCGGGGATGGGCGGGCAGCCGGCTCTGACCGTTGTCACCAACGCCCTCAACATCGCCAACGAGCTGGTGATCCGGCCGCAGATCAAGATCGTGGTGACCGGCGGGGTGGCCAGGCCGCAGTCGTACGAGCTGACGGGCCCGTTGGCCAGCGGCGTGCTGGGTGAGATCACGCTGGATGTCGCCGTGCTGGGCGTCAATGCGATCGACACCGAACGCGGTGCGTACGTCCATCACGAGGGCGAGGCCAGCATCAACCGGCTGCTCGCCCAGCAGGCGCAGCGGGTGGTCGTGGCGGCCGATTCCTCGAAGATCGGCAAGCGGGCCTTCGCCAGGGTCTGCGATCTCGGACAGGTTGACGTCCTGGTGACCGACAAGGGCGTCACGCCCGAGGCGACCGCCCGCTTCACCGAGGCCGGCGTCACCGTCATCGCCGTCTGAAGCGCTCGTCCGAACGGCGGGCCGTCACCGATGAGGTGGCGGCCCGCCGTTCTGGTACGCGTGTGGCCGAAGCCGGGCGGGGTGGCGGGAGGGGGTGTACCCGCGCCGAGGGTCAACCAGGGCTTCTGATGGGCTGTGTGCTGCCGCTTCCATGCCGCTTCTGTGCCCTATTTCGAGCCTTGTGCAGTCGCTCGGCGCATCTCCTGGGTCCGCCGGGAAACTTCCTTATGACAACAGATGTTTGTTACAGCCGTGAAATGAACAAGTCTTGCCATTCGGGTGCACTGTCGTGAACTATGTGCCTGTCGCCGCGAAGGAGCGCCGGCCGCACACCCCCTGGATGGTGCGGGCCGCCTCCATGGATGCGGGACACTCCCTTGCTCCATCCGCTCTGGAGGTGCCGGTGACGATGGCAGATGCGCCGGTCTCGGCCGTGCGGCCGCCTGTGCCGCAGCCCCATGACTGCGAAGACTGCGAAAAGGAGCTGCGCACGTGGCGTTCCGGCGGCGGCGACAAGATGCGGGCCGAGTACGAGGTCTCGCTCGCCGGCAAGTAGACGCTGCCCGCACCAGCCGTACGGACCCGTCCGCACCATCAGTACAGACAGAAAGGACCACCGTGTCAGACCTGCGACTCGGCGTCATCGGGCTCGGCCTGCGCCGCTCCATCGCGATCTCCGCCCACCACCCCGGACAGGGTTCGGCGATCACCGCCGTCTGCGACCTCGATCCCGAGGTACGGCAGCGTGAGGCCGAGCGCTTCGGCACCGATGTCGCCGTCGAGGACTACAAGCTGCTCCTCGGCCGCGACGACCTCGACGCGGTCATCGTCGCCACCCCGGACGACACCCACGAGGCCATCGCCATCGACGCGCTCCGGGCCGGCAAGGCCGTCTTCGTCGAGAAGCCGCTCGGCATCACCGTCGAGAGCTGCGACAACGTCCTGCGTGCCGCGTACGAGACCGGGACCCGGCTGTACGTCGGACACAACATGCGCCACATGGGCCTCGTACGGCTGATGCGCGACATCATCGCCCGCGGCGACATCGGTGAGCCCAAGGCCGTGTGGGTGCGGCACTTCGTGGGCTACGGCGGCGACTACTACTTCAAGGACTGGCACGCCGACCGGACCCGCACCACCGGTCTGCTGCTCCAGAAGGCCGCCCACGACATCGACGTCCTGCACTGGCTGGCCGGCGGCTACACCCGCCGGGTCAACGCGCTCGGCGACCTCCTCGTCTACGGCGACCTGCCGCGCCGGGAGCCGGACACCCCGCGCCCGGCGAACTGGCTGCGCGAGTTCGACTGGCCGCCGACGGCCCGCAAGGACCTGCACCACATCGTGGACGTCGAGGACGTCTCGGTGATGAACATGCAGCTGGACAACGGCGTCGTGGCCGCCTACCAGCAGTGCCACTTCACCCCGGACTACTGGCGGAACTACACCGTCATCGGCACCGAGGGGCGTCTGGAGAACTTCGGTGACGGTCCCGGTGACGAGGTCAAGGTCTGGAACAGCGGCCCCAGCGGATACCGCGGCGACGCCGACATCACCTACCGGGTGCCGGACGCCGACGGCTCGCACGGCGGCGGCGACACCCGGATCATGGCGGAGTTCTGCCGGTTCGCGCGCGACGGGGGCGTCACCGACACCTCGCCGGTCGCCGCCCGGATGAGCGTCGCCGCCGGTGTGCTCGCGACCCGTTCCCTGCGCGAGGGCGGTGCGCCGTTCGACGTACCGGCCCTCGATCCCGAGCTCGTCGCGTACTTCGAGCGCGGTCAGGTCCGCTAGGAACTTTCGTCCGGATCGGGCCGGACCCCGCGAGCCCGGCGAGATCCGAACGAGAGGCCCGACGAGAGGCCCGACGAGTGGCCCCGGGAAGGCGGCACGAGATGTGTTGACGACCTCCGGTGACCGCGCCGTCCGGCGTTGGCACCGGAGGTCTCAGTACGGCTGTTTTCAGCCATGCTCGGTGGGTAATCGGCGCATTCCGGTGTGATGCCCACTCGGTGGGTGTCCGCCACGACGGATGACATCACCGGGTGATCTGAGGTTGGTTGCCCGGATTGTGCCGTATGGGGATGGGCGGTGCTGGTCTCGCAGGGTCACCGAGCCGCCGCGACCGAAGGGTGTGCGCGGCGGTTTTGCGCCAATGGAACGTCAGGATGGCCGAGTTCGAACGCATGGCCGGATCGTGGTCGGCATAATCGCGTCCATGTCGATCACGGGTGGGGATGTCGTTGACCTGGGACGGGGCCTGTACACATGGCTTCCGCCGAAGCGCGGCTGGGGGCTGGCCAACTGCGGTCTTCTCGTCGCGCCGCGCGGCGCGCTCTGGATCGACACCCCGTACGACGCCGTGCTGGCCGGCCAGTTCCTGGCCGAATCCACGAAGCGGCTGCCCGATGGTGTCTCCATCGACCGGGTGATCGTCACCCACGCGAACGGGGACCACTTCTGGGGCGCGGGCGTGCTCCCGGACGCGGAGATCATCGCGACCCGCGAGGCCCGGGAACACATCCACTACGAGCCCACGCCGAAGCAGCAGCACGCGCTCGTCACCACCGGCGATCCGGCCACCCCGCTCGGCGCCTACCTCGGACGTCACTTCGGCCCCTTCGACTGGTCCCACACCGAGCCGGTGCAGCCGACCACGTACTTCACCGGGGAGCTCGAACTGACCCTGGGGGAGTACCCGGTCCAGATCTCCGCCCTGCCGCCCGCGCACACCACCGGCGACCTGATGGTCCACCTGCCCGTACAGGGCGCGGTGTTCAGCGGGGACATCATCTTCTCCTCCACCCCCGCCCGGCCCGGCGACCACCCGGTGCACTGGGCGGGTCCGCTGAGCAACGTGATCGCAGCCTGCGAACGGGTGCTGGCCACCGGCGCCGAGACCGTCGTCCCGGGACACGGACCGGTCCTCGACCGGGCCGGGGTACGCGATCACATCGTGTATCTGGAGTACGTGCGCGAGCGCGCCCACGCCTTCCACGCCGCCGGGGTCCCGGCCCTGGAGGCGGCCCGCCGGGTCATCGGCGAAGGGCGCTATCCGGAACTCGGCCTCCCCGAGCGGCTGGTGGTGACCATCGGCAGCGAGTACCGGCACCTGGACGGCTCCGAACTGCCCGGAGTGCTCCAGGTGATGACCGATGTCGCCGTGGTCGCTCAAGAAGTGGAGCAGTCCCGCGAGCCGGCGGGTCCTGCGCAGATGTAACGACCGCGCCCACGATAGGCACACACGGCCCCCTCGCCCCGGTCCGGCTCGCCCCCGGCATCGACGCCCTCCTGGTCACCGACTACCAGGCCGCCGTCGACCTGCTGCGCGACCCCCACACCTTCACCAAGGACCCGCGCGCCTGGCAGGCCACCGTCCCCGACGACTCACCGGTCCTGCCCATGTTCGGCTACCGGCCCACCGCGCTCTTCAGCGACGGCGACGTACACGCCCGCTATCGCGACGCCATCAACGACAGCCTCGCCCTGATCGAGCCGCACGTCCTGCGGGCCGAGGTCGCCCGGGTCGCCCAGCGGCTCATCGGGGAATTCGCCGCGACCGGCAGCGGCGATCTGATCGCCCAGTACGCCCGCCGGCTCCCGGTGCATGTCTTGGTCACCTGGTTCGGTGTCCCGCCGGGCGACAGCGAACGCATCGTCAACGGCATCGCCGGCATGTTCGACTCCGCCGCGGACGCCGCCACCGCGTACGCCGATCTCGTCGAGGTCGTCACCGGGCTGGTCGCCGACCGGCGTGCCAGGCCGCGTCGTGACCTCACCTCGCACCTGCTCGCCCATCCCGCCGATCTAGACAACGATGAGACTGTGCGTCAGATCACTTTGATCACGAGCGCGGGGCACGATCCGACGACCAGCCTGATCGGCAACGCACTGCTGCACATGCTCACCGACGCGCGCTGCGCGGGCTCGCTGCGCGGCGGCGCGATGACGGCACACGAGGCGATCGACGAGGTCCTCTGGCACGACCCGCCGCTGGCCAATCTCGCGGCCCACTACCCACGCCACGACACGGAGTTCCACGGCGTCCGGCTGCGCGCCGGACAGCTGGTCCTGGTCGCCAATGCGGCAGCCAACTCCCAGTCGGCGCCCGGACGTTCGGACTCCGGCATCCATTCCGAGGCCAGTGTCCATCTGGCCTGGTCGGCCGGTCCGCACCGGTGCCCCGCGAAGCAGCCGGCACTGCTCATCGCCATGACCGCGATCGAGCAGCTGACCAGTCAGCTGTGCGACGCAGAACTGGACGTACCGGTCGGCGCACTGGAGTGGCGACAGGGACCGTTCCACCGCGCGCTGGTCCGGCTTCCGGTACGTTTCACCCCTGTCGACATGACCGCGCAGACGGGCCGGGGCGAAGCCGCCGGGAGTGCGTCGGACGGGCCGTCGGCGGTGTCGATCAGCCCGTGAACCGTGTCGGTGGTACGCCGAACGGGTGAGGGACGAGAGAATTGCCCGATGAACAGCGAGCGCAGCCGGCGCAACGCCGACCGAAGCACAGACGGGGTGGTCCGGTGAGCAGGTACGACAGGTACGACGTCACGGACGAGCAGTGGGAGGGGCTTGCCCAGGTCGTGCCTCTGCGCAGCCGCAACGAGTGGCCGTCCCGGGTCGATCACCGCACGGTCCCCGACGAAGGCGCGCAAGCCGAACAGCGTCGCCTCGTCGTGCTGCGGGTCCAGGTCTTCGCGGACGCACGGGAGGTGGCGGAGTACCTGGTCGCACAGATCCCGGTGCTGCTCGATCTGACCAGTGCGGAGTCGGATGTGGCCAAGCGCATCCTGGACTTCACCAGCGGGGTCGTCTTCGGGCTCAGCAGTGGAATGCACCGGGTCGACCGGAATGTCTTCCTGCTGTCACCGGTCGGCATGGAGGTCGAGGGGGTCACGGCGGCGGGCGTACCCGGTTCCTAGGAGGAACGCGGGCGGGCGGCGGCCGGGAGGGCCCGGCGGCGGCTCCGTCCCGTTCGTGGGAACGCAGTCCCGGCGCGACAGCCGTCGTGAGGGTAGCCCGATCGTAGGAAGGTAGTTCAGGCGGAACGGTTCTTCGGTGAGGGACCTGCTTACGGTCCGCCCATGACTGCACTCCGCCCGGAAACCATCACTCCTCCTTCACCCGCCGGTACGCCCATGCCTGCCGCTGACCCTTCCGGTACGCCGGCCCGGCCGGAATCCGTGTCGAGTACCTGCCGTTCCGTCCGTTCCGTCCGTTCCGCCGGGCCCGTCGTCACCGAACTGCGGCTGTCCGCCTTCGCCTCGCACCGGGGCGCCACCTTCCCCGTCGGCCCCGTCACCCTCTTCGCCGGACCCGGCGGCAGCGGCAAGTCGAGTGCCCTGCGGGCGTACGAGGCGCTGGCGCGGCTGGGCAGTGGGGACCCGCTCGACGAGGTGTTCCCGGACCCGGTGGGCTGTGTGCCGGAAACGGCCGCTGCCGATGCCCAGGGGCGCCGCGGATTCCGGATCGGCTGTACGACGGACGGCCCGGCGGGCCCGGTACGGCTCGATGTCGCCGTCCAGGCGGAGCCCACCCTCCGCATCGTCGGCGAACGGCTCACCGGTGGTGGCGAGATCCTGCTCACCACCGCGTTGCGCGACCCGGGGCGCTCCACCGTCCAGGCGGCCTGGCACACCGCCGGCGCGGTGCCGGTGACGCGCGCGCCGCTGCCGGACGACCGCCTCGGAACGTCCCTGCTGCCGCTGCGGGTGGCGGGCAGGACCGAGGGGCAGTTACGGGTCCTGGCCGCCGCCGAACAGATGGTCGTGGCCCTGCGGTCGGTCTTCGCCTGCGATCCGCAGCCGTCGCGTATGCGTGCCCCGGTACCGACGGGCGACGGCCGGCTGCGCCGGGACTGCGACAACCTCGCGGCCGTGCTGGGGCGTACGCCCACGCAGCATGCCCAACGGCACGCCCGGCTGGTCGCGGCCGCCCACGCCGGATGTGCGGGGCCGGTGACCGGGGTCGACGTGGAGCGGCTCCCGGACGGGCTGCTGCGCGCGGTGGTCGGGCGCGGCGGGGGACGCCTGACGCCGGTCGGCCGGCTCGGCGACGGTGAGCTGAGGTATCTCGCGCTCGCCCTGGTGCTGCTCACCGGCCCCGGGGGGCTCGCGGTGGACGCCGCGGGCGAGGTGCCGTCGGCCATGCAGACGCTCACCGTGCTGGCCGACGGATTCGACCGGGACCTCGACGGACGGCAGTTGCGCGGACTGCTGGACCTGGCGGTGTCGGTCGCGGCGGCCGGCCACCTCGGACTGGTGGGGGCGGTGACGGAGCCGGGTGCGGTGCGGGCCCGGGAGACGCCCGGGGTGACGGTGGTAGACCTGGAGCCGTGACAGAACTTGATGTACGGGCCCTGCAGCGACGGCTCGCCGCCTTCGCGGCCGAACGGGACTGGGAGCAGTACCACACCCCGAAGAACCTGGCGGCGGCGCTGAGTGTCGAGGCGTCCGAACTCGTCGAGATCTTCCAGTGGCTGACGCCGGAGCAGTCGGCGCGGGTGATGGAGAGGCCCGAGACGGCGCACAGGGTGGCCGACGAGGTCGCGGATGTGCTGGCGTATCTGCTGCAGTTCTGCGAGGTATTGGGGATCGATGCGCTGGCGGCGCTGTCGGAGAAGATCGAGCGGAACGAGGCCCGATTCCCGGTGCCGGAGCGTCTGGACACCTCCGAACCCCCAGATCGTCACTCTTCGGAGTGATCGATTTATTCACAGTCGACTTCGTGTCCACAGATTTCCGAATTCCCCTGGCTTTTCGGTACCGGCGCCCTCACTGTGGGTAATGGATGAGTTGAGCGGCTTTTCGTACGGACGGGGGTACCACATGGAAGCGGAGCGGCTTGTAGGAGTCAGTCGACGTGCGCTGGCGCAGAGCCGGGGCACGCCGGACATCATCGCCGAGGCATGGCAGGCCCAGGCGCTCGCTCAGGCGATCGGCAGCCGACTTGCGGTGGACGGACCCAAGGAGTTACGGGGCGAGGCGCGCGGGCTCAGTGAAATCGGGGGGAGGAGCAGCGGGGCGCTGGACCACCCGGCGGCGCGGGCCGGAGTGGCGCGGGCCGCGCAGCTCTCCGGGCTCGCCGATCAGCGGGCGACGCTGACGGGGTTGGGCACACTGCTCGGGGAGGTGGGGATGGCCCTGGTCGGGGTGGCCTGTGAGACCGACGAGCAGGGGCTCTACTGGCAGTGCATGGAGGCGATCGACGCGGCCGACGAGTCCATGGACCGGGTGCACGGAATGCTCCGGCGCCTCGACGAGCAGGAGCGGGAACGGCAGCAGGATCTGGAGCGCGGCCGGGAGCGGGACGGTCCGTACGGTGTGGTCCGCGGACCGGCGGGCTCGGCGGCGGGCCCGCCGTGACCGTACAGCACTGCGGCGGTGACGAGTGGCGGTGGCGGGGCAGCGGAGGGCTGAGGGGAGAAGCGGCCGGCGTTCGGAGGTGCAGGATGGACGCATGGACCTTCGAATCTTCACCGAGCCCCAGCAAGGGGCCGACTACGACACCTTGCTCACCGTCGCCAAGGCGGCCGAGGATCTCGGCTTCGACGCCTTCTACCGCTCCGACCACTACCTCCGCATGGGGCCGGGCGACGGGCTGCCCGGCCCGACCGACGCGTGGATCACCCTGGCCGGGCTGGCGCGTGAGACCAAGCGGATCCGTCTCGGCACGCTCATGACCGCGGGGACCTTCCGGCTCCCCGGCGTGCTCGCCATCCAGGTAGCGCAGGTCGACCAGATGTCCGGCGGACGGGTCGAGCTCGGCCTCGGTGCGGGCTGGTTCGAGGAGGAGCACAAGGCCTATGGCATCCCGTTTCCCAAGGAGAAGTTCGGCCGGCTGGAGGAGTAGCTGGCCATCGTCACCGGGCTGTGGGCGACGGAGGTCGGCAAGACGTTCAGCTTCGACGGCACGTACTACCAGCTGACGGATTCGCCGGCGCTGCCCAAGCCCGCGCAGGCCAGGGTGCCGGTCCTGATCGGCGGTCTCGGGGCGACGCGCACACCGCGGCTGGCCGCCCGGTACGCGGACGAGTTCAATGTCCCGTTCGCTTCGCTGGAGGACAGCGAGAAGCAGTTCGGCCGGGTCAGGGAGGCGGCGAGGACAGCCGGCCGGGGACCGGACGATCTGGTGTACTCCAACGCCCTGGTGGTCTGCGTCGGCAGGAGCGATGCCGAGGTGGCACGCCGTGCCTCCGCCATCGGCCGTGAGGTTGCGGAGCTGAAGGCCAACGGCCTCGCGGGCTCGCCCGCCGAGGTGGTCGACAAGATCGGCCGGTACGGCGCGATCGGGTCGTCCCGGATCTACCTCCAGGTCCTGGATCTGGACGACCTGGAGCACCTGGAGCTGATTTCCTCCCAGGTTCAGTCCCAGCTCACCTGAGAGGCTCTGAGCCGGGAGCGATTCCGGCTCACCCGGGGCGGATACCGGTCCCGGCTCACCTGAGCCGGAGTCCGTTCCCGGTTCGCCCGTTGTGTTGAGGCCCGGCACAGGAAGGAGCCACCCGTGCAAACCGCCCGGTCAGCCCATGACCCGCCCGCCCGTGCCCTCGGTCAGGCCCTCGCAGAGGGGACGCTTCTGCTCGACGGCGGCCTCTCCAACCAGTTGGAGGCGCAGGGCTGCGATCTGTCCGACGCCCTGTGGTCGGCCCGGCTGCTGGTCGATGAGCCGGCCCAGATCGAGGCGGCACACGAGGCCTATCTGCGGGCCGGTGCGCAGGTGCTCATCACGGCCGGCTACCAGGCGACGTTCGAGGGATTCGAGCGGCGGGGGATCGGACGGGCCCGGGCAGCGGAACTGTTCGCCCGCAGCGTGTGGCTGGCACGGCGGGCCGCCGCAGGGGTGGAGCGGGAGGTCTGGGTCGCCGCGTCGGTCGGCCCGTACGGGGCGATGCTGGCGGACGGCAGTGAGTACGTGGGCCGCTACGGGCTCTCCGTCCGGGAACTGGAGCGGTTCCACCGGCCCCGGATCGAGGCGCTGGCCGCCGCCGGACCCGACGCGCTGGCGCTGGAGACGGTGCCGGACATCGACGAGGCGGAGGCGCTGCTGCGGGCGGTCGAGGGATGCGGGCTGCCCGTCTGGCTCTCCTACAGCGTGGCGGGGGACCGGACCCGGGCGGGGCAGCCGCTGGAGACGGCCTTTGCTCTCGCCTCGGGGAACGACCGTGTACTGGCCGTGGGGGTGAACTGCTGTGATCCGGCGGATGCGGACCAGGCGGTGCGGGTGGCGGCCGAGGCGGCCGGGAAACCGGTGGTCGTCTATCCGAACAGCGGTGAGCGGTGGGATGCCGGGGGCCGGGGGTGGGGCGGCGACTCGACGTTCGATCCGGGGAGGGCAGGGGCCTGGCAGGATGACGGCGCCCGGCTGGTGGGCGGTTGCTGCCGGGTCGGCCCGGACACCGTCGCGGAGCTGGCGGGGCTGCTCGCCGGAACGACGGCGGAAGAAGGGAGGCGAGGCGGGGGACGAGGCGGAGGGCGAGGCGGAGAGGGGGATGAAGCGAGCCGCGGGAGCTGAAGGGAAGGGGGCGACGACGGTGTGCGGGCACATGAAAATGCGCTGGTGGGACGCGAGCGAACCGGACCATACTCGGATGTGTGTTCCTGACGATCAGTACGACCGGCAACCCGGAACGTCCCGCTACCGACCTCGGTTTCCTGCTGCACAAGCACCCCGAGAAGGCGCAGGCGTTCTCCACCTCCCACGGCACCGCGCATGTCTTCTACCCCGAGGCATCCGCCGAGCTCTGCACAGCGGCGCTCCTGCTGGAGGTGGATCCCGTGGCGCTGGTGCGGCGCGGCAAGGGCAAGGGCCGCGGCGGCGCCCCCGACGCGGCGCTGGCACAGTATGTCAACGACCGTCCGTACGCGGCGTCCTCGCTGCTCGCCGTAGCGATGAGCGCCGTGTTCAAGTCCGCTCTGAACGGTGTGTGCCGCGCGCTGCCCGACCGGGCAGGGGCGCCTCTTCCGCTGCGCATCGAGGTACCCGCGCTGCCGGCGCGCGGTGGCGCGGAACTGGTGCGCAAGCTCTTCGGGCCGCTCGGCTGGACGAACGTGGACGTGGTGGTCGTGCCTCTGGACGAGCAGTTCCCGGAGTGGGGGGACTCGCGGTACGTACGGTTGGTGCTGGAGGGCGAGTTGCGGCTGGCGGACGCGTTGCGGCAGCTGTATGTCCTGCTGCCGGTGCTCGACGACGCCAAGCACTACTGGGTCGCGCCGGACGAGGTGGACAAGCTGTTGCGGGCCGGTGAGGGCTGGCTGGCCGGCCACCCCGAGCAGAAGCTGATCACCAGCCGCTATCTGTCCCGGCGTTGGGGGCTGACCCGGCAGGCGATGCAGCAGCTCGAACTGGTGCGGCTCGCCGAGTCGGACGACCTCGATGTCGAGAGCGTCGACAACGCGGTGGACGAGACGACCGACACCGAGGAGAAGCCGGTGCCGCTCGCCGAGCAGCGGCGGACCGCGATCCTCGACGCGCTGCGTGCCGCCGGCGCGAGCCGGGTCCTCGACCTGGGGTGCGGGCAGGGCCAGTTGGTGCAGGCGCTGTTCAAGGACGTGGCCTTCACGGAGATCGTCGGTGTCGACGTCTCCATGCGTGCCCTCACCATCGCCTCGCGCCGGCTGAAGCTGGACCGGATGGGCGAGCGGCAGGCGGCACGCGTCACGCTCCAGCAGGGCTCGCTCACCTACACCGACAAGCGCCTCAAGGGGTACGACGCGGCCGTGCTCAGCGAGGTCATCGAGCATCTCGACCTGACGAGGCTGCCCGCGCTGGAGTACGCCGTGTTCGGTTCGGCCCGGCCGCGGACCGTGCTCGTGACGACGCCGAACGTCGAGTACAACGTCCGCTGGGAGACCCTTCCGGCCGGGCACGTACGCCATGGCGACCACCGGTTCGAGTGGACGAGGGCCGAGTTCCGCGCCTGGGCCCGGGAGGTGGCACAGCGGCACGGATACGGGGTCGAATTCCTCCCCGTGGGACCCGACGACCCCGAGGTGGGGCCGCCCACGCAGATGGCCGTGTTCACGATGACCGCAGCCGATGAGACCGGAAACCGGACCGGAGACCAGAGCGGGATCCGGACCGAGAAGACCGAGAGGACCGAGAAGGGGGCGAAAGCCGCATGACCAGTACCTCGCGCACACTGCCGGTGACCGACCTCTCCCTCGTGGTCCTCATCGGAGCCAGCGGTTCCGGCAAGTCCACCTTCGCCCGTCAGCACTTCAAGCCGACGGAGATCATCTCCTCGGACTTCTGCCGCGGCCTGGTCGCCGATGACGAGAACGACCAGAGCGCCAGCCGTGACGCCTTCGACATCCTGCACTACATCGTGGGCAAGCGGCTCGCCGCCGGGCGACTGACCGTCGTGGACGCCACCAGCGTCCAGTCCGAGAGCCGCAGACAGCTGATCCAACTGGCCAGGAGCCACGACGTGCTGCCCATCGCGATCGTCCTCGACCTGCCCGAAGAGGTCTGCGTAGCGCGCAACGCGGCCCGCCCCGACCGTGCCGACATGCCGCGCCACGTCATCCAGCGCCACCGCCGCGAACTGCGCCGCTCGTTGCGCGGCCTGGAGCGCGAGGGCTTCCGCAAGGTGCACATCCTGCGTACCGAGGAGGAGGCGGCCCACGCCGAAGTGGTGCTGGAGCGGCGCTACAACGACCTGCGCCACCTCACCGGCCCCTTCGACATCATCGGCGACATCCACGGCTGCAGTTCCGAGCTGGAGTCCCTGCTCGGCAAGCTCGGCTACGTCGACGGCGCGCATCCCGAGGGGCGCACGGCGGTCTTCGTCGGCGACCTCGTGGACCGTGGCCCCGACAGTCCGGGGGTACTGCGCCGCGTCATGTCCATGGTGTCGGAGGGCAACGCCCTGTGCGTGCCCGGAAACCACGAGAACAAGCTCGGCCGCTACCTCAAGGGCCGCCAGGTCCAGCACACCCACGGTCTCGCCGAGACCATCGAGCAGCTGGACCGGGAGGACGAGAAGGACCCGGCCTTCCGGGAGCGGGTGCGGGAGTTCATCGACGGGCTCGTCAGCCACTACGTGCTCGACGGGGGCGAGCTCGTCGTCTGCCACGCCGGGCTGCCCGAGAAGTACCACGGGCGCACTTCCGGACGGGTCCGCTCGCACGCGCTGTACGGGGACACCACGGGCGAGACCGACGAGTTCGGTCTGCCCGTGCGCTACCCGTGGGCGGAGGAGTACCGCGGCCGTGCCACGGTGGTCTACGGCCACACCCCGGTGCCCCGCACCTCCTGGGTCAACAACACCATCTGCCTGGACACCGGCGCGGTCTTCGGCGGGAAGATGACCGCGCTGCGCTGGCCGGAGCGCGAAATCGTCGACGTACCCGCCGAGAAGGTCTGGTACGAGCCGGTCAAGCCGCTGACCGCCGAGGCCCCCGGGGGCCGGGAGGGCCGGCCGCTGGACCTCGCCGATGTGCACGGGCGCCGGATCGTGGAGACCCGGCACATGGGCCGCATCGCGGTCCGCGAGGAGAACGCCGCGGCGGCGCTCGAAGTCATGAGCCGGTTCGCGGTCGACCCGCGGCTGCTCGGCTACCTCCCGCCGACCATGGCGCCCACCGCCACCTCGCACGAGGACGGCTATCTGGAGCACCCGGCCGAGGCCTTCGCCCAGTACCGGGCGGACGGCGTCGCCCGGGTCGTGTGCGAGGAGAAGCACATGGGCTCGCGTGCGGTGGCACTCGTCTGCCGGGACGTGAACGCCGCCCGCGAGCGGTTCGGCGTGGCGGAGACCTCCCACACCCCGGGTAGCGGGGGAGGCCCGACCGGAGCGCTGTACACCCGCACCGGACGGCCGTTCCTGGACGACGTCGCACTCACCGAGGTGATCCTCGACAGGTTGCGCACCGCCGTCACCGCGGCCGGACTCTGGGAGGAGTGGAACACCGACTGGGTGCTGCTCGACGCCGAGCTGATGCCGTGGTCCCTCAAGGCGGCCGGGCTGCTGCGCACGCAGTACGCCGCGGTCGGTGCCGCCTCCGGCGCCGCCCTGCCGGAGGCCAACGCGGCCCTCGCGGCGGCAGCGGCCCGTGGTGTGGACGTCGGCGCTCTCGCGGACCGTCAGCGGGGGCGTGCCGAGGACGCCGCCGCGTTCACCGAGGCGTACCGCCGCTACTGCTGGAGTACCCAGGGCCTGGACGGGGTGCGGCTCGCGCCGTTCCAGATCCTCGCCGTGCAGGGCCGCTCGCTGGCCTCCGTACCGCACGACGAACAGCTGGCCTGGCTCGACCGGCTGGTGGAGCACGATCCGACCGGGCTGCTCCAGGTCACCCGCCGGCTCGTCGTGGACACCGGTGACGAGGCGTCGGTACGCGCGGGCGTCGACTGGTGGCTGGAGATGACCGGACGCGGCGGCGAGGGCATGGTCGTCAAGCCGCTCGCCGCGTTCGTACGGGACGGCAGGGGCAGGCTGGTCCAGCCGGGCATCAAGGTGCGCGGCCGGGAGTATCTCAGGATCATCTACGGCCCCGAGTACACCCGCCCGGAGAACCTGGAGCGGCTGCGCGGCCGGTTCCTCGGCCACAAGCGTTCGCTGGCGCTCCGGGAGTACGCGCTGGGGCTCGAAGCGCTGGACCGGCTGGCCGACGGGGAGCCGCTGTGGCGGGTGCACGAGGCGGTGTTCGCGGTGCTGGCCCTGGAGTCGGAGCCGGTCGACCCCCGGCTGTAGAGGGGGACGTCAGCGGGTTCTCCGGTGGGGCCGACTGTGAGATCAACGGAAAACCCGCTGGCGATTCACCGGGTGAACGGCGCTCCACGCGGCGAGGATGGAGGCATGGGATTCCACGTCGACTCCGAGGCCGGGCGGCTGCGCCGCGTCATCCTGCACCGCCCCGATCTGGAACTGAAGAGGCTCACCCCCAGCAACAAGGACGCGCTCCTGTTCGACGACGTGCTCTGGGTGCGCCGCGCCCGGCAGGAGCACGACGGTTTCGCGGACGTGCTGCGCGACCGCGGGGTGGAGGTGCACCTCTTCGGCGACCTGCTCCGTGAATCGCTGGACATCCCGGTGGCCAGGCGGCTCGTCCTGGACCGGGTCTTCGAGGAGAAGGAGTACGGCCCGCTCGCCACCGAGCATCTGCGGGCCGCCTTCGAGGAGTTGCCCAGCACCGAACTGGCCGGGGCGCTGGTGGGCGGGATGACCAAACGGGAGTTCCTGGAACTGCACAGTGAGCCGACCTCCGTCCGCTTCCACGTCATGGACCTGGACGACTTCCTGCTCGGCCCGCTGCCCAACCACCTCTTCACCCGGGACACCTCGGCCTGGATATACGACGGCGTGTCCATCAACGCGATGCGCTGGCCGGCCCGGCAGCGCGAGACCGTCCACTTCGAGGCGATCTACCGCCACCACCCGCTCTTCACCGGCCCCGAAGCAGGGGTCTTCCATCACTGGTCGGAGGGGCAGGACGACTACCCGTCCACCATCGAGGGCGGCGACGTCCTGGTCATCGGCCACGGCGCCGTACTCATCGGGATGAGCGAGCGCACCACCCCGCAGGCCGTGGAGATGCTTGCCCGAGGACTGTTCGACGCCGGTTCGGCGCACACGATCGTGGCGCTCGACATGCCCAAGCGCCGGGCGTTCATGCACCTCGACACGGTCATGACGATGATCGACGGCGATACCTTCACCAAGTACGCGGGTCTGGGCATGCTCCGCTCGTACACCATCGAGCCCGGTGACGGACCGAGGGACCTGAAGGTCACCGATCATCCGCCCGAGCACATGCACGACGCGATAGCGCACGCCCTGGGCCTGGATTCGATCCGGGTCCTCACGGCCACTCAGGACGTGCACGCCGCCGAGCGCGAGCAGTGGGACGACGGCTGCAATGTGCTGGCCGTCGAGCCGGGCGTCGTGGTCGCGTACGAGCGCAACGCGACCACCAACACCTATTTGCGCAAGGAGGGTATCGAGGTCATCGAGATCCGCGGGAGCGAGCTCGGACGGGGACGGGGCGGCCCCCGCTGCATGAGCTGCCCCGTGGTGCGCGACCCGGTGCAGTCCTGAGGTGCGCGGTACGGGGCGGGCGAGGGCGTCGAGTGCGCCGGTGAGGTCATCCGCCGCAACGGAGCGGCGCGAGGAACCTTCCGTATAGCGATGCATGGTGTCGTATAGACTTCCAGGGTTACTGTATGCGTGATCCTCGCCCTACCCAGGAGCAGTCCCATGGCCATAGACCTCGCAGGCCGCCACTTCCTCAAGGAGCTGGACTTCACGGCCGAGGAGTTCCGCGGCCTGATCGACCTCGCGGCCGAGCTCAAGGCCGCCAAGAAGTCGGGGACCGAAGCGCAGCGGCTGCGCGGCAAGAACATCGCGCTCATCTTCGAGAAGACCTCGACCCGTACCCGCTGTGCCTTCGAAGTGGCCGCCGCGGACCAGGGCGCGTCCACGACGTATCT
Source organism: Streptomyces sp. NPDC015032 (assembly GCF_043080425.1). Taxonomy (NCBI): domain Bacteria; kingdom Bacillati; phylum Actinomycetota; class Actinomycetes; order Kitasatosporales; family Streptomycetaceae; genus Streptomyces; species Streptomyces sp. NPDC015032. The sequence continues at coordinate 139,590 of NZ_JBIBVN010000016.1, read as the reverse complement.
CGACCCCTCCGGGTCGCAGATGGGGCACAAGGAGTCGGTGAAGGACACGGCCCGTGTCCTCGGCCGGATGTTCGACGGCATCGAGTACCGGGGTGACAGCCAGGCGGCCGTCGAGGAGCTGGCCGCCCACGGCGGCGTTCCGGTCTTCAACGGGCTCACCGACGACTGGCACCCGACCCAGATGCTTGCCGACGTCCTCACCATGACCGAGCACAGCGAGAAGCCGCTGGGGCGGATCGCCTTCGCCTACCTCGGCGACGCCCGCTTCAACATGGGCAACTCCTACCTGGTCACCGGCGCGCTGCTGGGCATGGACGTGCGGATCGTCGCGCCGAAGTCGTACTGGCCGGCCGAGGAGATCGTCACCGAGGCCCGCAGGGTGGCCGGGGAGAGTGGTGCGACCATCACTCTCACCGAGGACGTCGCCGAAGGTGTCGAGGGGGCGGACTTCGTCGCCACGGACGTCTGGGTCTCCATGGGTGAGCCCAAGGAGGTCTGGGGCGAGCGCATCGAGGCCCTCGCGCCGTACGCCGTGACCATGGACGTCCTGCGCGCCACCGGCAACGCCGACGTGAAGTTCCTGCACTGCCTCCCCGCCTTCCACGACCTCGGCACCGCGGTCGGGCGGGAGATCGAGGCCACCCACGGGCTGACGGAGCTGGAGGTCACCGACGAGGTCTTCGAGTCCGCGCACTCGGTCGTCTTCGACGAGGCCGAGAACCGGATGCACACGATCAAGGCCGTCCTGGTGGCGACCCTGGCGGGCGTGCCGGGCGACGCGACCTCGGCGGCCACGAACTGATAACTGCATGATCATGCGCCCGATTGGGTGAACATGCACGAAGGTGACTAATATGGTGCCTCTCGGTGGGGTTCGGGCTCGCACGCTCGAACCCCACTTTCGTGCGTGCCGCCCACAGTGTCCGGAGCCCCCCACAGGCGCCGGGGCGCACCTCCCCCCACATGCTCCACCAGAGAAGAGATCATCCCCGTGAGCCCGCTGCGCCCACCGAGCCCTCCGCGCCCGTCCGGGCCGCGCATCAAGAACCCTCACCAGCTGATCGCCGAGTCCGGCGCCGACCTGGAGGGGCACGGCCTCAAGCGCACCATGGGTCTCTTCCAGCTGGTGTGCTTCGGTGTCGGCGCCGTCGTCGGCACCGGCATCTTCGTCGGCCTCTCCGACAGCGTCGCCGAGGCGGGCCCCGCCGTCGTGCTGTCCTTCGTGCTCGCGGCGATCACCTGCATCTTCACCGCGTTCTCCTTCGCCGAGCTGGGCAGCGCGATCCCGGTCTCCGGCAGCTCGTACTCCTTCGCCTACGCGACGCTCGGCGAGCGCGTCGCGTTCCTCGTCGGCTGGTGTCTGCTGCTGGAGTACGGGGTCTCGGTCTCCGCGGTCGCCGTCGGCTGGAGCCAGTACGTCAATGAGCTGCTGGACAGCCTGTTCGGCCGGCAGCTGCCCGCGGCCCTGTCGGCGGGACCGGGCGACGGCGGAGTGATCAATCTGCCCGCCGTCCTGGTGGTCGTGATGGCCGCCACCCTGCTGGTGCGCGGTGTCCGGGAGAGTGCGGGGGCCACCACGGCGATGGCGGTCCTCAAGATCACCATTCTGATCGCCTTCTGCGTCATCGCGTTCACGGCCTTCGAACACGGGAATCTCACGCCGTTCATCGCCCACGGGGCGGGCGGGGTCACCGCCGGCGCGTCGCTCGCGTTCTTCTCGTACATCGGCTTCGACGCCATCACCACCGCGGGCGAGGAGGTCAAGAACCCGCGGCGGAACATCCCGATCGCGATCATGATCTGCATCGGTCTGGTCACCCTGCTCTACTGCGCCGTCGCGCTCGCCGCCATCGGAGCGCTCGGCCCGGAGGCCGTCGCGCACCGGCCGGCCGCGCTCTCCATCGTCGTCGACCAGGTCACCGACTCGAACATCGGCGGCGGGGTCATCGCCTTCGGTGCGGTCGTCGCCATCGCGTCCGTCGTGCTCGCCGTGATGTACGGACAGACCCGCATCCTGATGTCGATGTCCCGCGACGGCCTGATCCCGCGGATCTTCGAGCGGGTCTCGCCGCGGACCGCGACGCCGGTCGCCAACACCTGGATCGTGGCCGTCGTCTTCGCGGTCCCGGCGGCCTTCTCCTCGCTCGACGTGGTGGTGAACCTGACGACCATCGGCACCCTCGCCACCATGGTCGCGGTGAACATCGCGGTGATCGTGCTGCGCCGCCGCAATCCGGAGGTGACCGGCTCGTTCCGGGTGCCGCTCTATCCGCTGAGCCCGCTCCTGGGCGTCGGCTTCTGCCTCTACCTGATGTACGGGACGGGCTGGGCGACCTGGGTGCAGTTCGCCGTCTTCCTGGCTGTCGGATCGGCGGTGTACGCCTTCTACGGCCGTGACCGCTCCCGGCTGGCTGCCGCCGACGCGGGGTGACCGGGCGGGCCGGGGTGACGCGTGGGCGGCCGGTCAGCTCCGAGGCGCGGGGGACGGCAGGGTGAACCACACGGCCTTGCCGTGCTCCGTCGTGCGGTGACCGCACGACGAGCTGAGCGTGCGGATCAGCAGCAGACCCCGGCCGTGCTCCTGCCAGGGGTCCGGTTCGCCGCCGGGCCGCGGATGGGAGAGATCGCCCGGCGGAGCGGGGTCGCGGTCGTGCACCTCCACCTGACAGCCGGTCGGCAGCAGCTCCACCACGAGCTCGATCGGCTCCCCACTGCGGGTGTGCTCCAACGCGTTGGTGACCAGTTCGGCGGTGAGGAGCTCGGCGGTGCCGGACTTATCGCGTTTCCGTGACGGGAGTCACGTGCGGGTGATAAATTCGGGTGCAGGTAGTTGCAGGCAGCGGCCCGACGGCTGAAGGGGAGCCCCCTCCATGAGTCCGTTTCCCAGCTCCGCCCCCCGCACTGATGACTGGCGTCATCTGCGGCTGACGACGGACGACGGAGTTGCCACCGTCACCCTCGCCCGTCCCGAGAAACTCAACGCGCTGACCTTCGGCGCCTACGCCGACCTGCGTGACCTGCTCGCCGAGCTGTCCCGAGAACGCACCGTGCGCGCCCTGGTGCTCGCGGGAGAGGGCCGCGGTTTCTGCTCGGGCGGGGATGTCGACGACATCATCGGCGCCACACTCGCCATGGACACCGCCCAGCTCCTCGACTTCAACCGCATGACCGGGCAGGTGGTGCGGGCCCTTCGTGAAACCCCCTTCCCCGTCATCGCCGCCGTACACGGCGTGGCCGCAGGTGCCGGTGCGGTACTCGCGCTGGCCGCCGACTTCCGGATCGCGGACCCGTCCGCCCGCTTCGCCTTCCTCTTCACGAAGGTCGGCCTCTCCGGCGGCGACATGGGCGCCGCCTACCTGCTGCCGCGCGTCGTCGGCCTCGGCCACGCCACCCGTCTGCTGATGCTCGGCGAGCCGGTCCGGGCTCCCGAGGCGGAACGGATCGGGCTGATCAGCGAGCTGGTCGAGGAAGGCGGGGCGGATGTACGCGCGGCGGCGCTCGCCCGCCGCCTCGCCGACGGACCTGCCCTCGCCCTCGCCCAGACCAAGGCGCTGCTCACCGCCGAACTCGACATGCCGCTCGCCGCCGCGGTCGAGATGGACGCCGCGACCCAGGCCCTGCTGATGCACGGCGACGACTACGCCGAATTCCATGCCGCCTTCACCGAGAAGCGGCCACCGAAGTGGCAGGGCCGGTAGCGCGATGCCCCCCGACACGAGTGCGACCGGCCCGGTTCCGTCCGCCACGACGGCGCCCGGCGCGATTCCCTCCGGCACGGTGGTACCGGCACCCGGCGCAGATCCGTCCGCGGCGAAGCCGCCCGGCGTGAAGCGGATCGCGGTCATCGGCGGAGGGCCCGGCGGACTCTACGCCGCGGCCCTCCTCAAGCGGCTCGATCCGGAACGCGACGTCACCGTCTGGGAGCGCAACGCCCCGGACGACACCTTCGGCTTCGGCGTCGTCCTCTCCGACGAGACCCTCGGCGGTATCGAGCACGCCGACCCCGTCGTCCACCGGGCCCTCCAGGACGAGTTCGTACGGTGGGACGACATCGACATCGTCCACCGCGGCGTGACCCAGACCTCCGGGGGCCACGGCTTCGCGGCGCTGGGCCGGCGCAGGCTCCTGGAGATCCTGCACGAACGCTGCGACTCCCTCGGCATACGCCTCCGTTTCCGCACCGAGGCCCCGCCGGCCGCCGAACTGGCCGCGACCCATGACCTGGTGATCGCCGCCGACGGGGTCCACAGCCTCACCCGCGCCGCCCACGCAGAGACCTTCGGCCCCCGCCTCACCGACCACCGCTGCCGTTACATCTGGCTCGCCGCCGACTTCGCCCTCGACGCCTTCCGTTTCGAGATCGCCGAGACCGCGTACGGGGTGATGCAGCTCCATGCCTACCCCTTCTCGGCCGACTCCTCCACCGTCATCGTCGAGATGCGCGAAGAGGTCTGGCGGGCCGCCGGGTTCGACACCTGCGGCGTCGAGCACTCGACCGTACGCTGCGCCAAGATCTTCACCGAGGCGCTCCGCGGCCGGCCGCTGCGCTCCAACCATTCGTCCTGGCTCACCTTCCGCACCGTCGTCAACAGCCGCTGGTCGCACGGCAACACGGTCCTCATCGGCGACGCCGCCCACACCGCGCACTTCTCCATCGGATCCGGCACCAAACTCGCCGTCGAGGATGCCCTCGCGCTCGCCGCCTGCATCGAGGAACAGCCCGACCTGACCGGCGCGCTGTCCGCGTACGAGGCCGAGCGGCGCCCGGTCGTGGAATCGACCCAGCGGGCCGCCGCGGCCAGCCTGCGCTGGTTCGAGGAGCTCGGCACCCATGTCGCCCAGCAGCCCCGCCAGTTCGCCTTCAACCTCCTCACCCGCAGCCGCCGGGTCACCCACGACAACCTTCGGCTGCGCGACGCCGCCTTCACCGCCGCCGTCGAGGAGGAGTTCGGCTGCGCACCGGGCACCCCGCCGATGTTCACCCCGCTGAGACTGCGCGGCCTCCACCTCCGCAACCGTGTCGTCGTCTCGCCCATGGACATGTACTCGGCCGTCGACGGCGTCCCGGGCGACTTCCACCTCGTCCACCTGGGTGCACGGGCGCTCGGCGGCGCCGGTCTCGTCATGACGGAGATGGTGTGCGTCAGCGCCGAGGGCCGCATCACCCCCGGCTGCACCGGCCTCTACACCCCCGAACAGGCCGCGGCCTGGACCCGGATCACCGACTTCGTCCATGCGAGTGCGCCCGGGACGGCCATCGGCGTGCAGCTCGGCCATTCCGGACGCAAGGGTTCCACCAAACTCATGTGGGAGGGCATCGACCAGCCGCTCGACGACGGCAACTGGCCGCTGGTCGCCGCTTCCCCGATCCCGTACGCGGACGGCGTCAACCAGGTCCCGCACACCCTGGACCGGGCCGGACTCGACGCCGTACGCGAACAGTTCGCAGCGGCGGCCCGGCGCGCCGACCTCTGCGGCTTCGACCTGCTGGAACTCCACTGCGCCCACGGCTATCTTCTCTCCGGCTTCCTCTCGCCGCTCACCAACCACCGCACCGACCAGTACGGCGGATCGCTGCGGGGCCGGCTCCGCTTCCCTCTCGAAGTCTTCGACGCGGTCCGCGCCCTCTGGCCCGACGACCGGCCCATGACCGTCCGCATCTCCGCCACGGACTGGGCCGAGGGGGGCACGACGGCCGAGGACGCCGTCGAGATCGCCCGTGCCTTCGTCGCCCACGGAGCCGATGCCATCGACGTCTCCACCGGCCAGGTGGTCCCCGACGAGCGCCCGGAGTTCGGCCGCTCCTACCAGACCCCGTACGCCGACCGGATCCGCAGCACACTGTGCGTGCCCGTCATCGCGGTCGGCGCGATCTCCTCCTGGGACGACGTCAACTCACTGCTGCTCGCGGGCCGGGCCGACCTCTGCGCCCTGGCCCGCCCGCATCTCTACGACCCGCACTGGACGCTGCACGCGGCGGCCGAGCAGGGCTACAGCGGACCGGGCGCGTCCTGGCCGCTTCCGTACCAGGCGGGCAGCCGCACTCCGCCGACCGGCCGCACGGACGCACCGAAGCCCCGGCTCACTCTGGGGTGACGGGCAGACACGCATGGCAGGGACAGGGGTGCCGGGCCCGTGAGGGGCGTGCCGTTCCTCCCGCGATTTGCCGCGGCAGGGCACCAGGCTTCTCGGCCGCCTCCCTCATGAAGACTCCCCGGCCGGCACGCCGTTTCAGCACGGCCGGGACATGCACAGGCTCTGAGCCGGGGAAGGTGTGGCGGTCCGTTCACCGTGCTTCCGCCACGCTGATCAGCAGCCGGTCCGAGACCGCCCGGTAGCCGATGCGCTGGTACACGCCGTTGCTGGTCGGGTTCGCGAGATCGGTGAAGAGCAGTACCTCCTGCGCGCCGGCCTCCCGCGCCACCCGGCTGATCCGCGCCGTCACCGCGGCCGCGTACCCCCGGCCGCGGTACTCGGGAGGTGTGTACACCGCCGAGATCCGTACGGTGCCCGCGATCTGCGGTGCGGCCCCCGCCATCGACACCGGGACGCCGTCGTCCTCCCAGAGCGTCAGCCTGCCGGACGCCGTCCGCTCGTCGACCGTCCGCTCGGCGTGCATGCCGGGCTGACCGACCTGATCGGCGAAGGCGAGATGCCAGCGGGTCAGCAGCTCCCGGTCGGCGGCGGTGGCGGTTCTGGGCCGGCCCGACGGCGTGGGGGAGGGCGGGACCAGCGTCTCCAGCCGGTAGAGCCGCTGCTCCTGGTCGACACGGTGGCCGGGCCAAGTGGCGGCCAGCGCCTCGGCGGTGGTCCGGTCCGCGTTGATCCTGGTCAGGGGGAGCGCGGCGGCGAGCGGGGCGACCGCCTCCGGGGCTACGGCTCCCAGCAGCGGTGGATACGGCGGGGTGTGCACCAGCGTCCCCGCGACCTCGCCGTCCGCCCCGCGCCACCAGCCCAGCAGCGGGGCGGCGTCACCGTAGGCGTGCGGGCCGTTGTGGCGCAGGCTTGCGGTGACGGTGAGAACCAGGGTGTTCTCGGCGGGCCGGGCGGCCAGCGATGCCCCGGCCGCGTCGAGAAACGCATCGACGTCATCGGTGAAGGTCCAGGTGGAGTTCATGACTCATTCTGGCGGGCGAGCGCGGGGCGCAGCACCCGTATTTCCGGGCCGGCCGATTCTTCGGGCCCTCGGACCGGGTCACGTGTCCCGCAGCCGGAAGCGCTGGAGCTTCCCGGTGGCGGTCCGCGGGAGTTCGGGCAGGAACTCGATGACGCGCGGGCACTTGTGCGGGGCCAGCTCGCTCTTCATGTACGTACGCAGCTCGTCGGCCGACAGCTCCATGCCCTCGCGCAGCACCACGTACGCCACCACGATCCGGCCGCGCAGCTCGTCGGCCCGGCCCACCACCGCGGCCTCGGTCACCGCGGGGTGGCGCAGCAGCGCGTCCTCGACCTCGGGGCCCGCGATGTTGTAGCCGGAGGAGATGATCATGTCGTCGGCGCGGGCGACGTAGCGGAAGTAGCCGTCCGCGTCGCGCACATAGGTGTCGCCGGTGAGATTCCAGCCGTGTGCCACGTAGTCCCGCTGGCGCTCGTCGGCGAGATAGCGGCAGCCGACCGGACCGCGTACGGCGAGGAGTCCGGGCTCGCCGTCCGGCACCTGTCCGCCCTCGTGGTCCAGCACCCGGGCCTGCCACCCGGGCACGGGAATGCCGGTGGAACCGGGGCGGATCGCGTCGTCGGCGGCGGAGATGAAGATGTGCAGCAGTTCGGTGGCGCCGATGCCGTTGATGATGCGCAGGCCCGTCCGCTCGTACCAGGACCGCCAGGTGGCGACCGGGAGGTTCTCGCCGGCCGAGACGCAGCGGCGCAGCGCGCTCAGATCGTGCTCGTCGAGGTGGTCGAGCATCACGCGGTACGCGGTCGGCGCGGTGAACAGCACCGAGGCACGGTGGGCGGCGAGCGCGGGCAGCAACTGCTCCGGGCCGGACCGTTCGAGCAGCAGGGCACTGGCACCGGCCCGCAGCGGGAAGACCACCAGACCGCCGAGCCCGAAGGTGAAGCCGAGCGGCGGACTGCCCGCGAACACATCGTCGGACGTGGGACGCAGCACATGGCGCGAGAACGTGTCGGCGACGGCGAGCACGTCCCGGTGGAAGTGCATGCAGCCCTTGGGACGTCCGGTGGTGCCCGAGGTGAACGCGATCAGCGCGACATCGTCCGCTGCCGTGTCCACCGGCCGGTACGGCCCCGGCGCGGTCTCGGCCAGCCGGAGCAGATCGTCCGGGGCGTCCCCTCCGTACGCTGTGATCCGCAGTCCCGGCACCTGAGCCTTCACCAGGTCGTCGAGCGACCGGATGTCGCACAGTGCGTGGCGCACCCGGGCGATCGAGCAGATGGTGGCGAGTTCGGCGGACCGCTGCTGGGCCAGCACCGTGACGGCGATCGCGCCCGCCTTCAGCACCGCGAGCCAGCAGGCGGCCAGATGGGGCGTGGTGGGGCCGCGCAGCAGGACGCGGTTGCCGGGGACGACCCCCAGACCGGACGTGAGGACATGGGCGATCCGGTCCACCCGGTCCCGCAACTCCCCATAGCTCCAGACTCCGCCGTCCGGGGTACGGAAGGCGGGGCGGTCGGGGCCGAAGCGGTCGGCCGTGCGGTCCAGCAGTTCCGCCGCGCAGTTGAGGCGGGCCGGATACCGCAGTTCGGGAAGGTCGAAGAGCAGCTCCGGCCACTGGCCGGGGGGTGGCAGATGCTCCCTGGCGAACGTGTCGAGGTGCGCTGAGGTCTTCGGGTCCATGACGGATCGCCCCCTTGTCGCCCCTGGAGCGTATCGTTTGGGTGACGGTAGTCAACGGTCCGCGATAAGACGAGAAGCGACAAGAGAGGCGCCGGTATGACGGCATTCTCGCTCGATCCGGCACAAACCGCCTGGTGTGAGGAGCTGAGAGTCCTTGCCGAACAGCAATTGCGCCCCCTCGCCGAAAAGGGCGACCCCGGCCATGTCAACCGCCCCCTGATCGCCGCGCTCGGTGAGTCGGGCCTCCTCGACCGGCTGCTGAGCTCCGGCGCCCTCGACCTCTGCCTGCTCCGCGAGTCCCTGGCCCGCGGCTGCACGGAGGCCGAGACCGCACTGGCCCTCCAGGGCCTCGGCACCCACCCCGTGGTCCGGGCGGGAACCCCGGCGCACCGCGAGCGCTGGCTGCCCGAAGTACGCGCGGGCCGCGCCGTCGCCGCCTTCGCGCTGAGCGAGCCGGGCGCGGGCTCCGACGCGGCGGCCCTCGCCCTGAACGCCGAACAGGCCCCCGGCGGCTGGCGGCTGACCGGTGAGAAGTGCTGGATCTCCAATGCGCCCGAGGCCGACTTCTACACCGTCTTCGCCCGTACGGCCCAGGGCGCCGGATCCCGTGGCGTCACCGCGTTCCTGGTCCCCGCCGACCGGCCCGGACTGACCGGTACGGCCCTCGACATGCTCTCCCCGCACCCCATCGGGGCGCTGGTCTTCGACGGCGTCCCGGTCACCCCCGACGATGTACTGGGCGAACCGGACCGCGGCTTCCGGGTCGCCATGGACACCCTCAACCTGTTCCGCCCCAGCGTCGGAGCGTTCGCCGTCGGCATGTCCCGCGCCGCCCTCGACGCCACGGTGACGCACACCGCCCGGCGCACGGCCTTCGGCGGCCCGCTGAAGGACCTTCAGGCCGTCTCCCACCAGGTGGCCGAGATGGCCACCCGTACCGAAGCCGCCCGGCTCCTGGTGTACGCGGCCGCCGCGGCGTACGACGCGGGCGAGGCAGGCGTACCGCGTCGCGCGGCCATGGCGAAGCTGTACGCCACCGAGACCGCGCAGTACGTCGTCGACACCGCCGTCCAACTGCACGGAGCCCGCGCCCTGCGCCGCGGTCACCTCCTCGAACACCTCTACCGGGAGGTCCGCGCCCCACGGATCTACGAGGGCGCCAGCGAGGTCCAGCGCACGATCATCGCCAAGGAGCTGTACGCGAACCGGGAGGCGTCCGCATGAGTCCGGTCCACCGGATCAACCCCGCCGAGCTGTCGCCGCCCGCGGGCTTCTCGCACGCCGTCACGGTCACCGGCGGCCAACTGGTCTTCCTGGCCGGGCAGACCGCCCTCGACCAGGACGGCAAGGTCGTCGGCGCGGGCCTGCCCGAGCAGTTCGCGACGGCGCTCACCAATCTGCTCACCGCACTGCGCGCTGCGGGCGGCGCCCCGGCGGACCTGGCCCGGGTCACCGTGTATGCCACCGATGTGGCCGACTACCGCGCCCACGCCGGGGAACTGGGCCGGATCTGGCGGCGGTTGGCGGGCCGTGACTATCCGGCGATGGCGGTCATCGGTGTGGCGAGGCTCTGGGACGAACAGGCACTGGTCGAGATCGACGGGGTGGCGGTGCTGCCGTGAACGGGCCGGAGGGGCCGGACCCACCGGGCCCGGCCCCTCCGGTGCCGCGCCGGCCGATGCCGCCGCCGTGCATCAGGACGCGCAGGGGTGATGCCTTCTCAGATCTTTCCGGAACGGGGAAGCGCGGAACACGGAGGAGTCAGGGACGGGGAAAGGAGGAGGGGGGAAAGGAGAGAAGGGGGAGAAGGGGAGAAGGGGAGAAGGGGGGACAGGTGGGCCGGAACTCGGAGGGAGTGCGGCCGTGCGGGGCGTCAGCCGACCGCAGCGGGCAGACTCATCAGATGGTCCACCAGCGCCAGCAGCACGTCCCGGGAGAACGGCCGCTCGCGGACATCGCCGATCATCAGCGGCACCTGCGGATCGAGGTCCAACGCGGCCCTGATCTCGTCCGGTGTACGGGTGTTGTGGCCGTGGAAGCAGTTGATCGCCACGACGAACGGGATGTTCCGGCTCTCGTAGAAGTCGATCGAGGCGAAACTCGTCTCCAGCCTGCGGGTGTCGGCGATCACCACACCACCCAGCGCCCCATTGACCAGGTCGTTCCACATGAACCAGAAGCGTTCCTGGCCGGGGGTGCCGAAGAGGTAGACCACCAGCTCGTCACTGACCGTGATCCGGCCGAAGTCCAGGGCCACGGTGGTGGTGTCCTTCTGGTCGACGCCGGCCAGGTCGTCGACACCGACGCTGGCCTGGGTCAGATACTCCTCCGTGCTCAGCGGGGTGACCTCGCTGACGGCACCGACCATGGTGGTCTTGCCGACGCCGAAGCCTCCGGCGATGAGGATTTTGACGGCGGCGGGGGCCGCCTGACTGCTTGTCATGTTGGTTCAGAGTCTCCGGAGTCCGTCACGAACGGCGGCCAGCAGGCCCATGTCGGCGCCGCCGGCCGCCCGCGCCACCGAGAGCGGCGCGCGGGCCGTCAGCAGGCCCTGGCCGACGAGGTCGGCCAGCAGGATCTTGGTCACCGACACCGGGAGGCCGAGGTCGGACGAGACCTCGGCGACCGCGGACGGCCGACGGCAGCGCTCCAGGATCAGCCGGTGTTCCGGCTGGAGCCGCCCCGGCAGGATCGGCGCACCGTGCTCGTCCCTGGGGTCCTGCGTGGTCGTCAGCACGGTGATGAGGCTGAAGTCGTCGCGCTCGGGAGCGGTCCGGCCCCGGGTGATCGTGTACGGGCGCACCATCGTGCCCGCCCCGTCCTCCCCGGCGTCCTCATCCCAGTACCGGGTCACGCGCGCTGCCCGTCCCCGGCACCGAAAGCGTCGAACTCGCCGCGGGCCGGGGTGGAGAGCTTCTGGCCAACCTGCTGGACGAGGTTGTGCATGGCGAGGGACATGATCTCGGCGTCCACCTCCTGGGAGGCGATCACGGCCAGGTGGGTGCCCTGTCCGGCCGAGGTGATGAACAGCCACAGGTCCGCGAGTTCCACGATCACCTGGTGGACGACGCCGCCGTCGAAGAGCTGGCCGACGCCGCGGGCCAGGCTCTGCTGACCGGTGCAGATGGCGGCCAGCCGCTCGGCGTCGGCGCGCTCGATGCTGCGTGAGTGGCTCACCACGAGACCGTCGTCGGAGAGCAGGACGGCGTTCCGGGTTTCGGCCACCGAATCCACCAGGCCGTCGAGCAGCCAGTCGAGGTCCTGGTGTGTGGCGGTTGTGCGTGTCATGACCGTTCTTCTCTCGTGTGATGCGGGGTGGCGGGCGGCGCGGGCCGCGGTGTCGTCTCCGAGGTCGCGCGGGCCGCGCGCGACCGGCGCTGGAAGGCGCCGATCGCCGCGCCGGCCCGGTGCGGGGCCGGTCGCGCCTGCGGGTTCTCTTCCGGGCCCGGCGGTTGGGGCACGGTGTTCCAGGCGGCCCGGGTGACCCGCAGCTCGTCCACCAGGCTGGCCTGCCGGACGCGGCGCGGCAGCGGTGGTTCCGCACCGGGCGCGGGCAGGGTGCCCGGCGCGGGCCGGCCGGAGCCGTTCTCCGCGCGGACGGCTTCCGGGTCCGGCGGTGCCGGGTGGTCCGGCTCGGACACCGGCAGCCGCGCCGGGCGGTTGTCATCCGGTCCGGACCGGTGGGAGCCGGGTACCGGGAGACCGACGGTGTCCACGGGGCCCATGAGATCTGCGGGCCCGGCGAGAGACGGGTGACCGGACTCGGCACCGGCGGAGTACGGGGCGGGGCAGGGCTGTTCCGGCCCCTGGTACGCCCCCGCGGGGGCGGTGTAGGACGGCGGCGGGTCCACCGGGTACTGCCCGGCGGCCGTCATATAGGGCTGTTCGTTCTCCGTCGCCGCGTAGGGGTGCTCCTGAGCGGCGGGGTACGTGGTCCCGGACGGCTGCTGGGGCTGCTCGTCGGTCTGGAACGGCTGCTGGGACTGTTCGGCGGTCTGGAACGGCTGCTGGGACTGTTCGGCGGTCTGGTGCGGCTGCTGGGGCTCTTCGGCGGTCTGGTGCGGCTGCTGGGCGTAGGGGGCGCTCGCCGTGTTGATCGCGGTGACGTCGGCCAGGGCGCGGCCCTGGACGCGGGTGGGCAGCGGCTGGCTGTCGACCGTCTCCGGTGCCGGAGACGGGGCCGGCGCGGATGCGGGCGCCGGCGCGGGTGTGGGCGCGGCGGCCGGGGACGCCACAACCACCGGGCCGGAGTTCGGTCCGGGGACGGTGAGTTCGTCGGGGACGAGCAGGACCACGCGGGTGCCGCCGTACGCCGAGGAGCGGAACTCCACCCGCAGCCCGTGCTGGTTCGCGAGCCGTGCGATCACGTACAGGCCGAGCCGGATGTCCTCGGAGTGGGCCAGCACGTCCATCCGGGGCGGCCGGGCCATCAGCTCGTTGGCCGCGGCCAGCTGCTTCTCGTCCATCCCCAGGCCCCGGTCCTCGACCTCGATGGCCAGACCGCGGCTCACCTTGGCCGCACGGACCTCGACCGGGTTCGGCGGCCGGGAGAAGCTGAGCGCGTTCTCGATGAGCTCGGCCAGCACGTGCGTGACCGGGCCGACGGCCCGTTCCGACAGCCAGGGGCTGTCGTTCAGGTCGAGCGCCACACGCCGGTAGTCCTGCACCTCGCCCTGTGCGGAGCGCATCACGTCCAGCAGCGGAACCGGCTTGCGCCAGCGCCGGTGCGGGGTGCCGCCCGCGAGGATCACGAGATTCTCCTCGTACCGGCGCAGACGCGCGGTGAGGTGGTCGAGGTCGAAGAGACCCTCCAGGATCTCGGGGTCCTCGTACTTGCGCTCCAGGTCGTCCAGCTTCCTCAGCTGCTGGCCGATCAACTGCTGGGTGCGGCGGGCGATCCGCTGCAGGAGCCGCTCGAACCCGCGGTGCTGGTCGGCCTGCTTGACGGCCGCGGTCAGCGCACTGGTGCGCGCCAGGTTGAGCGCGTCGCCGAGCCGGGTCAGCTCGTCGCCGTCGCTGTTCCCGGCGTCGTGCTCGATGGCGTGGGCCTCGGCCTCGACGTCGATGCGCTCGCCCAGGGCCAGCCGCTCGACCACGTCGGGCAGTGCCTTCTCCAGTTCCTCGGCCCGTTCCTGGAGGCCGCCGATACGGAGACGGAGGTTGCGGGTCAGACGCCAGGTGGTCCAGATGACCGCGATCACGGCGAGCAGCCCGACCGCCGTGGTCAGCGCCACCGTGAGCAGCAGGGACCGCACACTGTTGTCGCCCTCCTCGACCACGGAGGCGATGCGCTGCTCCAGCAGGTCCTTGAGCTGGGCGTTCACTCCGTCCATCGCGCCGCGCCAGGTCTTCTCATCGGCGTCGAGGGCGACGGCGCCGGAGCCGTCGACGTGTGTGGGACGCAGCATCCGGTTCTCCAGCCGCGTCTTGGTCTTCCAGGCCGGGCTGTGGACGAGCTTCTCCCACGTGGCCCTCTCGTCCGCCGACAGATAGGGGACGACCTGGGTGGTGTAAAGGAGCGGCTGGCCCACGACGGCTTCCTCGACGTCGGCGAACTCCTTGACGTCGAGCTTCCCGTCGGACCAGCCGCGCGCCAGCAGGGCGTCCGAGCGGGAGACCATCTCCTTGACCCAGAAGAGGTCGACGAGCGGCTGGGAGAGCTTGCTGACCCGGCCGTCGTCGACGTGGCTGAGCGCCCCGAAGAGCTCGAGGTCCGCCGCGATCAGGTCCGAGTAGTAGGTGTACACGGCCTGCTGCTGCTCGGCCCCGCCCTTGTCGACCAGGGTGCGCTGGGCGGGGAGCTGGTCGATCGCGGTGTGTGCCGTACGAACGGCGTCCCGGACCTCGGACCGGTCGTCGTCGGCCACCACGTCGGAGAGTGCCTGGAAGCTCTTGATGGCGTCGTCGGTCAGCACACGCTGCCGTCGCAACGCGTCCTCGGCGCCCTTGTGCCCGCCCAGTACGTCGGCGCTGAGCCGACGCTCCTCCTGGACGTTGTAGTACACGACGGTGGACGGCTGACCGGCTTTCTCGGCCGACTGGCCCTGGGCCACCTGCCGCTGGAGGTCCGTCAGGGTCTGACCACTGGTGACGGCCCAGAGGACGGTCAGCGCGACTCCCGGAACGATGGCCAGTACAAGAAGGGCTGTCCGCAGCGACATGGTGGTCGATTTGGTCCGCCGTGAGACGCGCGTGCGCAGGACGTGCTCCTAGACGATGGTGCCAGTTTCAGGACTGGCCAAATCCGTTGAGAACTTCGACAGGAAGATAGTCGCAACATCGCCAAAAAAGAAAAGAAAGCGGCCACGAACGCATCACTGATCACGCCCAGTGCCGCCACAACGCCCGGAAGCGCCCGTTCCGTGTCGGTTCGAGTAGGGGGACCGTGCCGTCCATGCGGACGCGCGAGGCGCCCGCGCGTCATGCCGCCGCATCACGACGGGGCGCGCCAAGGGTCCGGATGGGGAGCCGGGCGAGAGGTCCGGGCGTCGGCGACGGACGCGGTGCGCCGGGACGGGCGCGGCGCGCCGTAGGGGTGAGATGCGGTCGGAGATATATCTGTATTGAGTGGCTTTTGTCCTTGATGCATCGTTCGGTTTCCGGATCTCCGGCGAGCGCGGGTGCGGGGCGCCTTCCGGGGCCGTATGACCGCGCTCATCGTCTGTCACTTCGTCCTCGCCGGCTGTGCGCGCCCGCTGGTGCGACTGCTGGGGAGGCGTGCCTTCGTCGTGCTCGCGCTGCCACCGGCCGCCGCCACCGTGTGGGCGGCCACGCAGTGGAGCACCGCCGCGTCCGGCGGCTCGGTCACCTGGTCGTGGCGGTGGATGCCGGCGTACAACGTCACCGTCGACCTGCGGCTCGACGCGCTCGCCGAGCTCATGGTGCTGCTCGCGGCCGGAATCGGCACGCTCGTCCTGCTCTACTGCGCCTCGTACTTCACCGACGGAAGCCCGCAACTGGCCGGCTTCGCCGGGAACCTCCTCGCGTTCGCGGGCGCCATGCTCGCCCTGGTCCTCGCCGACGACCTGATCTCGCTCTATGTGTTCTGGGAACTGACCACGGTCTTCTCGTACCTGCTGATCGGGTACGACAGCGAGCAGAAGCACAGCCGCCGCTCCGCGCTCCAGGCACTCACCGTGACCACGCTCGGCGGCCTCGCGATGTTCGTCGGCTTTCTGATCATCGGTCAGTCGGCGGGCACCTACCGGATCTCCGCCATCCTCGCCGACCCGCCCGGCGCGAGCCTCGCCGTCTCGGTCGCGATCGCGCTGATCCTGTGCGGTGCCCTGTCGAAGTCGGCGATCTGGCCGTTCAGCCTGTGGCTGCCGAACGCCATGGCCGCGCCCACCCCCGTCAGCGCCTATCTGCACGCCGCCGCGATGGTGAAGGCCGGTGTCTATCTGGTCGCCCGGCTCGCCCCCGGCTTCGCCGACGTGCCGGTCTGGCGGCCCGTCGTGATCGTCCTCGGCGCCGCGACCATGCTGCTCGGCGGCTGGCGGGCACTGCGCCTGAACGACCTCAAGCTCGTGCTCGCCTACGGCACCGTCAGCCAGCTCGGCTTCCTCACCCTGCTCGCCGGGGCCGGCAACCGGGACACGGCCCTGGCCGCCGCCGTCATGATCCTGGGTCATGCCCTGTTCAAGGCCCCGCTGTTCCTCGTCACCGGCATCGTCGACCACGCGGCCGGCACCCGCGATCTGCGCAAGCTCTCCGGCGTCGGCCGGGCGCTGCCGCACGTCTGCACGGTCGCGGTACTCGCCGCCGCGTCCATGGCCGCCCTGCCCCCGCTGCTCGGCTTCGCCGCGAAGGAGGCCGCGTTCGACGCGCTGCTGCACGGAGACACCGCCGACCGATGGGCGCTGGGCGCGACGGTCGCCGGCTCGGCGCTGACCGTCGCGTACACCGTGCGGTTCATCTGGGGTGCCTTCGCCCGTAAACCCGGGGTCGCGGACACCCCGGTGCACCGGGTCGGCGGGATGTTCCTCGCACCGCCCGCCCTGCTCGCGGCCGCCGGGCTGGTGCTCGGGCCGGGTGTCGGATGGACCGGCCGGCTGCTCGGCGCGTACGCGGACACGTTCCCCCCGACCGCGCACCCCTACCATCTCTCGCTCTGGCACGGATTCGGCACGTCCCTGCTGCTCTCGGCCGTCGCCATGGCGGGTGGCGTGGTGCTCTTCATGGCCCGAACCACCGTGACCAGGCTCTCCCGGCGGATCGCCTGGCCGACCGCCGACAGCGTCTTCGGGCATCTGCTGCTCGGCCTGGAGCGGCTCTCCCTCCAGCTCACCGGCTTCGTCCAGCGCGGCTCGCTCTCCGTGTACCTCGCCACCACCCTGCTCGTGATGCTGGCCGGCCAGCTCACCGTCCTCGGCGTGGACCGGCCCTGGCACGGCGCGGTCCTTCCGAGGGCCTGGGACGTCCCGCTGCAGGGCGCCTTCGCCGTGCTGACCTGCGCGGCCGCTCTCCTCTGCCTCACCGTGAGCCGGCGGATGAAGGCCGTGGTCCTGGCCGGGCTGACCGGATACGGCGCGGCGCTGCTGTTCGTCGTGCAGGGCGCTCCGGACCTTGCGCTCACCCAGTTCTGCGTCGAGACCGTGTCGATGATCGTGTTCGTGCTGGTGCTGCGGCGGATGCCGGTGCACTTCCAGGAATCGGTCAGCACCTGGCGGCGCACCGCACGCATTCCGGTGGCGCTGGCCGCGGCGGCGACGCTCGGCGTGGTGGTCTGGGTCGCGGCGGCCGCCCGCACGGCACGGCCGGCGGGCGCGGCCATGGTGGAGGAGACCGCCCACCACGGCCTCAAGGACGTCGTGGCCACCATCCTGGTCGACCTGCGCGCCTGGGACACGATGGGGGAGTCCGCCGTGCTCGCCGCGGCGGCGATCGGGGTGACGAGCCTGATCTATCTGCACCGCCGCGCCGAGGGACCGTCACCGCGGGAGGAGATGCGGGGACGTACCGCCTGGTCGCTGACCGCACCCGAGATGACGGGCCTTCCGCACGGCGACGAAGGGGCACCGGAGCGCGGCTGGCTCGCGGCCGGCGCCACGCTCGCCCCCGAACACCGCTCGATCGTCTTCGAGGTCGTGACCCGGCTGCTGTTCCACCCGGTCCTGGTGCTCTCGTTGTACCTGCTGTTCTGCGCCGAGAACATGCCGGGCGGCGGCTTCGTCGGCGGACTCGTCGCCGGACTCGCCCTGATCACCCGCTACCTGGCGGGCGGCCGCTTCGAACTCGCCGAGGCCGCGCCGCTGCAGCCCGGACTCTTCACCGGCCTCGGGCTGTTCATCTCCACCGGCGTCGCCCTGCTCGGCCTCGTCGAAGGAACGGTCCTGCACGCCTGGACGCACCACGGCCGACTGCCCCTGATCGGCGCCTACCACCTGGGCACCCCGGTCCTCTTCGACTTCGGGGTCTACCTGCTGGTCCTGGGCGTGGTGCTGGACATCGTGCGCGCGCTGGGCGCCAAGATCGACCGGCAGATCGAGCGAGCGGCGTTCGAGAAGGCAGCCGCCGCGAGGACCGGTACCCCACCGGGACCCGCACCCGGGACGGGAGGCACCACCGGATGACGGTGAGCTTCTCGCTCCTGGCCACCGCCGCGGTGCTGTGCGCGGTCGGCGGCATCCTCATGCTCACCCGGCCCCTCACCCGCATCCTGCTCGGTGCGGTGATCGCGGGCAACGGCATCAATCTGCTCATCCTCGCCGCGACCGGATCGGCGGGCCGGGAACCGCTCCTCTACGGAGTCCCGCTGTGGAAGGTCACCGACCCCCTGCCGCAGGCCATCGCGCTCACCGCGATCGTCATCACCCTCGCCACCACGGCGTTCCTCCTCGCCATGGCCTACCGCAGCCACCAGCTGACCGGCACGGACGAGGTCCACGACGATCTGGAGGACCGGCGCATCGTCCTGCGGGCCGAGGTGCTGGGGGAGCGGGACGAACTGCGCGAGCGGTACCGGTCCGCCCCCGACGTCACGGCCGAGGAACGCGCCCGTTACCACGAGGAGCGCCGCCGTCTGCGGGCCAGGCTGCGCGCCGACCGCGCACTCCAGGCCCGCGGCCGGTACGCCACCGGCGACCTCTGGCACGACGTACTGGGCGCGGACCCCGAGGACTACGCACAGAACCGGGACCGGTCCCGCCCCGGCGCGGCCCCCGAGAGCCATGCGCAGGACCGGTCCCGCTCCGGCGCCGAGGGCCCTGCACAGAAACCGTCCCGCCCCGACGCCGACCCGGGAGACACCGGATGAACGCACTCGTCCCCCTGCCGGTGCTGCTGCCGCTCTGTGCCACCGGCCTGAGCCTCGCCGTCGGCACCCGGCTCAAGAAGATCCAACGCCTCGTCAGCGTCGCCGTGCTCACCGCCGTGCTCGGGCTCTCCCTCACGCTGATGATCGCCGCCGACACCCAAGGCCCGCTCTCCGTCCACCTCGGGGACTTCGCGCCGCCGCTCGGCATCAGCCTGGTCGCCGACCGGCTGTCCGGGCTGATGCTCACCGTCTCCTCCGCCATCACGCTCTGCGTGCTGGTCTACTCCCTGGGCCAGGGCATGGCCGACCGGGACGAGGAAACACCGGTGGCGGTCTTCCACCCCGCGTATCTGATCCTGGTCGCCGGGGTCTCCTGCACCTTCCTCGCCGGTGACCTCGTCAACCTCTACGTCGGCTTCGAGATCATGCTGGTCGCCAGCTTCGTCCTGCTCACCCTCGGCGGCACCGGATCCCGCATCCGCGCGGGCTCCACCTACGTGATCATCTCGCTGTTCTCGTCGATGCTGTTCCTCACCGCCATCGCCATGACCTACGCGGCTACCGGCACCGCCAACTTCGCGCAACTGGCCGGCCGGCTCGCCGCACTCCCGCTCGGGGTGCAGACCCTGATCCAGGCGATGCTGCTCACCGTCTTCGCCATCAAGGCCGCCGTCTTCCCGCTCGCCGCCTGGCTCCCCGACTCCTATCCGACCGCACCCGCCCCCGTCACCGCGGTCTTCGCCGGTCTGCTCACCAAGGTCGGTGTGTACAGCATGCTGCGCACCGAAACCCTGCTCTTCCCCGGCAACCGGCTCGGCGACCTGCTGATGGCGGCCGCACTCGCCTCGATGGTCGTCGGCATCCTCGGAGCCGTCGCCCAGACCGATCTGAAGCGGCTGCTCTCCTTCACCCTCATCAGCCACATCGGCTACATGGTCTTCGGCATCGGCCTCGCCACCCGGGACGGGTACGGCGGTGCGATCGTCTACGTCGCCCACCACATCACCGTCCAGACCACACTCTTCCTGGTGGCCGGGCTCATCGAACGCCAGGGCGGCACCAACGAACTCACCCGGATCGGCGGACTGGCCAAGGCCTCCCCGCTGCTCGCCGTCCTCTTCTTCGTACCCGCCATGAACCTGGCCGGTATGCCACCGCTGTCCGGGTTCATCGGCAAGCTCGGGCTGATGCGGGCCGGAGTCGCCGACGGCAGCGCCTGGGCGTGGCTCCTCGTCATCGGGTCGGCGGTGACCAGCCTCCTCACGCTGTACGTGATGGCCAAGGTCTGGAACCTGGCCTTCTGGCGGGCGGCGCCCCCGGGACAGGCCGTGGCCGGCACCGTTCTGGAGTCCGACTCCGACGAGGAGGACAACGACGCCGACGCGGGCCCCGACCACATCCGCGGCAGCGGCGACGAGCCGGTCCGCCACCGCCACCAGCCCGCCGGGCTCGCGGTCGCGGCCACCCTGCACGGACACGCCGTCACCACCACGACGAAACTGCCGCGTCCGATGACCGCGGCCACCGCGGCAGCCGTCGCCCTCGGACTCGCGTTCACCGTGTTCGCCGGACCGCTGACCTCCTACACCGACCGCGCGGCCGCCGAACTCATCGCACGCACCCCTTACGTGGAGGCGGTGCTCGGCCCGTGAAACGCCTCATCAAGCTGTCCTTCCGGAACAAGAACCTGCCGCCCCTCAGCTGTGAGTTCGGCAGTCGGGGACGCGTTCTGGACCTCCCGCTGATCGCCTGGCTCACCCTCATCTGGGTGCTGCTCTGGTCCGGTCTGAACTGGGCCAACGTGCTGATCGGTGCGGTCGTCGCGGTCGCCGTCTGCCTGGCGTTCCCGCTGCCCCGGGTCGATCTCGGGCTCCGCCTGCACCCGTGGGGCATCATCCGGCTCGCCGGCTACCTGCTCTACGACATGTACACCTCCGGTGTACGGGTCACCCGGCAGATCTTCGTCGACCACCCGCACCGGGCCGCCGTCATCGCCGTACCGCTGAGGTGCCGCTCGGACCTGATGCTCGCGGCCACCGCCGTCGCGGTGTCGAATGTGCCCGGCGGATCGATCGTCGAGGTACGCCGCGCCACCGCCACCGTCTTCCTGCACGTCCTCGACGCGGACAGGCCCGCAGTACTCGACGCGGCGCGTCGCTCCGTATGGCGGATCGAGGAGCTGACCGTACGGGCCTTCGGCACGGCCGACGAGATCGCCCGCGTAGCCGAACCGCCTCCACCGGCCGGACCCGGCAGGGGGGATGCCGGGTGAGTGCGCCGGAGTCCGTCGACCGGGTGCTGCTCACGGCGGCCGTCGTCGTGATCGTCATCGCCGGCGCGGGTCTCCTCACCCGGATCTGGCGAGGCCCTTCCATGCTGGACCGGGCCATCTCGCTGGACGTGTGCGCCGCCCTCATCATCGCGGGGCTGGGCGCCAAGTCCGCCTTCGCGCGCGACCCGTTCTACTTCCCGGTCATGCTGGTGCTGGCCTTCCTCGGCTTCACGGGATCGGTCGGCATCGCACGCTTCATCGCCGTGCGCGACCGGCCGGCGCTGCGGCGGGACACGGCCGGAACCGAACCCGGCGACGGACGCGACGGTACGGACGGGACCGAGGAGGACGCACGATGACCCTCTGGCTCCGGATCCTCGACACGGCCGGTGCGGCGTTGGTGTTCATCGGCGCGGCGATCTGCCTGCTCGGTGTGATCGGAATGCTGCGGCTGCCGGACGTGCTGTCCCGCAGCCATGCCGCCACCAAGCCGCAGACCCTCGGCATGCTCCTGGTCCTCGCCGGAGTGGCCCTGCGGCTGCGCAGCGGCATGGATCTCGCCACCCTCGCGCTGATCGGCTTCTTCCAGCTGATGACCGGTCCGGTCGCCGCGCACCTGGTGGCCCGATCCGCCTACCGGACCGGCCAGATCGACCACAGCGAGCTGCTCCTCGACGAACTGGACGAGCAACTGACCGAGGAGCGCTGAGACCGCCGCCGGGCGCGCCGCGCCGCGCCGCGCCCGGCGATGCACCGCATCCGACGCCGCGCGCTGATCCACCAGGGAGTACGGGACAGCCCTTAGCCTCCGATCATGCTGCGTATCGCCGACACCCGCACCGGTCATCTCGTCGAAGTCCCCGCCGCGCCCCGCCGCCTGCTGCGCAGTTGTATCCATTTGCCGGTCATCGATACCGGGATCGGACCGGTGCACCTGCGTGTGCCGCTGGTCGGTGACGTACTGGCACGCACCGCGGAGCTGAACGGCCTGCAGGTCGTCACGGTCCTCACCACTGCGGACCTGACCCCCGACCGGACCAGGGCGCTCGACCGGGTCATGGCGGTGCTCGGCATCCATCCCCCCGTCGTCGTCGGAACCCACCACCCGGACGCGGCACTCGGCGGCCCCGCCGACGTGCACGTGATCGCCCAGGGCGCCGATACCGGCGACGTCACGGGCGGGGGCCGGATCGAGGTGGGCCCGGTCAGCACGGTCCTGCTGGAGGAGGGGGTCCCCGACCCCGGTCATCTCCTCTCCCCGGACCGGCCGGACGTACTCGTGCCCGAGACCGCCGATCCACTGGCTGTGCGCCTCCTGCTGCTCCACCACCCCTACGCCACGCCGGTCACGGTCACCGGTGCGGCGCTGGCCGAGGCCCGGCGGACGCTGCGGCAATGGCGTCAGCAGGTCGCCGACTGGGCGCAGGAGCCGTCCCGGCCGATCCCCGCCGATCTGCTGCGGGACTCGCACGCCGCGCTCGCCGACGATCTCGATGTCGCCGCCGTACTGGATCTGCTCGCCGATGTGGCGGGACGCTCCGATGTGCCGTCCGGTGCCAAGTTCGAGACCTTCGCCCACCTCGACCGGGTCCTCGGCCTGGACCTGGTCCGCGATGTGGGCCACCAGCGCCGGCCGGAACGTCCGGCACCCCGCTGAAACAGACGCACCCGGTGGCTCCGGCCCACCGGCCCACCGGCCCACCGGCCGGGCGGCCCCGGGAGAAATTCGGGGCGCGCGGCCCGTGCCGATACGGCAGGAAGGCCGTGCCCATGTTCTGCGTAATGCGGGAACGGCGCTCTTCCGACCGCGCATAGTGCCGATATCCGTCCGTGCCCCGGGCGCTGCCGCTGCCCCACACGGCTCGCAGGAGGAAAGGAGCTGACGGAAATGCTGTTCCGTAGACGAAGGCAGAGGATCGAACGGAAGGTCCGTCGGGCAGCCGTTGCCGGATACGCTGCGGTGGACCGCCGGGCGCCGGTTTCCGAGGTGGGCGGAGCGCTCCTGCGCAAGGCATTTCCCGACCACTGGTCTTTTCTGCTGGGTGAGCTCGCCCTGTACAGCCTCATTGCTCTCGTGCTGACGGGCAGCTACCTCACCCTCTTCTTCGACCCGGGCATGGAGCAGGAACCCTACGAAGGCTCGCACGGCCCTCTGCAAGGGGTTCTGGTCTCACAGGCGTACGCGACGACGCTGGACATCAGCTTCGACGTGCGGGGCGGGCTGCTGATCCGGCAGATGCATCACTGGGCGGCCCTCATCTTCGTCGCCGCGCTGGGTGTGCACCTGCTCCGGGTCTTCTTCACCGGCGCGTTCCGCAGGCCTCGCGAGATCAACTGGATGGTCGGCGTCACACTGTTCATGCTTGCTCTGGTGGAGGGATTCGCCGGATATTCCCTGCCGGACGACCTCTTGTCGGGTACCGGGCTGCGCACCGCCTACACGATTGTGACCGCGATTCCCGTGGTCGGGACCTACCTGGGTTTCTTTCTGTGGGGCGGAAGTTTTCCAGGCGATGTCATCATCCCGCGGCTCTACATCGTTCACGTGTTGTTCGTGCCCGGCGTTCTGATCGCCCTGGTGGTCGTCCATCTGCTGCTGGTCGTCTACCTCAAGCACACACAGTGGTCGTCCCGGGGAAAGACCAATCGGAATGCCGTCGGGCAGCCGATGTTCCCGCATTTCACCGCGAAGTCAGCGGGCCTGAGCCTGATGGTCGCCGGTGTCATTTCCTGGCTGGGGGCCACCGTTCAGATCAACCCCGTCTGGAACTACGGCCCCTACCGGACCGACCAGGTCTCCACCGGCTCGCAGCCGGACTGGTACGTGGGCTTCCTCGAGGGCGCGCTGCGGGTGATGCCGCCCTGGGAGACCACAGCGGCCGGGCACACCGTCATGTGGAATGTCCTCCTGCCCGCAGTGGTGCTGCCCGGAGTGCTCTTCATGGCCCTCTACCTGTACCCGTACTTCGAGAAGTGGGTGACGGGTGATCTGATGGAACATCACTTGTGCGACCGGCCGCGCGACCGCCCCACTCGTACGGGGCTGGGCGTGGCGGCGATCGTCTTCTACGCGGTTCTGCTCATCGCGGGGGGCAATGACGTGAGCGCCTTCATCTTCCGCGTCTCCGTCGAGACGTTGACCTGGATCCTCAGGACCGCCCTCGTCGTCGGGCCGGTGATCGCCTTCGTGGTCACCAAGCGCGTGTGCCTGGCCATGCAAGCACATGACCGTCAGCTGCTGGAGGAGGGCGAGGCGAAAGGCAGAGTGAGCCAGAGCGTCTACGGGCGGATCAGCGACAGCCATCACCCCCTGTCCGCGGAACGCCGCTACCGGTTGCTGGTCAGGGACGTCCCGCGGCCCCCGGCCCCGCCGCGCACACCGGCATCGCGCATGGCCGGACTCCGTTCCGCGCTGAGTACCTGGTACTACCGCGATCGGGTCGACATGCCGACGACGACGAAGGAACGCGCACAGATCGCGGAACTGGTGAAGGACCCGGCCGCCGCTCAGGAGGAGAAGCCGACCGCCGGGGCGGACCGGAAACGCTGACCGCGCTCCCGTACCGGGCCGGCGCCGGCCGTGCCCCGTCCCGGACACCGGGGGTCAGTCGTCACGTCCGGCGAACTGGAAGGTCATCCCGAGGACGCCGGCGAGTGCGATGCCGAGCCCGATGAGGAAGAGCCACAGCCCGTACACGATACCGAGACTCAGCAGTGCCGCGCCGGCGGCCGTCAGGGCCGGGAAGAAGCTGTGCGGCGGAAAGAAGTCCAGCACACCGGTGCGCTCCTGGATCTGGGAGTCGGGGCGGTCTTCCGGCCTTTCTCCCTTGCGGCGGTAGTTCATGGCACAGAAGAACGAGATGACCGCCGACATGATGAAGGACACCGTGAGCGCCGTTGCGCCCGCGGGCTCACGGGCGAACACGATGTAGGCCGTGTCGGTGAGAAGAAAGAACAGCGCGACACCTGCGAAGAGATACGCCTCGGACTTCATTCGCCATGTCCTCCGGATGTGCCAGGGGCCGGCACCTCACGATCAGTGGGCTCCGACCGGGGCACCTCGGGGTGGTGGAGGTCGAAGGCGGGGGAGTCGGAGCGGATCCGCGGCAGTGCCTCGAAGTTGTGCCGCGGCGGCGGACAGGAGGTCGCCCATTCCAGCGACCGGCCGAATCCCCACGGGTCGTCCACATCGACCTTCGCCGCGTATCTGGCGGTCCGCCAGACGTTGTACAGGAAAGGAAGAGTGGACAGGCCGAGCAGGAAGGCACCGATCGAAGAGATCGTGTTGAGGGTGGTGAAGCCGTCGGCCGCGAGATAGTCCGCATAGCGTCGGGGCATTCCGCTCTCGCCCAGCCAGTGCTGGACCAGGAACGTGGTCTGGAAGCCGACGAACAGCGTCCAGAAATGAAGCCTGCCAAGACGTTCGTCAAGCATCCGCCCCGTCATCTTGGGCCACCAGAAATAGAACCCCGCGAACGTGGCGAAGACGATGGTGCCGAACAGTACGTAGTGCAGGTGGGCCACGACGAAGTAGGAATCGGTGAGGTGAAAGTCCAAGGGTGGTGAGGCGACCAGCACGCCGCTCAGCCCGCCGAGGAGGAAGGTGACCAGAAAACCGGTCGACCAGAGCATCGGGGTCTCGAACGAGAGGCTTCCACCCCACATCGTGCCGATCCAGTTGAAGAACTTGACGCCGGTCGGCACCGCGATGAGGAACGACATCAGGGAGAAGAAGGGCAGCAGAACCGCACCCGTCGCGAACATGTGGTGCGCCCACACCGCCGCGGACAGCATGGTGATGGCGATCGTCGCGCCCACCATGCCGATGTACCCGAACACGGGTTTGCGACTGAAGACGCTGAGGATTTCGGTGACCACGCCGAAGAACGGCAGGGCGACGATATATACCTCCGGGTGGCCGAAGAACCAGAAGAGATGCTGCCACAACAGCGCGCCTCCATTGGCCGGGTCATAGACGTGCGCACCGAACTTCCGGTCCGCCATCAGTGCCAGCAGAGCAGCCGTCAGCACGGGGAACGCCAGCAGGGCGAGAATGGAGGTGAAAAGAATGTTCCACGTGAAGATCGGCATGCGGAACATCGTCATTCCGGGGGCGCGCAGACTGACGATGGTGGCGATGAAATTCACCGAACCCAGCGTCGTGCTCAGTCCGGCCAGGACGAGCCCCATGGCCCAGAGGTCCCCGCCGGCTCCCGGCGAGCGGATGGCATCGTTCAACGGAGCGTAGGCGAACCACCCGAAGGAGGCGGCACCACTCGGAAGCAGGAGTCCCGAGACGACGATCAGGGCGCCGAAGAGATAGAGCCAGTACGTCAGCGCGTTCAGGCGCGGGAAAGCGACATCGGGAGCACCGATCTGCAGCGGCATGACGGCGTTTGCGAACCCGGCGAACGTGGGGGTCGCGAACAACAGCATCATGATGGTGCCGTGAATGGTGAAGAGCTGATTGTACTGATCCGGACTCACGACCTGGAGCCCCGGCCGTGCCAGCTCCGCGCGCATCAGCATCGCCAGGATTCCGGCGAGAAGGAAGAATCCGAACGCCGTGGCCAGGTACATATTGCCGATCGTCTTGTGATCGGTCGTGGACAGGTAATTTCTGATCCTGCTGCCTGAACTCACCCGTGGGTTCGGGCCGTTCAGGGGTGTTCGCGTGTGTGGCTGGTCCAGCTGTGGCACGGCCCCTCCAGAGATGCCGGGTGAACGGCGGGGATCAGCTCACCACCGTGCCTGGTGACCAGCTGCGGTCGGCCCGGCGGAAACCCACCCGGGGACGGCCGGGCCCACGACTCGCCGCTCGACCGTCATACCAAGTGACCCACGCGCCGGGCACGCACCGCGCGGGGACCACGTCCCGTTTGCATCCCTGTGGGGTGCACGGGGTGCACGGGTGGCGGCGGGGCCGCGACTGATCCCGACCGGCGCCCGCTCGCTCTCCCGCCGGCCTTGAGGCGGCCACTGCTGCGGAGCAGGTCCTCAAGGAGCGGGCCGGACTGTCCGTGTGGCGCATGGACCGCGAGATCCACTACACCGCCCGCCCCGGCGGCAGCGCCGACGCCGACGGCGGCCCGGCAACACTGGTCGACGTCACCACCCCGCTTCCCTCCCACTGGCCTCTGGTCCTCACCCGCACCGGATTCAGCTCATGGGCGGGCCCGTGCGGCGTGCGTTCAGCGGTTCAGAAGGCGGCACAGCCAGCGGAACCGGGCGTGACGGGCATCCCTCGCGATGTTGGTGTGAGGGGCCAGTTGATCGAAGCCGTGGAATCCGCCGGCCCAGACATGTAGTTCGACGTCACCGCCCGCTTGCCAGATACGCGTCGCGTACAGGACGTTCTCGTCGCGGAAGGTCTCCGCGGCACCGACGTCGACATAGGCGGGGGGCAGCCCCGAGAGGTCTGCCGCGCGGGCCGGAGCGGCGTATACGGAGAGGTGCGCGCTCCCCCGGGCCTCGCCGAGGAGAGCGTCCCAGCCCAGATCGTTGGCGTGCCGATCCCAGACTCCGCGGCCCGCCATCTGGTGGGCGGAAAAACTGTCGTTGCGGTCGTCGAGCATCGGACACATCATCAACTGACCCGTGACGCCGGGGCCTTGACGGTCCCGCGCCATCAGTGCGAGTGCGGCGGCAAGACCTCCGCCGGCACTACCACCCGCCATGACGATGCGCTGCGGATCCCCGCCGAGGGTCGTGGCATGGCGGGAGATCCACACCAGCCCGGCGTAACAGTCCTCGATCGACGCCGGGTACGGGAATTCCGGGGCCAGTCGGTAGTCGACCGAGACGACGACGAGTTCGAGGGGTTCGGCCCACTCCCGCAGTATCGTCTCCATCCCGGTCCGGTTGGTTCCGCCGATCATCCCTCCGCCGTGCATGTGGTAGAGGACCGGTGCGCCTTCGTACAGCCCGGCGGGCCGTGCGACGAGCAGGGACACGTCCGGCGCCCCGGCCGGGCCAGGTACCAGCCGTTCGTGGATTTCGAACCTGCCGCGGTCGCGCAGGTCATCGAGTGTCGGGTCCGCTTTCGCGAGGTGTGTGCGCCATCGGGGAATCTGGTCGGCCGACGCGGGCGTGCTCTCGTGCGGGGGTCCCAGTTTCTCCAGGACGGGGTTGAGTTCCGGGTCGAAGGGTACGGGCGGGACCGTGTGCCGACCTCGGTCACGATGGTTGTTCATACGTCCTCCAGGACTGTGGGGCGGGTATCACGGGTGCCGGGGTGGGGGCATGGGCCAACGACGGCCGGTGTGCTGTGCATGATGTGGACGGCCGGGGCCGGGACGCGGGCGTGCGCCTCCGGTCGTCGTACCGATGCCCCGTTCCCCGCTTCAGCTGGTTGCCGTCCGACGAGACTCCGGCCGGCCGGGCCGTCCGATCTGCAGCAGCCGGTCCTCGGTGGGACCCATCGGCGGAAGAACGGTGAGGGGGCCGCTGGGAGCGGCGGAGGCGGTGTAACGGGCGTGCAGTTGGCCGCAGGCGGCATCGATGGACGAGCCGAGCTGGCGCCGTCTGGTGGCGTGGATGCCACGTTCGCGCAGGCCGGCGACGAACTGACTGACATGTGTCTTCGAGGGCGCCCGGTAGGCGGGATGTGCGCCCAGGGCCTGGTTGTACCGGATCACGCTCACGTGGAAGAGCTCCGGGCGGGATCGCGACGCCACGAGTCGGGCAAGCCGATGCAAGTGGTCTTCGGTGTCGTTGACGCCGGCGATCAGCAGATACGCGAGATAGATCTTGCGGCGTGCCGTGCCCGCGTGCTCATCCAGAATCGCCAGGTTCTCGGTGAGGGGGAATCTCTTCTCCAGCGGAATCAGCTGCGCACGTTCATCCGGGAACGGTGAATGCACGGACAGCGTGATCGTGACCTGTGGGTATTCCTTGGTGAGCCTGGAAAGATTGGGTGCGAAACCCACCGTGGAAACGGTGATGCGGCGTTGCGATAGTTCCCCGTAACCAGTTCCCGAAAGCAGGCACAATGCATCGAACACATGTGGGTTGGCGAGTGCTTCGCCCATGCCCATGAATGCCACGCTCTCCGGCAGGGATCCGTCCGGAAGCCGCCAATACGGATGCATGACTTGCGCGTAGATCTCATCGGCCGTCAGGTTCCGGGCGAGTCCGACGGCGGCCGTGGCGCAGAAAGTGCAGCCCAGTCCGCATCCGGCCTGTGACGAGACACAGAGAGAAGTCCATCCGGCCCTGTAGCGGGAGAGAACGGTCTCGAAGCGGGTTCCCGGGTCCGACTCGAAAACGACTTTTTCGACCTGGTCCTCCGATTGGCGGGCGACCGGCACGATGGGAAGTATGCGCGGCCCGAACTTCTCGGTGAGTCCTGCCCTGAGTTCGGCGGGCAACTCGCGAACGGTGTCGAAGGTCTCGGCTTCCGCGCGGCGAAGGGCGCTCACGAATTGCCGGTAGCGGAAATCGGGTGCGCCCATCGATTCGAGATGCTCCCGGATGCGCGCGAGCCGGGTGCCGGGGGGAGGGTTGGCGAGTGCGACGCGGGACCGTCGAGCCCGGTCGCTCGATGTGTTCGCATGAGGCTGGTTCGTCATGAGGTGATGCTCACCATCTTCCATGTGGTCTCTCTCCCGGCGGGCCGTGCACGGTGCTGAAGAGAGGCAGCCCTCGAAGGAATGGGCGCCGTCCGGCGCATGACTAAGGGAACACAGGACGGAATCGCACAGGAGGGACTGCACCTTGCAATCCTCGAACGACGTCAGCCATGCCGGTCCGATTTCGGACCGGAGGAATCACGGCTTGAACAAATTTCTACGTCGTTGAAAGGAGTCAGCGCATGCTGTGAACGCGCCACGAGAGTGGGCTGGTTCGAGGGCACTCCGGCAGGAGGCAAAAAGAATGTGAGGCGCGCTGGCCAAAGGTGTGCCAGGGCGCGCACGTACAAGCGCGAAAGTGTGTCACCGCGCGCTCAATACACATCCTGGCCATTGCGGACCGGAGCGAGTGGCGCAGGCCGATGGCGTCATCGACGCCCGGCGGCTACGGTCTGTCAACCTCGATAAGCATGCCGGTACTTTAGCACGAAAGAAATCTTGCTCCAGCGAATAGCGCTGGGCTCCACGGCCGGCCCTGGCGCATCGGCCCGTGCCCGGACAGCCGCAGCGCGGTGATCAGCTTGTCGAACCGCCGGGTCGCCGACGCGACGGCCACCTACAAGCACGGCTTCGGGTTCCACCCGCCGCTGTGCTTCCTGCCGGCGCGAGATCGAGGACGCCCGGGCCGAACGGGGAGAAGATGACGGTACGGTCGGCCGGCGGGGCGAGGTGGCCGGTCAGCGCGTCGTGGAGTGTGCCTGCCACGAAGTCGCGGTGTCCCGGGTGCTGTTCGGCCAGATGCGGTGAGGTATCCGCCTTCAGACAGTGGTCCACGTCGTCGACGACGTGGTACGAGTCCAGGTGATCTCGGGCGAGAGATCGCGCAGCGAGACGTGCGGCGCCAACGGGTGGTGGGCGAAGTGCTCCGGGTCGTGGATGTGCGGGGTGCCGGCGACCGTCGCGAAGGCGACGAGGTCGGCGGCGCGGATGACATCCTCGAAGCCTCGAATCGGCGGTCCATGCGGGGGCACGGGTGCGGCGGTGGCCCGCCGCCCGCACGGTTCGGAGTCGGGGACAGCCCTTAGTTCCAATACCGTTCAGTTAAGTGTTTCTGGGGTATCTTGGGGGGATGCCGCGTTCTGGTTGGGTGAAGCCGTCGTCTGATGTCCGGTTGTCGGATTTGGTGTCTGTGGGGTTGCTGACGCGGGTGTTTCCCGCAGATGTGGTTGACGCGGCGATCAAGGAGGCAGGGCGTACTGAGCGGCGTCACCGGTCCTTGCCCGCGCGGGTGATGGCGTACTTCTCGATGGGGATGGCGCTGTATTCGGATGGCTCCTACGAGGATGTGTTCGCGCAGCTCACGGATGGGCTGTCGTGGGCGTCGGGGTGGTCGGAGTCGTTCACGCCGCCCTCGAAGTCGGCGATCTTCCAGGCCAGGGCTCGCCTGGGGTTCGAGCCGGTGCGGGATCTGTTCGCGCGGGTTGCGCGTCCGCTGGCGGGGCCGGACACGCCGGGGTCGTGGCTGGCCGGGCGTCGTCTGGTGGCGATCGACGGGACGTGTCTGGATGTGGCGGACACGGCGGCCAACGCGGAGTTCTTCGGTCGGCCCGCTTCCAGCAGGGGGGAGCGGTCCGCGTTTCCGCAGGCCCGCCTGGTGGCATTGGCGGAATGCGGCACCCATGCCGTCTTTGGCGCTGTCACCGGCCCGTGCAGCGTGTCGGAGATCGAGTTGTCCCGGCAGCTCGTCGGCCGGCTGGAGCCGGGCCAACTGGTCCTGGCCGAACGGGGCTTCTACGGGTTCCGTCTCTGGCAGCAGGCCGCCGCCACGGGCGCGGATCTGCTCTGGCGAGTGAAATCGAACCTGCGGCCCCGGCATCTGGAAACCCTGGCCGATGGGTCCTGGCTGGCCCGGATCGTCCCGACGTCGGGCCCGAACCGGGCCACGACGGAGCCGCTCACGGTCAGAGTGATCGACTACACGGTCGATGACGGCCGGGACAATCCCGAGGAATACCGGCTGCTGACCACGATCCTCGACCCTGCCGAGGTCGGCGCCGAGGGCCTCGCAGCCGTCTACGCCCAACGGTGGGAGATCGAGACCACCTTCGACGAGCTGAAGACCCACCAGCGCGGGCCCCGCGCGGTACTGCGCTCGAAAGCCCCCGACCTTGTCCAGCAAGAAATCTGGGGACACCTGTGCTGCCACTACGCTATCCGCACCCTGATGGCCGACACTGCCGCGCACGCCGGCTGCGACCCCGACAGAGTCTCCTTCGTCAAGACCCTCCGCATCGCTCGCCGTTCAGTCGCGCAGGGCGCATTTTCCCCCTCCGGGCACTGACACGGCCAACACGACCTGGCATCACGCCATCCGATGGCTCACCCAACACCTCAACCCACCCCGCCGAAAGCGCTCACACCCGCGAGTCGTCAAACGCAAGGTTCTGAAATGGGCCGTGAAACGCTCCCGCCACACACACTGGCCCCAGCCCAAACGCAGCCCTCACATCACCATCCAGACCCACTAACTGAACGGTATTGCCCTTAGTTCACGTCCACCACAGCTGTTGCCGCGCCATCCAGTACGGCCACCATCCAGGCGAGCAAGTCCTGGTCGGCGCTCTCCGCAGCCCGCTGCCACCGCTGTTTCTGCTGGTCCATCAGGTCCAACTGGACACGCACGACCGCCTTTCCGCCGTCGCCTATCTCCCGGCTGTCCCGGATCCGGCGCCGGAGTTCGTTGCGGGACCAGCCGTGCAGTTCCGTCTGGGTGAGCCAGCTCTCCTGCTCGGCCTCGGGAAGGCTGGTGACCTCGGCGTGGTGCTGGAAGCTGAGCTTCGCCCGGCGCCTTTCCGGGGTGAACCGCCGGGCCACCCAGGCGTAGTTGCGTAGCGTCTGGTAGTCGAGAGAGGTGTCGGCGATTGCCTTCTTGTACCGGTTCGGGTAATTCGACTGCCCGAAAATGAGCCAGTCGCCCAGCCACCAGGCGGAGGAGTCGGAGATGACGTGAATCTGCCGGCCCAGGTTGCGCCATTCATCGATGGTCATGCCCTCCGGCATGGAGAGCATGACTCGCTTGGTGATGGCTCTGCTGCCCACTCCCAGGCGTTCCTGTGCCGGCCGCGTCGTCGACACAGTGTCGTTCCTGCCCCTCACCGTCACCGATTTGTAGACATTGTTCGACATGGGGTCTTTGCCTTTGTTCGTCCGCTACTGCCTGCTGCGGCACGAGATTGCCAGGGCGGGCCAAATTTTCGCTATATGAAAGCTTGACGGTCCTTTTGTGAAGCCTAAAATGATGTCGGTGATGCCTGGTGGGGCGCCGGTCAGGGCTCGGCCCGCGCCTGCCCGTCGGTCATTGGCGGCGTTGTGCGATCCAGACGCCGCGGGGAAAGTGTTCCGGTTGGACGAGCTCGGCATCGCACCCCGCCGCCGCGAATGCCTCTCGGTACTGTTCATCGGTGAAAAGGGACATGCGCACGGTCTCCGTGGCGTGCCGGATGCCGTAATCGGGGGCGGCGTCGGCGTAGTGCACGGTCATCCGTACTCGGTCACCGTGCTTCCCTTCCGGTATCGAGTGGGAAATCCGATGGATCACCCGTTTTCCCTGTGTGACCGTATCGTCGGCCACATAGCCGGGAATGAATTCCTCCGGGCGGAACCAGGGTTCTATCAGGAGCACGCCCCGTGCGGTCAGGTGGTGTGCCAGGCGACGTATGGCCTTCTTCAGTTCCTGGCCCGACCGCAGATGGGGGATGGCGAACATGCAGGTGATGGCATGAAACCGGGCTTTCAGTTCGAAGTCGCACATATTTCCTGTGTGCAGCGGGATCCCTGGGATCGTCTTCCCGGCGTGCGCGAGCATGTCCGAGGACAGATCCAGTCCCTCTGCTCTCTCGAACAGATCCACCAGGAAGCGCAGGTGCAGGCCGGTCCCGCAGGCGGCGTCGAGCAGTGAGGAGGCTTCGGGGTTCCGCTCGCGGATCAGTCTCCCCGCCTCCGCCGCCTCGTTCTCGTAATCCTTTCCCCTGCTGCGCATGACGAGGTCGTAGACTTCGACGTAATCCAGCTCGTACATGAAATGGAATCCCCTTTTCCGCTTGTGTTCAAATAGTGAATTCGAAAGATTTCGGCCCGATCCGGATCGGAATAATGGTGAAAGTCTTCGCCTTCGATCGCGGATGGTGACTCTGGTACGGTAAAGAGGTTGTTTTTGGATACGAAGGGGTGTTCATGGCGAAAGATTCGGAGCGATCCAAGGTATTTGAGGTGATCCAGACCGTGGCCGTGCTGGCCGCGATCCCGCTCGGTCTGATCCCTCTGGTCCAGTACATCGCGAGCGACGATCACGGCGACCTGTTCCGCGCCTTATTCGGCGAGCAGACCGGCTCGATGGGGCTGCTGCTGCCCGGCCTGGTCATCGTCGTGGCGCTGGTGATCGTAGGAGTGGCGGAGGTCGCGAAGAAGCGCGGCAACACGTCCCAGTGAGCAGAATGTCGCGGGCCCGGGGCCGGAAACCTCCGTCCCTCGGGCCCGCGTTCGCTGTCAGGGCAGGCCATCGGCGTCGGCCATGGGCGTCCCCGCACTCGCGGTCCGCTATCGGGTCAGGCACCACTCCAGGACCGCCATCGCACTGTGCAGTTTGAACCGGGCCTGCTCGAACGCAATGCTCGCGGGCCCGTCCAGCACCTCGGCGGTGACCTCCTCCCCGCGATGCGCGGGCAGGTCGTGCATGAACAAGGCGCCCGGACACCGGGCCATCACCTCGGCGTTCACCTGGAACGGCGCGAAGCCCCGCCGCCAGTCCGGATCGGCCTTGCTGGTCCCGGTTGTGTTCCACCGCGTGGTGTAGACGACGTCTACCGCCGGCAGCGAGTCCATGTCATGGCGCTCGACGGCCCGGCTTCCGTAGCGGCCCGCCAGGGCCTGCGCCTCGGCCAGCACCTCCGGCGCCAGACCGTAGCCCTTCGGCGTGCGGAACTCGATCTCGGCGCCGGGGAACCGGGGCAGCGCCAGGGCGAGCGCCGCCGCCGTGTTGTTGCCCTCCCCGACGTAGAGCAGTCTCAGACCGTCCAGCCGGCCGAAGCGGGCCCGTAGCGTGGCGAGATCCGCCAGGGCCTGGGTGGGATGTTCGTCGGCGCTCATCGCGTTGACGACCGCCGGGCAGTGCTCGGCCAGCAGCCGCATCTCCTCGGGGTCCCCGGCCGTACGGATCACCAGCCCGTCCAGCATTCCCCCCAGCACCCGGGCGGTGTCCTCGAGCGATTCACCGGTGTTGAGCTGGAGGTCTCCCGGACCGTATGTGATCACGTCGGCGCCGAGGCGCAGCGCCCCGGTCGTGAACGACGTACGCGTACGGGTCGAGGTCTTCGTGAAGTACACGCCGATCACCCGCCCCCGCAACGGCTCGTGCCGGGACGCCGGATCCGGATCCATGGCGATCTCCCCGGCCCGCCGCACCATCCAGGCAAGGTCGGAGTCCTCGAGATCGCGCAACGAGATGACATGACGGGTGTCGGCCATGGTGGTCACTCCTCACCGTTGTGGGAACGTTCGATGACCTGGTCCAGCCGGGCTGCCAGGGTGGATACGTGGGGAGGGAAGAGCGCACTGCGGTGGTCGCCGGGGATCCGGCCGGAACGGATTCCGCCGGTCGCCAGCCCGCGCCACTGGTCGAGGTAGCGCTCGTAGGACCGGCCGATGATGTCCTCGTACCCACCTTCGGCGAGTTCCTGGCAGACCAGTACGTCCACCGCACCGGCGTACCGCGGGAACCGGTAGTGCAGCCGCAGCTCGGCCATCTCCCGCCAGGACCTGAGCCGGTGGCTCCAGCCGTGGACCAGGTCCAGGTCGAGGGCCTCGTCCCCGAACACGGTGTCGCCGTCGTCGACGATCGTGCGCAGTGCCTCCAGCAGTTCGCTCCGGACCCGGGTGCGCTCCGGGCCGTCCGGAGACTCCCTCAGCCGGGTCAGCGCCGCACCGGCCCGCCGTAGCTGTGCCACGTTCTCGGCGAGCGGGTTGACGCCGGTGGAGGGGTACTCGATCGGGTCGATGAGGATCAGCCGGGGGCGTTCTCCGTCCGCGCGCAGTCTGCGTGCCATTTCCCAGGCGATGCCGCTGGAACCGCACCAGCCGAGAATGTGGTACGGGCCCTGGGGCCGTTCCTTTCTCAACGCGGCTACATAGGCCGCCGCGACCTCCGCGAGGCTCTCCGGAGCCGGGGCGTCGCTGTGCAGCCCCGGCCATTCGAAGGCCGCCACGGGACGTTCGCCGGCGTAGACCTCGGCCAGATGCCGGTACCAGTGAGCGCTTCCGCCACCGGGATGCACACAGAACAGCGGATCGCCCTCGCCGGTGTCACCGAGCCAGATCAGCGGGGAGGAGTCCTCCTCGGGAGCCGGCGGGGACTCGTGTTGTCCCAGGCCCGGGGCGGAATCCTGTCCCGCGCCGGTACGCGACGCCGCCTGACGCGCCATCGCCCGTACCGTACGGTGCCGGAGGAAGTCCCGGAAGGTCAGCTCGATGGAGTGGGTGCGGGCGAGTTGGGCCGTGATCCGCATGGTGAGCAGGGAATGACCGCCCAGCGCGTAGAAGTCGTCGTCCCTGCCCACGCGTTCGACGCCGAGGGCCTCGGCCCAGACGGCCGCGATCGCTTCCTCGACCGGTCCGACGGGAGGCACGTACTCCGTGTCGCCCTGGGGCCGTGCGGTGTCGGGGGCCGGCAGCGCGTTGCGGTCCACCTTGCCGTTGGCGAGCCGGGGGAACGCCTCCATGGAGACGAAGTGGGTCGGCACCATGTAGCCGGGCAGGGTCGTGCGGGCGTACCGGGTGAGTTCACCGGGAGAGAGTTTCTCCTCGCGTGCGATGACGTAGGCCGCGAGCTGCTGTGTCCGCTCAGGGCCGGGTACCGGACGCACCACGGCCGAGTGGATCCCCGGGTGAGCGGTGAGCGCCGTCTCGACCTCGCCCAGTTCGATGCGGAATCCGCGGATCTTCAGCTGGTGGTCACGGCGGCCCAAGACCTCGATACGGCCGTCCGCCAGCCGTCGGCCGATGTCGCCCGTCGCGTACATACGGCTGCCCGGGACGGCGGCGTACGGGTCCGGCAGGAACACGTCCGCGGTGCCGGCCGGGCGGCCCAGATACCCCCGGGTCAGCCCCTCGCCGCCGATATGGATCTGCCCGGCCACCCCGAACGGCACCGGCTCCAGGCGGTCGTCCAGCAGGTAGCAGGCGGTGTGGGCGGGCAGGACCCACGCCGGAGCCGTGTCCGGGGCGTACCGGCTGCCGAAGCAGTACACGGTCGCCTCGGCCGGACCGTACATGTCCCACACCCCGGCCTCGGTGGTCCCCAGCCGCTCGGTCAGTTCGGCCCCGAGCGCCTCCCCGCCGGAGACGCGGTGGAAGCCCGACGGCGCGGTCCAGCCGGTCTCGTCCAGCATCTTCCAGGTCGTCGGCGACGCCTGCATCAGGGTTGCCCCGTGCGAGCGGAGCACCTCGGCGAGCGAGACGGGATCCTTGGCGTAGTCGTTCCCGGCGAGGATCAGCCGGCATCCGGCGGCCAGTGCGACGAAGACGTCCAGCTGCCAGACGTCGGTGGTCGTCGGCACCACCGTGACCACGGCGTCGTCCGGGGCGAGAGCCATGTCCCGGATCATCGAGCGCACCCGGTCGGAAATGGCGGCGTGCCGCACCATCACGCCTTTCGGGCGGCCGCTCGATCCCGATGTGTGGACGACGTAGACCAGTTCCTCGGGGTGGGCCGGCCGTGGCGCCGCCTCGGTGACGAGGTCGCGGACCTGGGCGGGAAGCACGGTCCGGAGCGATCCTGCCGGTGCCTGCACCTGTGCTTGTACCTGCGCGTCCGCCACCACGACGTCCACCCCCGCCTCGGTCAGGATCGCCGTGTTGCGTTCGGCGGGATGCGAGGGGTCGACCGGTACGTACGCGGCGCCGAGGCCGACGATGCCGAGTACCGCCGCCACCAGTTCCGGCTCATCGGCAGGCAGGCATACGCCGACCAGATCACCGGCCCGCACGCCCAGCTCTCGCAGATGCGCCGACCAGGAGCCGGACCGATGCCACAACTCCCCGTAGGTCAGCCGGTGTTCACCGCATTCGAGGGCCACCGCCCGCGGGGTCCGCCGCGCATGCTCGTGGACGAGCTCATGCACGGCGCGGCCGGGCCCGAAGGTCCGCTCGGCCTGATGGCCGTTGCCCTCATGGCCGTTGCCCTCGGCGAGCAGCCGCCGACGCTCCTCCTCCGGCAGCAGGGAGACCCGGGCATCGCCGTCCGGGTCGGCGGCCATCAGATCGAGCACCGACCGGTACATCTCGGCGAGCAGTGCGGTGTACCGTTCCCCGATCCGGCTGGACTTGGCCACCAGGACCAGGTCACCGGCCTCGGTCAGCACGCACAGCGGGAACTCGTTCAGACTGATGTCGGTGGTGTCGGAGGTATCGACGGCCGTGCGGTCCAGCACATGGAAGTCGAGGTAATTGAAGGCCACGTCGAACAGCCGGTCGCCCTGGCCGAATTCGTGCTGCAACTGAGGCATTGGGAAGCGGCGGTGCGGCCACAGCTCGACCTCCCGGGCGAACACCTCGTGGACCAGCTCCCGCCAGGTCCGTGCCGGGCCGGGGGCGACCAGCGGCACAGGGTTGAGGAACATTCCCCGGACCTGGTCCCCGCCCTGGACCTCGGTGCGGCCGTTGCACACCAGCCCGGAGTAGAAGCCGTCGCCCTCGGTGAACGTCCGCCACACGGCGACATGGGCGGCGAGCAGCACGCTCTTCAGCGACGCCCGGGCCAGCCCGGCGAGGTGCCGCAGTTTCCCTTCCATGTGCCGGTACGGGACCCGCAGGTGGTAGTCGCCCGGACCGTCCGGATCGGCCCAGGCCGGCGGAATCGTCAGCCGTGGGGCGTTCTCCAGCCGCGCCGACCAGAACGCGCGGTCCTCCGGGCCGTCGAGACTGCGCCGCTCCTGCGCGATGAAGTCGGCGTAGCGGACCGTCGTCCGGGTCGTCGCCGACGGCTTCCGGCCTGCCCGGATGGCCCGGTAGCACGCGATGATCTCGGAGAGAACCGAATTGTGGCTCCAGCCGTCCAGCACCGCATGGTGTTCGGTGAGGGAGAGGTGGAACCGGTCGTCCGCGACGCGATGGGCGTGCACCCGGATCAGCGGGGCTTCGCCGGGCGCGAACAGGCGCCCGCGTTCCCCTGCCCGGAACCGGTCCATGAAGGATCTCTGCTCCTCGGCGGAGGAGCTCCTGAGATCCGCGTGGCCGAACTCGGCCTCGGCAGAGGCGTACACCAGCTGGAGCGGCTCGGAGAAGGTGCGCAGATCGAAGGCGGTCCGCAGTATCTCGTGCCGGGCCACGACCGTGCTCGACGCCGCCGCGAGGGCCTCGCTGTCGAATGGGCCGTCGTCGCGGATGAGGTAGCTGGTGATGTTGTGGTACAGGTTCCGCTCGGAGTCGGAGAGCATCTCGTAGACCATGCCGGCCTGCACGCGGGCGAGCGGATAGGCGTCGGTCACTGAGCCCGGGACCTTGGCCCGGTCTTCCGCGCTGATCAGCGAGAACGGCGGGACACCCCCCACCTCCGCCGGGGACGCACCCCGGGAGGCGGCCAGTTCCGCGATGGTCTGATGGCGGAACAGATCCTGTACGGAGTACGGCAGTCCACGGGCGCGCAACAATCCGACCAGGCGAACGGCACGGATCGAATCCCCGCCGAGCGTGAAGAAGTTGTCGTGAACGCCGACCCGCCGCTGCCCGTCGAGCACCTCCGCCAGGGCCGCGGCCATGGTTTCCTCGATGACCGTACGCGGTGCCACGTAGGCGTCCTGCCCCTCGCGCCCCGATTCGTCGGGGCTGGGCAGCGCGTCGTGGTCCAGCTTGCCGTTGGCGGTGAGCGCCAGCTTCGGTACGGACATGAACGTCCCCGGCACCATGTAGCCGGGCAGCCGTGCGGCCACGTACTGCCGCAGGTCCGCCACCGCGATATCGGAACCGTCCTTGGGGACCGCGTAGGCGACGAGCTGCCGGTCACCGGGAGCGGGCTCGTGCACGGTGACGGCCGCGGCCGTCAGCTCCGGATGTCCGGTCAGGCAGGACTCGATCTCTCCCAGCTCGATACGGAAACCACGGATCTTGACCTGGTCGTCCGACCGTCCGAGAAAGCCGATGTCTCCGCCGCGCAGCACGCGGGCCTGGTCCCCGGAGCGGTAGAGCCGCGCACCCGGCGGGCCGAAGGGGTCCGGTACGAACCGCTCCGCGGTCAGGGCGGGCCGGCCGAGGTATCCACGGGTGACCCCTGGACCGCCCACGTAGAGCTCGCCGGGCGCCCCGGGGGGAACCGGCCGCATGCGCGCGTCGAGGACATGCAGGGTGAGGTCCGGCAGCGGGAGGCCGATCGGGCTGCGGTGCCCGCTGAGGTCGTCCCGGCCCAGCGGCCGGGAGGTGACGTGCACCGTCGTCTCGGTGATGCCGTACATGTTGACGAGCAGCGGCGCACGGTCGCCGAACCGCTCCCACCACGGCCGGAGTGTGCCCACGTCGAGCTTTTCCCCGCCGAAGATGACCAGACGCAGCCGGAGACGGTCGAGCACCGGCTCGCTCCGGGCCGTCAGCTCCGCCAGGTTCCGGAACGCGGACGGGGTCTGGTTCAGTACGGTCACCCCCTCGTCCGCCAGCAGACCGGCGAGATCCCACGGCGAGCGCGTCACCGTATGAGGGACGATCACGAGGCGACCGCC
This sequence comes from Streptomyces sp. NPDC015032, assembly GCF_043080425.1. Classification (NCBI taxonomy): domain Bacteria; kingdom Bacillati; phylum Actinomycetota; class Actinomycetes; order Kitasatosporales; family Streptomycetaceae; genus Streptomyces; species Streptomyces sp. NPDC015032. The sequence continues at coordinate 98,936 of NZ_JBIBVN010000016.1, read as the reverse complement.
GTGGAACAGCGCGCCCCACATCTCCCAGACGGAGAAGTCGAAGGCGTAGGAGTGGAACAGCGCCCACACGTCGTCCGGGCCGAAGCCGTACTCGTCCTTGCCGGTGGTCAGGAGCCGGACCACGTTGGCGTGGGTGACCTGCACGCCCTTCGGACGGCCGGTGGATCCCGAGGTGTGGATGACGTACGCGAGGTCGTCCGGGTGAGCGGCGTGCGCCGGAGCCTGGTCCGGCGACGCGGCGATCCGGGCCCGCTCGGCGGGATGGTCGAGGACGACGGTCCCGCCGGGTACCTGGCGGGCGGCCGCCACGGTCTCCTCCGCCAGGGCGCTGTCGGTGACGATCACCCGGGGAGAGGCGTCGCGGACGAGGTAGTCGATCCGTTCGGCGGGGAGCGCGGGATCGAGCGGGAGATACGCGGCGCCCGCCTTGAGCGTCGCCAGCACCGTGACGATCAGATCGATCCCGCGCCGCAGCCGGATCCCGACCAGATCCTCCCGCCCGGCGCCGGCCGCGCGCAGCCGGTGCGCCAGGCGGTTGGCGCGGGCGTCCAGTTCGCCGTACGTCAACTGCTCGCCGTCGAAGGTCAGCGCGACGGCATCGGGACGCGCCGCGGCCTGTGCCGCGAACCGCTCGTGCAGGCAGGTGGTGACGGGGGCCGTAGCGGCCGGCGGGCGCGTCCCGTGTCCTGTCCGCCCCGCCTGGCGTGCCTCGGCCTCGCTCATCAGCGGGAGTTCACTGATCCGGGTGCGCGGCTCCTGCACGGCCGCACCGAGCAGGCGGACGTAGTGCTCGCCCATCCGCCGTACGGTGTCCGTGTCCATCAGGGAGTGGGGAAAGGTCACCGAGCCGGTCACCGAACCATCGGGGTGCTCCTCCAGTGCCCAGGTCAGGTCGAACTGTGCGTGCCTCTGCTCCAAGGGGATCAGCTCCCCGGTGAGGGCACCTGCCTCGAACCGGAACGGCTCGTTGTTCTGCAGAACGAAGTTGACGCCCGTCAGGGGATGGGTGGCGAGGTCACGGCCGACGGCCAGCGCGTCGACGACACGCTCGAACTGCACATCCTGATGAGCGTAGGCGTCGACCGCGGTGGCCCTGGCGCGCTGCAGCAGCTCGGTGAAGGCCGGGTCGCCGGACACGTCCGCGCGCAGCACCAGCGTATTGACGAACAGGCCGATCAGGTCCTGGGTGTCGGCGTGGGTCCGGCCCGCGATCGGGGAGCCGACGGCGAAGTCGGCCTGGCCGGTGTACCGGTGCAGCAGGGACCAGAAGGCGGCCAGATACACCATGAACGGGGTCGCCTGATGGGCACCGGCCAGCGAGCCCACCCGGCCGGCCAGCGCGGCTGGTATCCCGAAGGTGACGGTCGCACCCGAAGGTTCCCAGACGGCGGGGCGGGGCCGGTCGGTGGGCAGCTCCAGTGCGGGCAGGTCGCGCAACTGCCCCGCCCAGTAGTCCAGTTCCCGGTCCAGGCGCTCGTCGGAGGCGTGGGCGCGCTGCCAGGCGGCGAAGTCGGCGTACTGCAGACGGGGTTCGGGCAGCGATTCCCCGGCGCACAGGGTGGCGAGTTCGCGGGCGAGCAGACTGCCGGACCAGCCGTCCACCGCGATGTGGTGCATGACGATCGCGAGGATGTGGTCCTCGGCCGCCAGCCTGATCAGCCGGGCCCGCAGGAGGGGGCCGGTGGCCAGGTCGAAGGGTCTGGCGCTGTCCGCGTACAGCAGGGCGTCCGCGTCATCGGGGCTCGCGCCGGTGAGATCGTCGGTCAGCAGGTCGACGGGGGACGGCGGATCGATGGTCTGCACCGGTTCGCCGTCGCCGCCGAGGGTGTAGCGGGTGCGGAGGATCTCCTGACGGCGCACCAGTTCGTCCAGCGCGCGGCGGATGTCCGCCTCGGCCAGGGGGCCCGTCAGACGGAACACCAGCGGTACGAGGTACTCGGTGCCGCCCGGGCGCAGTTGGTCCAGCACCCACAGGCGGCGCTGGGCGAAGGAGAGCGGCAGCGATCCGTCCCGGGGCACCGCGTCAATGGCGGGCCCGTGCGGTACCGGCCCCGAGGCACGCTGCCGCAGACGGTCGCGGAGCAGCCGTGCGCCACGGCTCGCCTCACGGTCGTGCTCACGCTCAGGCTGGTCAAGGCTCATGTTCACTTCCCTACGATCGTGTGACGGCTGGGCCGGGGCGGGCCGGTGCGGTCCCGGCCACGGCTCCCGCTCTCGCGTCGGCCGCTGTATCCGCTTCCGCTTCCGCATCTGCTTCGGCTTCTGCTTCCGCGAGCCGCGCGAGTGCGTCCGCCTGAGCGGCGACGGTGGTCGCCTCGAACAGCAGACGGAGAGGTACGTCCATCCCGAACAGGTCCCGCAGCCGCGTCGCCAACCGCGTCGCGAGCAGGGAGTGTCCGCCGAGATCGAAGAACTCCTGCCGCACTCCCACCCGCTCGACCCCGAGCACCGCGGCCCACGCCCCGGCGACGGCTTCTTCGATCTCGTCGCGCGGCGCCACGAACTCCTCGTCCCCCGTGCGGAGATCCGGCAGTGGCAGCGCCTTGCGGTCCACCTTCTCGCTTGACCCGAGCGGCAGTTCGCCGAGTAGCACGAAGGCCGCGGGCACCATGTACTCCGGGAGCCGGTCACGCAGAAAGGCGCGCAGCTCGGCATCGGTCAAGCGGGTCGAGCCGGTCGGGTCCGGGCGGGGCACCGTGTAACCGATCAGCCGGCGCTCACCGTCCGGCAGGCTGTGGACCGCTACGGCGGCTGCCTTCACGGCCGGATGCCGGGCCAGGTGGGCCTCGACCTCCCCGAGTTCGACCCGGAATCCGCGGATCTTGACCTGTGCGTCCATCCGGCCGAGGAATTCGAGGGCACCGTCGGTGCGGTAGCGGGCCAGGTCCCCGGTCCGGTAGAGCCGTTCGCCGGGCTCGCCGCCGTACGGATCGGGTACGAACCGGTCGGCGGTGGCGCGCGGTTGGCGCAGATAGCCCCGGCCGAGCCGGAGACCGCCGAGGAACACCTCACCGGCAACCCCGAGGGGAACCGGCTCCATCCGCTCGTCCAGTACGTACACCCGCGCTCCGGGCAGCGGACGGCCCAGCGAAATGGCCTTGTCCAAGGAATCGGCGGCGTGCGGGCCGGCCTCACCCACCGGGTGGGTCAGCGCCGCGACGGTGGCCTCGGTCGCTCCGTAGAGGGTGACGAAACGGGTGTTCAGCCCGGTGGCGAACCAGCGCCGGGCGTCTTCGTGGGTGATGACATCACCGGCGACGACCATGTTCCGCAGGGTGCCCAGCCGGGGGTCGCGGTGTGCGACCTCGGCCACCAGTTCACGGTAGTAGTGCGGGACGACGGCCAGTTGTGTGGCCGCGGTCCGCTCGATCAGTGCGGGCAGTTCGGCGGGGGGCACCAGGCCCGGACCGCCGACCACCACCGTGGCCCCGAGCAGCAGCGGTGCCAGCATCTGCTCCAGGGCCGGGTCGAAGTACAGCGGCGCGAGGAACATGACCCGGTCGTCGGACCGGTAGCCGAGCCCGGTGGCCATGGCCCGTACGTGGTGGGTGAGCGCCTGGTGCGTGATCATGACGGCCTTCGGGCGGCCCGTCGAACCGGAGGTGTGGACGACATACGCCAGCCGACCGGGATCACCGGGCGGCAGTTCCACGGGCGGAACCTGGGCCGGTGTGTCCACCAGCACCGCCGGTACGGGCAGCTCTCCCAGGCAGGACCGGGTCCCGCTGTCCGTGAGCACGGCCGCCGGCCGAAGCTCCTCCAGCAGCGACGCCAGGCGCTCGGCCGGCTGTGCGGGATCCAGCGGCGCGAACACACCACCGGCCAGGAAGACCGCCAGCAGGGCCGTGACGGCTGCCGCCGACCGGTCCAGCAGGACGGCCACCGGGGCTTCCGGCCGGCTGCCCGCGGCGATCAGCCGCCGTGCCAGTGCGTCCGCGCGTGCGGCGAGTTCGCTGTAGGTGAGGTGTTCGCCGTCGCCGGCCACCGCGAGGGCCCGGGGGGTACGGGCGGCCTGGGCGGCGAACGCCTCGTGAGCACACTCCGGTTCGACGGGTGCGTGTGACGTGTGCGGGGTGCGCGGTGGATTCCAGCCGTGGAGCAGCTGCTCGCGTTCGTCATGGTCCAGCATGGGCAGCCGGCTCAGCGGACGGCGGGCCCCGGCCGCCATCGACGCGGCGAGCGCACGGAAGTGGCGGGCGAAACGGCGCACGGTGGTTTCGGTGAACAACTCGGTGGCGTACTGAAGTTCCATCCCGTACCCGCCGTCGGGACGGGCGGTGAGAAGGACGGTCAAGTCGAACTTGGCGCCGGTGTGGTCCGTTTCGAAGGGCTGGACGTCGACTCCGGTCAGCGCCAGGGGCCGAGGCGGTGCCTCCCGTACCCCGAAGGTGACATCGACCAGCGGCGACCGCGCGAGGTCACGCTGCGGAGCCAGTTCGTCCACCAGCCGGTCGAAGGGGAGCCGGTCATGGCCGAACGCGTCGAGGGCGCACTCCCGTACCCGGCTGATCAGCCGCTCCGGCGTCGGGTCGTCCGAGAGGTCGGCCCGTAGGACGAGGGTGTTGACGAAACACCCCGCGACATCCTCCAGCTCCGGGTGGTCACGTCCGGCGACCACGGTGCCGACGGCCAGGTCGGTCGCACCGGTGTAGCGCCCGAGCAGCGTGTAGAAGACGCTCAGGAAGGTCATGAACGAGGTGGCACCCCGCTCCCGGCCCAGGCGCAGCAGCGGCCGGGCCACCTCGGCGGGCAGCACCTCGCGCACGATGCCGCCGTCACCGTCCCGTACCGCCGGCCTCGGCCGGTCGGTGGGCAGGTCCAGGGGCCGCACCCCGCTCAACCGCTCACGCCAGTACACGAGATCGGCGTCCAGGGCCGGTCCGGACAGCCGCGCGCGCTGCCAGGCGGCGTAGTCCGTGTACCTCACCTGGGACGGCTTCGGCGCCGGTGGCCGCCCGGTGGCACGGGGCCGGTAGAGCTGCGACAGCTCAGTGGCGAGTACGTCCTCGGTCCAGTCGTCCGTGAGGATGTGGTGCATCAGCAGGACGAAGACGTGGTCGTGCGCGCCGACACGGATCAGATGCGGGGCGAACGGCGCTCCCGCGGACAGATCGAACGGACGCCGGGCCAGCGACCGGATCAGCTGCCGCACGCGCGCCTCGCGCGCCTCGCTCTGTTCGCGCTCCTGGCCGGTACGCCCGGTGGGTTCAGCGATGTCGGTGACCGGCAGCGGGACCGGCTCCGCAGGGGACACGACCTGGCGCGGAGCACCGTCCGGGCCGGTCACGTAACGGGTGCGCAGGATCTCGTGGCGTGCCACCAGGTGATCCACGGCGGCGCCCAGGGCGTCGGTGTCCAGTGGCCCGCGCAACCGGAACGCCCAGGTCACCTGATATTCGGTGCCATCCGGGTCGAGCCGGTCGAGGAACCACAACCGCTGCTGGGTGAAGGACAGCGCCCCCAGGGACCGTTTCTCGTCGCAGAGCACCTCGATACGGCCGCCCGCCTCCTCCCCGGCGAGGTGCGACACCCGCTCGGCCAGCGCCGCCACGGTGGGCGCCTCGAACACCGCCCGTACCGAAACGGGGACGCCCAGGGCGGCGCGGAGCCGTCCCACGACCCGGATTGCGAGCAGGGAATGACCGCCCAGCTCGAAGAAGTCGTCGTCGGCACCGACCGTCTCCGTCTCCAGCCCGAGCACCTCGGCCATGAGTTCGGCGACCAGCTTCTCCTCCGGTGTGTCCGGCGCGACCGTTCCGGTGGCGCGGACGGCGCCGGGCTCCGGGAGGGCGGTCCTGTCGGTCTTGCCGCTGCTGGTCACCGGGAGCGCGTCCAGCGTCATGAAGACGGACGGCACATAGGCGTCCGGGAGCCTGTCCAGCAGATACGCGCGCAGCTCCCGGGGCGTGGGCGGTTCGGCAGACGGATCGGGACGTGGCCCGGCACGCGGTACCACGTACCCGACGAGCCAGGGACGGCCGTCCGGTCCCGGCCGGGGGACGACCACGGCCGCCGCCACGGCGGGATGCCGGGCCAGCACGGCTTCCACCTCACCCGGTTCGACCCTGATGCCGCGGATCTTCACCTGGTGGTCCATCCGGCCCGCGAACTCCAGCGCGCCGTCCTCGCGGCGGCGCACCCGGTCCCCGGTCCGGTAGGCGCGGGCGCCGGGCGGACCGTAGGGGTCCGGGACGAACCGGTCGGCGGTCAGCCGGGGGTTGCCGAGGTAGCCGCGGGCCAAGCCCGCCCCGGCCACGTGCAGTTCGCCGGAAGCCGCGCGGGAGCCGTCCGGGGCGAGGACCTCCGCCCGCGTGTGGTCCAGCGGCCGGCCGATGGGCACGGTGCCGGTGCCCGGGCCGTCGAACTCCCACGAGGTGACGTCGATCGAGCACTCGGTCGGGCCGTAGGTGTTGACCAGGGCGGCGGGAAGCCGTGTGGTCAGCCGGACGGCCAGCTCGTCGGAGAGCGGTTCGCCGGCGGAGAAGAGCAGCCGCAGCGAGGTGCCGTCCGCCAGGCCGGGCTCGTCGGCGAGGGCGCTGAGGAACGTCGGAACCCCCTGCAGTACGGTGATGCGCTCCCGTGCCAGCACCTCGGCCGTGAGCGCGGGATCCCGTTCGGTGCCGTCGGGGGCGAGGACCACCGTTCCGCCGCTGACGAGTGGCCCGAAGAACTCCCAGACCGAGGCGTCGAAGGTGACGGATGTCTTCTGGAGCACCCGGTCGGTGGCTGTGAACGCGTAGCGGCCGACGGCCCAGCGGACCCGGTTGCGGATCCCCCGGTGCACCACCGCCACCCCCTTGGGGCGGCCGGTCGAGCCGGAGGTGTACATGACGTACGCCAGCCCGTCCGGATCGGTCGCCCCCGCCACGGGCGTGGCCGGCCGGGAATCGATCGCGGCCTGCCCGGCGGTGAGCCGAAGCACCGGCACCTCGGGACGGACGACCGGCGGCTCGGCATCCACCAGCAGCAGGCGTGCACCTGCATCCCTGAGCATCCATGCCAGTCGCCGGGCCGGATGGGCGGGGTCCAACGGCATGAACGCGCCGCCTGCCCGCAGGACTCCGAGCAGCGCCACCACCAGGCGGGGGCGCCGTGGCAGGCAGATGGCCACGACGTCGTCGCGGCGCACCCCGCGGTCGCGCAGCTCGTGAGCCAGCCGGTTGGCCGCCCGGTCCAGCTCCCGGTAGGTCAGGGCGCCCTCGGGGGACTCGACCGCCAGGGCGTCCGGGGTCAGGGCCGCCTGCCGGGCCACCAGTTCGGGCAGGCCGGCGTCCGGGCTCAGGGGGTGGTTCATGGTCACCTCGGCTAGGGCCTTTCGTTTGGATCAGGCCGGATCAGGGAGCGGGACCTGGTGCGTGCGATCGCAAGGCGGTGGAGGGAGGCCCCATCCTCGCCGCGTTGTCGGAACATCCGAATACATCCAGTACGCGGATGTTCCTCCGCCTTGCGATGCACCGCATCTGACGCCGCGCGCTGATCCACCAGGGATTACGGGACAGCCCTTAGATCAGTCGATCGTCAGCCGGTCTGGCCGGCCATCCGCTCGCGCAGACTGAGCGGCCGCATGTCGGTCCAGGCCCGCTCGATGTGGTCAAGGCACTCCTCGCGGGAGCCGGACGTTCCTTCGGCCCGCCATCCCGCGGGGATCTCCCGGTCGGCGAACCAGACCGAGTACTGCTCCTCGTGGTTGACCACCACGAGATACCGGTCGTCTGTGGACATGCTGTTCCCTTCATGCATCGGGTCCGTGCGGCCTTTCGGGTCCGGCTGGTCCGCCGGTTTTTCCGGCGCGTCCGGTCCGGCTCGACCGTCGATGGATCAGCACGCCGCTTTCTCCTTCCAGAGGTGCCGGATGTCGCCGAACTGTTCGTTCACCCAGGTGTCGGAGTAGATGGTGTCCAGGTAGCGCTCACCCCGGTCGGGCAACAGCAGGACGCAGTTGGCGTCCGCGGGCAGTGCGCCGAGTCTCTGTTCCACGGCGCTGACCACCGCGCCGGAGGAGCCTCCGCTGAGAATCGCCTCCGTACCCACCAGGCGACGGCAGCCGACCACACAGTCCTGATCGGTCATCCGCGCCACCGAGTCCGCCATGCCGTCGAAATGGAGTTCCGGACGGATGGCCGCGCCATGGCCGGGCACGAGCCGCCGGCAGCCCGTTTCGCCGAAGATGGCGCTGCCCTCGGCGTCCACCGCGACGATACGGGTGGAAAGCCCGTTGCGTGCGATGAATTGAGCACATCCGTGAATGGTGCCGCAGGTGCCGGTGGCGACGAACAGATAGTCCACTTCTCCGTCGAGCTGCTCGACTATCTCCCGCATGATGGCTTCCTGGGCCTGTGCATTGCGTACATTGGCGTACTGGTTGGGCCAGAAAACATGCGGAATGCGCTGCCGGAGCTGGTGCACCCGCTGGATCCTCGCGGGCAGGAATTCCCCCGTCTCACCGTCGCGTTCGGTGACCATGCTCAGCTCCGCGCCGTAGGCTCGGAGGATTTCCTGATTCTGCACGGTCGTCTTCGGGTCCACCACGCAGATGAAACGGAGTCCGTACAGCCGGCAGACCTGGGCCAGACCGATCCCGAGGTTTCCCGAACTCGACTCGACCACGACGGAGAGACCGGGTGTCAGCTCCCCGCTCTCGATGGCGCCGAGCACCATTCCGATGGCCGCCCGGTCCTTGACGCTGCCGCCCGGGTTCAGTGCCTCCAGTTTCGCGTAAAACCTGGCGGCCGAAAAGGGGAAAAGCCGCTTGAGTGGCACCAGTGGGGTGGCTCCGACAGCCGAGAGGACACTGTCCTGCGTACCACTGCTCCCGGCACCCGGGTTCTTCACCATGTCGGCCTCTCCTCATCAGGCTGATGCTGCCTCACCGGGCGCGGCGGTCGGTTTCTCCGGCGCCGGGGAAACCGCCGTGTTCTTCTCGGCCGCGAGGCGCAGCAATCGGTCGACGAGGCCTTCGAGTTGGTTCTTCTGTTCCGCGATGGTGAGGACGTGCTCCGCCATGTCCGCGAAGGTCGTGCCCGGGAAGTACCCCAGGTCCTCCAGCAGCATCACCTCGGTCGACTTCTCCAGCTCCAGCATCAGCTGGACCGAGGAGAAGGAATCGAGGTCGGTGAGCAGGTTCGGCCGCGGTACCCCGGGCTGTTCCCCGCAGATCATGTACGCCGTGTCCCGTACGAGTTCGGTCAGCGCGCCGACCACCACGGGATCCCTGTCCGTGGCCACTGTCCTGTCCGACATGATTGTCGCCCACACTCCTTTTCCCGCATACCGATTACTTTCGGTCTCCGCGGGTCGGTAATCCAAACACCCGGCGGAGACCGTAGCCACCGGCCGGTCACCCGACAAGGCGCTCATCGTTTCCACAGCTGGACATGCCTGTCCAGTCACATGTCCCGCTGGCGGGACGGCGCGGAAGTCGCCGCCGCAGCGTACGCACAAGACACTTGACGCCCCGTGAGCCGCATATCTACTTTCCTCGAAGTTATTCGTCGATTTGCTGCACCGGAGAAGTCGCCCGGAAATGAGGACCGTCCATCATGTTGTATCCGCACACCGAGTCCAGGCAGGTCGTGCTGCGTCCCGCCGGTATGTCCGACGCGCCGGACGCCTATGAGATTCTGTTTCGGACCGGCTACCGCGGGCTGCCCACGATCGATGAGTACGTGGCCTCCTTCGGGCGCGGGGCGTCCGCCGTGTTCCTCGTGCACCGCGAGGGCGGTGGCGAACCGGCCGGTCTCGCCACCATCTCCGCCCTGAACCCGGCCGGTCATCTGACGGTCGAGGTCACCATGGCCGCCGACCAGCCGGCCGAGTTGCTACGGGATGCCACCGCGCTGTGCACCAACTTCGCCTTCTCGATGTGGCGGACGCGGAAGGTGTACTTTCACACCACTCGGACGAGCGCTCAGGCACTGGCCTTCGGTGACGAGTATTCCGCGATGATCCGCGAGGAAGCGGTACTGCGCGACTACGTGTTCTTTCACGGCCGGACCTGGGACGTGAACGTTCTCTCCATCCGGCGGGAGGAATGGGATACACATGGCGTCGGACTCCTGAAGCTGATCAGCTGAATCAAGAACCCCACACTCTCCTGGAGGTGACGCGCCATGCCCCTTTCCGTATGGGGTTATCTGTCCGAGTACGAAAAGGAACGGAACGACATCCTCGATGCCGTCGACTCGGTGTTCCGTTCGGGGCAGTTGATTCTCGGCGAAAGCGTGAAGTCTTTCGAGCGCGAATTCGCCGCCTACCACGGAGTGCCGCACTGCGTCGGGGTCGACAACGGCACCAACGCCATTGTGCTGGGCCTGCGCGCGCTCGGGATCGGCCCGGGCGACGAGGTCATCACCGTCTCGAACACGGCGGCACCGACGGTGGTCGCGATCGAAGCCGTCGGCGCGCGGGCGGTGTTCGTCGACGTCCACCGCGACACGTACCTGATGGACGTGGACCAGGTGGAGGCGGCGATCACGCCGAAAACCGCATGCCTGCTGCCGGTCCATCTCTACGGCCAGTGCGTGGACATGGAACCGCTCATGGCCATCGCCGCACGGCACGGCCTTCCTGTCCTGGAGGACTGTGCGCAGGCCCACGGCGCCACGTACCGGGGACGCGTCGCGGGCTCCATGGGCCAGGCGGCGGCGTTCTCCTTCTACCCCACCAAGGTGCTCGGCGCCTACGGGGACGGCGGTGCCACGCTCAGCCGCGACGCCGAGGTCGACGCGCGCCTGCGACGGCTGCGTTACTACGGCATGGAGGACACCTACTACGTCGTCGAGACCCCTGGCCACAACAGCCGGCTCGACGAGGTGCAGGCGGAGATCCTGCGCCGCAAGCTGACCCGCCTCGACGACTACACGGCCAGGCGCCGCGTCATCGCGGCACGCTATGCCGAGGCGTTCAGGGGCACCGCGCTGCTCACCCCGCAGGTCGCACCGGGCAACACGCACGTCTACTACGTATACGTCGTACGGCACCCCGAGCGGGACGCGATCATCGCCGCGCTGAAGCGGCAGGACATCCTGCTGAACATCAGCTACCCGTGGCCGGTGCACATCCAGTCCGGATTCGCCCATCTCGGTTACGGCAAGGGCTCCTTGCCGGTCAGCGAGGAACTGGCCGGCCAGATCTTCTCGCTGCCCATGTACCCCTCGCTCACCGATACCGAGCAGGAGCGGGTCATCGACGCGATACACGGCGTGCTGGCCGAGCTCTGACCACAGGAGGACTGATCGTGAGAGACCGACTCATGACCGCACGGCCCAGGGACGCGAACGGGACGCGGGCGGCCGGGCAGCACTCGGTCGTCTCGCTGGACGCGTTCCATGAGTGGTGGGCCGACCGTCATCGCGACGGCCGATTCCATGTCGAGCGGATCCCGTTCTCGGACCTCGACTCCTGGTCCTTCGAAAGCGACACCGGAAACCTGGCCCACTCCAGTGGCCGGTTCTTCACCGTCGAAGGGCTCCAGGTCCGGGACAACCTCCTGGAGACATGGTCTCAACCGATCATCAACCAGCCGGAGATCGGCATCCTCGGCATCGTGGTCAAGGAGTTCGACGGCGTCCTGCACTGCCTGATGCAGGCCAAGATGGAACCGGGCAACGTCAACACGCTCCAGTTGTCGCCCACCGTGCAGGCGACCCGCAGCAACTACACCCAGGTCCACCGTGGCATGTCCACACGCTATCTGGAGTATTTCATCGGCCCCGGCCGGGGCCAGATCCTGGTGGATGTCCTCCAGTCCGAGCAGGGTGCCTGGTTCTGGCGCAAGCGCAACCGCAACATGGTGGTCCTGGTGACCGACGACGTCCCCGTGCACGACGACTACCGCTGGCTGACCGTGGAACAGATCCGCCGGCTGAACCACGTGGACAATCTCGTCAACATGGACGCGCGCACCGTGCTGTCCTGCATGCCCCTCCCGCTGCCGGACGAGTCGCACCTGCCGACCGGGGACCCCTTCCGTGACGCGCTGATCCGCTCCTGCCAGTACCAGCAGGACGGGATCGAGACCCGGCACACCTCGGGGGAGGTCCTGAGCTGGTTCACCGAGGCCAAGACCCGCTGCCACTGGACGGCGCGGCTGACCCCGCTGGCGGAGGTCAGCGGCTGGACCCGGGACGAGAACGAGATCGCCGACGAGCACGGCCGGCACTTCCGGATCGTCGCGGTGGGGGTGGAAGCCGGCACCCGCGAGGTCCAGCGCTGGACCCAGCCCCTGCTCCTTCCCCGGGGTCAGGGACGGGCGGTCTTCATGGTCCGCAACGTGGACGGGGTGCTCCATGTGCTGGTGCAGGCCCGTCCCGAGTACGGCCTGATGGACCAGGTCGAAATGGCGCCCACCGTGCACCTTCTGCCGGGTACGGGGGTTTCGGCGGTGGAGGAGCCCTTCCTGCGTGACGTACTGACCTCCGGGACGGCCACGGTCCACTACGACCAGGTGCTCTCCGAGGAGGGCGGACGGTTCCTCAACGCGCTCACCCGCTACCAGATCACCGAGGTGGGCGAGGAAGTCCCGCTCGATCCGCCCCGCAACTACTGTTGGATGACGATCCGCCAGCTGATGGACCTGCTCCGGCACGGTCACTACCTGAACATCGAGGCCCGTTCCCTGCTGACCTGCCTGCACAGCCTGTACTGACCTGCGCGGCCCCATCCATCACCGAAAGTCCGGGCGGACATGAACACGGATAGGAGCATGGACATGAGCACGGACATGGCCGCGGTGCACATCGCCGATCTGTCGCTGCCGAACGCCTGCCGGATCACCCCGGTGCGCCATGCCGACCGGCGGGGATTCTTCTACGAGGCGTTCCGCAGCGACACGATCACCGAGGCCATCGGCTACCCGTTCCGCGTCCGCCAGTTCCACTGCTCCGTGAGCCGGCGCGGCACGATCCGCGGCATTCACGGCACCCTGCTGCCGCCCGGTCAGGAGAAGCTGGTGACCTGTGTCCGCGGCGAGATCATGGACGTGGCCGTGGACCTCCGGCTGGGGTCACCGACCTTCGGCAGGTACGAGATGCTCCACCAGGTCGCCGGCAACGGAGTCTCCCTGTACCTCGCCGACGGTTTCGGCCACGCGTTCCTCGCCCTGACAGATGACGCCTGTGTCACCTTCCTCTGCTCCGAGGAGTACCAGCATGGAACGATGCTGCACGTCAACGCGCTGGATCCGGACATCGGCATCCCCTGGAACCTGACCGGAGCGCCGGTCATGTCGGACAAGGACGCTGCGGCGCCCACCCTGGCGCAAGCGGTGGACAGGGGGCTGCTGCCCACCTACGAGGAGTGCCTCGCGCACTACGAAGCCCGGCGGACCTGAGGGCTGTCCCGTAATCCCTGGTGGGCCAGGTATTACGGGACAGCCCAGGGCGCGTCGCGAAAGTCCCGCGACCGGCCCCCGGGCCCCGAATCCACAAGCACCCCATCGCCGCCCCACCCTGCACCGAGCGGAGTCGACTGCCAATGAGCGCTGAAGAGACCAACCGGCTGCGCATGGGGGTGCTGGGCTGCGCCGACATCGCCTGGCGGCGGACGTTGCCGGCCCTGGCCGCCGACGCGACGATCGATGTCACCGCGATCGCCAGCCGGAGTCCGCGGCGCGCCACCGAGTTCACCGACCGCTTCGGCGGCCTCCCGCTGGCCGGTTACGACACACTCCTCGCCCGGGACGACGTGGACGCGGTCTACATCCCGCTCCCGGGACTGCTGCACGCCACTTGGGTGGAGCGCGCCCTGCAGGCGGGCAAGCACGTACTGGTCGAGAAGCCGATGACCGCGAGCCATGCCGAGACCGCCCGGCTCATCGAACTCGCCCGGGCACGAGGGCTGGTGCTGTTGGAGAACTACATGTTCCTGCACCACTCCCAGCACGCAGCCGTACAGGACGTCCTCGCGAGCGGCGACATCGGCGAAGTCCGCGGCTTCGCCAGTGATTTCACCATCCCGCCCAAGCCGGACGGCGACATCCGCTACCAGCCGGAGGTCGGCGGGGGAGCCTTCCTCGACTTCGGTGGCTACCCGGTCCGGGCGGCCCTGCACTTCCTCGGCGGTGATCTCGACGTCGTGGGCGCCGTCTTCCGCCACGACAGCTCCCGCGACGTGGTGATGTCGGGCAGTGTGCTGCTCTGCACGCCCCAGGGCGTTCCGGCACAGCTCACCTTCGGCATGGAGCACTCGTACCGGACCAGCTACGAACTCCGGGGGAGTGCGGGACGGCTCTTCCTCGACCGCGCCTTCACCCCGCCGGAGAGCTACCAGCCGGTGCTGCGCATCGAGCGCCAGGACCACCGCGAGGAACGTGTCCTGCCCGCCGACCATCAGTTCGCCAATGTCATCGCGTTCTTCGCCGATGCCGTACGCAGCGGAGCCGAGCCGCGCGTCCAGCAGGGGAACACGCTGAAACAGGCATGGCTGATCGAGCGCATCCAGCAGGCCGCCACCGTCGTCAAGGTCTGACCCGGCGGCGGACGGCCGTGCCACCGCACCAGGGCCCCTTCGTCAGGGGGCCCACTCCGCCAGGTCCTGCGGCGAGAGCACGGTCAGCCCGGACTCGTCCGCAGGGATCCGGCCGAGCACCCAGCCGACGATCGCCGAGGCCACCTGCGCGGTCGGCACGGTGCCCTGGCCGCCCAGCGGGCCGTTCGACAGATCGGTCCACATTCTGGGAGCCCTGGCCAGCAGCACCCGTACCCCGTGCCGGGCGGCGCAGAACCTGCCCAGTGCCTCGACGGCCGTCTTCCCCACGTAGTACTGCGGGTAGCGGGCGGGCATGTCCTCCACGGCTCCCGAGGACAGCAGGACGATCCAGGCGTCGTCCTTGAGCAAGGGCAGTGCCGCCGCCAGCGGCCGCAGCGCCACCGTCAGGCTGGTGTCGACGAACGCGACGAAGCTGTCCACGGTGTCGAGGTGCAGGCCGGACGGCAGTACGGCCGGGCCCGCGCTGAGCACCAGCCCGTCGAGCCGGATCCCGGTCTCGGCCAGGACCTCCACTCCGGCGCTCATCTGCTCATGGTCCTGGGCGTCCAGCAGCAGCGGGCGCACCCGGTCGTCCCCGAACTCCTCGCGCAGCGCCTCGGCCGGGCCGGGAGCCCGCTGAGTGGCCCAGACACTCGCGCCCTGCGAGGCGAGCACCGAGACGACCGCCGCGCCGATGCCCCTACTGCCGCCGACGGCGAGGACTCGCTGCCCGGCCAGTTGGTCGCCGGCCGGCAGGACACTCGTCGCCGAGGTCCGGTCCGGAGGGGGGACAACGCGCCGCTGGAATGTGCGCAGTTCCATTTCGAGCCCGCGCCCGTCGCCCGCGCAGTCCGCCCGCACCACAACGGTGCCGCTGCGGGGATCGGCGGTGGTCACCGAGGCGGTGAAGCGCGGGTCATGGTCCGACTCCCGGTCACTCACGCGCACCCGCAGACCGGCGAAGATCACGTCCCGGCCCGGCACCCGCATCCCGGTGAACCAGCTGGCCCAGCCGAGAGCACCGAGCAGCGCGTCCGGAACGGCACGGGCGCCGAGCAGATCGGCCAGCGCGCGCAACCCCTCGGGGGCGGGCAGGCCGTACGCCCCGTTCCAGCTCTCGCCCGGCGCGCGGTCTCTGGAAGGCTCCGGCTCCACCGCGGTCGGCCGCTTTCCCGGTACGACGGCGTTCTCCAGCCCGTCACCGCGGAGCACATCGCAGCGCAGGACCGGTGTGGCGCCCTCGCGGACGACCACGGCGACCGAGCCGTCCTCCTGCTCGGAGACGGCGGCCCGGTACGTACGGCCGGGAAAGAGCGGGCCGGAGAACCGGGCACCGAGCCCGGAGGCGGTATGCAGCCGCTGGGCCGGTACCGCCGCCAGCGCGGCGATCACGGCCAGCGCACCGGGCACTTCGCAGGCGCCGCTGGAGGTACGCCGTGCGAAAGCGGGATCGCCGTACTGCGGGTTGCGATCACCGGATGCCGCGGCGAACGCCTCCACGTCATCCGCAGTGAGGCAGAGTATTAATTCGTCCAACAACGCCTTTCTCCTTTTCTTCGCCCGGTAGCACACCGGACGATATCGCATCATCAGCCGGTGCGGTGGACCGGTCAATTCCCAAGGATTATGCTCCCCCGCAGCAGATGCCCGAACCCGGCACAGATGAACTCGGCGAGGTTTTTTTATGTTCACCGAAGACCATGCGGATGTTTTTGAAAGCATCTACCGCAGTCGTGGAAAGGACTGGAGGCAGGAGGCGAAGGACGTCTCCGCGCAGATCCTCGCCCGAGTCCCCGAGGCGACATCACTGCTGGACGTGGCCTGCGGGACCGGGGCTCATCTCGCCGCCTTCCACGAGGACTTCCCGCACGCCGAGGGGGTCGAACTGGCGGAGCCCATGCTGGCGGTGGCCAGGAAGCGGCTCGCCGGAATTCCGCTCCACCAGGGAGACATGCGCGCCTTCCGGCTGGACCGCACCTTTGACGCCGTGGTGTGCATGTTCTGCTCCATCGGCTACCTCGACGACGTGTCCCAGATGCGGGACGCGATCCGCTGCATGGCCCGTCATGTCACTCCCGGCGGCGTTCTTGTCATCGAGCCGTGGTGGTTCCCCGAGCAATTCATCGACGGCTATGTCGCCGGGGATCTGAGCCGCGAAAAGGGCCGTACCATCACCCGTGTCTCGCATTCCATCCGGCAGGGTGACAAAACCCGGATGGAACTGCGGTACGTGATCGGCGAGGCGAGTGGTATCACCGAGTTCACCGAAATCGAGCTGCTCAGCCTGTGGCGCAAGGACGAGTACCTCGCCGCCTTCGCCGACGCCGACTGCCCCGCCGAATTCCTCGAATCCGGCCCGACCGGCCGCGGTCTGTTCATCGGCGTCCGAAAGCGCTGACGCACACGGGCCGTCCCGCCGGCGAGACGCCACCCGACAGGAGAGACATGCGCGTCCTGTTCGCCACGTATTCCGAGACAACCCATTTCCATGCCATGGTCCCGCTGGCATGGGCGCTCGCTGCAGCCGGGCACGAGGTGCGGGTGGCCAGCCAGCCCGCTCTGACCGAGGTGATCACCCGGACCGGGCTGACCGCCGTCCCGGTGGGCACCGACCACGCCCTCTGGCGGATCTCGAACCGGTTCCTCACCCAGCGGTTCGCCGAGGCGAACCCTGTGGCGTACAACAGGATCCGAGGGGTTGATCTGCCCCCCTTCGCCCGGTCCGAGGAGTCGGCCGAGAGTACCGGCTGGGAGTATCTGCGCTCCGGCTACGAAGACATCCTGCGCAGCTGGTACAAGATCATCAATGATCCGCTGACCGAGGACCTGGTCGGCTTCGCCCGGCAGTGGCGGCCGGATCTGGTGATCTGGGAGCCGACCACGCACGGTGGGCCGATCGCGGCCGAGGCCGTGGGCGCGGCACACGGCCGCCTGCTCTGGTCCCTGGACATCTTCGCCAGGACCCGGCAGAAGTTCCTCCGGCTCCGGGAGCGGCAGCCGCCCGGACAGCGCCAGGACCCGCTCGGCGAATGGGTGGGCGACCAGGCCGCCGCGTACGGGGTGGAGTTCTCCGAGTCGTTGATCACCGGCCAGTTCACCCTCGACCAGTACCCCGCCCCCCTGCGGCTGGACACCGATGTGCACCACGTCCCGATGAGGTACGTGCCCTACAACGGCACCTCGGTGGTCCCACGGTGGCTGAGGGAGCCACCGGCGCGGCCACGGGTCTGCCTGACCCTCGGCCTGTTCAGCACGGACCGGTTCGGCGGCTACCCGATCAGTGTGCAGGACGTCCTCGACTCGGTCGCCGACCTCGACATCGAACTCGTCGGCACGCTCGCCGAGGAGGAACGGGGCAAGCTGGTCCGCGTACCGGACAACACCCGGCTGGTGGAGTTCGTGCCCTTGCAGGCGCTGGCGCCCACCTGTGCCGCGGCCATTCACCACGGCGGCTTCGGCACCACCAACACCGTCGCGGCCTCCGCCGTACCCCAACTGGTGATCTCCGAGCAGCACGACACCCCGATGCTCGGCCGACGGCTGCGGGCGTACGGGGCCGGACTGTCCGAGTTCTACACGGACATCACCGGCGAGCGGGTCCGCGCGCACCTGGTGCGGCTGCTCGAAGAGCAGTCCTTCGCCACCGCCGCCGCCGCGCTCCGGGAGGACATGCTCAGCATGCCCACTCCCCGGGAGCTGGTGCCGGTCCTTCAGAAGCTGACCGCCGACCACCGCACACGGCCCACTACGTCCCAAGGAGCGACATGCGCGTCATCATCGCAGGCGGCGGCATCGCCGGCCTGGCCACGGCGCTGAGCCTGCACGCCGCCGGCGTCGAGTCCATCACGGTCACCGAGGCGGCCGACGAGATCAGACCGCTCGGTGTGGGCATCAACCTGCTCCCGCACGCCGTTCGCGAACTCACCGAACTCGGCCTCGCCGACGAGCTGGCCGCCATCGCGGTCCCGACCAGGGAACTGGCGTACTTCAATCATCACGGCCAGCTCATCTGGTCCGAACCGCGTGGTCTTGCCATGGGCTACCAGTGGCCGCAGTACTCGGTGCACCGCGGTCGGCTGCAACTGATGCTGCTCAAAGCCGTGACCGACCGCCTCGGTGCCGACGCGATACGGACCGGGCACCGGCTGACCGGCTTCACCACGGCCGCCGCCTCCGCCTCCGCCTCCGCCGATGTGACGGCCCATTACGGATCGCCCGGGACCGGCGGAACGACGACCGCGCTCACGGGCGATCTCCTGATCGGTGCCGACGGCATCAGGTCGACGGTCCGCGCCCGGCTGTATCCGGCGGAGCCCGCGCCGTTGTGGAACGGGCTGGTGCTGTGGCGCGGTACGACCCGGGCCCGGCCCTTCCGCGGCGACCGCTCGATGATCATGGCCGGTAACGATGAACAGAAGTTCGTCGCCTACCCGATCACCGCCCCGGACGCCGACGGGAAGGTCGAGATCAACTGGATCGCGGAACGCCCCCTGGAGCGGGCGGATGGAGATCGAGGGGACTGGAACCGCCCCGTCCGTGTGGCCGAGTTCCTGCCCCACTTCGCGGACTGGCGGTTCGACTGGCTGGACGTGGCCGGGACCATCCGGCGGGCGGCGGCCGCGTACGAGTACCCCATGGTGGACCGGGATCCCCTGCCGCGCTGGACCCATGGGCGGGTGACGCTGGTCGGCGACGCCGCCCACCCCATGTACCCCATCGGCTCGAACGGCGCCTCGCAGGCGATCCTTGACGCCCGGGTGCTCAGCGACGCCCTCGCCAGGACGGGCGAGCCGGGCCCGGCGTGCGAGGCCTACGAGGCCGAACGCAGGCCCGCGACGAGCGCGATCACTCTGGCGAATCGGCAGATGGGCCCCGAACTGGTGCTGAAACGCGCCCACGAGAGGGCACCCGAGGGCTTCACGGACATCGAGCGGGTACTGCCGCTGGCCGAGCGGGAGGAGATCGCCGCCCGGTACAAGCGACTGGCGGGGTTCGACCCGGTGCTGTTGAACCAACGGCGCAGCTACGACGCCACGCTGTCCACCTGACCCGGGCTCGGCCTCGGACGCCGACACCCTCGTATCTCCGGTGCCGACGGCACCGGAGATACGAGGGCTCGGACGTCTAAGACGCGTCCCCGCCGTGCGTGCCGGTGGCCGCGTCGGCGGCCAGCAGCTCCTCGGCCGACTGCCGCAGTACGTCACGGGCGGCACGGACCTCGGCCGCCAGCGGCCGGTCCGCGTCCAGCGGCGGGGAGATCACGGCGAGCCGGGCCCATGGTCCGGGCACGTCGGTGCTGCTGCCCCGCATGGAGGTCAGCTGGGCGACGGTCACCCCGAGCGAGCCGATCACCAGCCAGCCCAGTTCCAGCGCCTCCGCAACGGAGTTGGCGCCGTTGAGCGCCATCGGCACATGGTCCTGGTTCCAGCCGTTGGTGGGCAGCGTGGTCAGTGAGGCGGGGTAGGCCAGCTGCCGGATGCGCGAGACGAACGACGTCGCGCTGAGCTGTACCCCCGCCAGTCCCGCACCGCGGCCCGGTCGCGGCGTGAGCATCGGCGGCAGATCGCCGTTGGTCACCGGGCTCACCAGCAGGCCCAGCTGCCGCTCCGACAGATAGACCGCCGAGTGCAGTGCCAGACCGGTCTGTTCGGAGGCGAAGCCGACCGGCATGGCGTGGAAATTGCCGCCGTGCAGAACCGAGTCCTCGAAGACGATCGGGTTGTCGGTGCAGCCGTTGGCCTCCCGGCACAGCAGCTCACCGGCGAACTCCAGCTGGTCCAGCACCGCGCCCAGGACCTGCGGCCCGCACCGCAGGCTGTACGGCTCCTGGAGCGGGCGCGCGGGATCGCGTTCGGCTCCCGCCGGCAGTTCCTCGCGGATCCAGGCGGCCGCCCGCAACTGCCCGAGCTGGCCGCGCGCGATCCCCAGACCGGCCTCGTAGTGCTCCGGATTGGCGCCCAGCAGCGCGTTGATCCGGCCGGTGAGCAGCGCCGCCGCGCGCACCAGCGCCAGTGCGGACTGCTGGTTCGCGATCGCCATGGCCAGGCCGACACCCGTACCGTTCACAAACGCGAGGGCCTCCCGGACCGGCCAGACGAACGGCTTGATACCGAGTGCGGCGAGCGCTTCGGCGGCGGGCCTGATCTCCCAGTCCCCGTCCGCGTTCTTCACCCAGGCCCGGTCCACCCCGGTGTGGCTGAGCGCGGCATGAGCGAGCGGCTGAAGGTCGCCGCTGGCACTGACGGTGCCGTGCCGTGGGATGGCCGGGACGAAGCCGGCGTTCCATGCGTCCGCCAGGGACTGCCAGAAGTCCGGCGACACGGCGGAGAAGCCCTTGCGCATGCTGTTGAGCCGGAGCCAGACGACCAGTCGGCACACCTCTGGCGGCAGTGGGTCACCCTGGGCGGAGCCGAGGTGGGATATCAGGCTGTCGCCCTGCTCCAGCTCCGACTCCGCCTCGAACAGCACCAGCGGGCCGAATCCCTGGGTGAGGCCGTAAATGGGCTTGTCGGCCGCGAGTTGCTTGGCCACGGTGGCGGCACAGGCCCGCATCCGGGCGATGTCCTCGCCACTGAGCGGTGCCAGCTCGGCGTCCCATCCGGCACGGTGAAGGATGTCACCGAGCGAGAACTCGGCGCGGGTTTGGTCGGACACGGTCACGATATGGCTCCTGCATCAATCGTTTCGATGTTCTGAACACGGCGGAATTTGCCGATCTCGGTGCGGTCGATGCGGTCGACGGCGCGCACGCCGCGGGGGCGCAGGCCCATCCGCTCGAAGGCCGAGCCCAGGTCGAGGTCGCCCAGTTCGGTGCCGGGTTTCAGCACCACGAGCAGCTCGACGTGTTCCCCGATCAGCGGGTCGGTCACCGGGCGCACGGCGTAGTCCGCGCAGTCGAGCACCGGCCGCAGCAGGTCCTCCAGCCGGTCCAGATTGAATCTGCGGCCATTGACATTGACGAGCCTGGTGCGCCGCCCGGTGAACCGGAAGACACGGTCGTCCAACCGCTCGACGTGGTCGTCCAGTTCGCAGCTTTCCGGGGCCGCGTCGGCGGTCAGGAAGGCCAGCCGGGGACTGCGGACCTTCAGTGTCACCTCGCCCTCGCCCGGCCGGAGCGGATCCGCGAAGGACACGTCGTCGATCAGGCTCCAGTCCGGTGGGGTGCCCTCGGACCACTGCCGTGTGGCCACCCCACCGGACTCCGTGGCGCCGAAGACCTCCACGATCCGGGCCCGTTCGGCACCCGCCTCCGCGAGGAAGTCCAGCGAGGCGTCGGGAATCATCCCGCTGGCGTGCAGGACGGTGATCTGGTCGGTGGAACGGACCCAGGCCATATGGCGCCGGAGCAGTGAGAAGATCCAGGGAATGGCCATGACCGCCCAGCGCCGGTGGCCGCCGACCGGGGGCAGCTGACCGGCGAACTGCGGCCGGTACCAGACCGGAATGCCCAGCCGTGCCGGCACCAGCACGCTGGTCAGCGCTCCGTACAGATGCTTGGAGTGGACGAACGAGAGGGCGGCCTCAGGCCGGCGCGGGGCGAGCAGCCGGGCAAGCATACCGGCCTCGTTCCACAGGAATTCCTTGCTCCGGTACCAGGTCTGACTGGCTCCGGTGGTGCCGGAGGTCTGGAACGCCACCGTCGGCGGCAGCATGCCGAGCACCAGCTCCTCGATGGCCGCGAGATCACCGCGGAACGTGTCCCAGCGCACGACCCAGGGTTCATCGGTGATCCTCGGCGAGGTGAACCCCTCGCGCAGCAGCTCCTGCGGTGTGAGTTCGGGGTAGCTCACAGAATGCTCCCTCAAGGTCGTGGCCCTTTTGTGTGTGAAGGGGACAGCGCCGGGCCGGTTCGGGCACATGGAAAAGGAAGTCCTGGGCACGTCTCGCCGGCGGGACGCGAGGAAGACGCCGGAATTCCTCTCGCAGAAAGGAACTGGTGCCGGAAGGGCGCCAGTGCGGGTGGCACTATTCGTCCGTCACCCACTCACTCCGCTCGACCTGGAACCCATAGAGGTTCCAATGCCGGCCGCGGAAGTACAGATAGTCGTTCAGAGTGCTGAGGATCCGGCTGTCATCGGGCCGCATACCGAAGGAATCCAGGCTCGCTTCGGTGGTCTCGGTGATGACCCGGTCCACATTGAACATGGCGAACGCGTAGTTGATGGTCAACCCGATGGCTTCGGAGCCGGTTCCGAGGCGGTTGAGTTCCGGGTCGAGATAGGTCCCGCAGCGGATGTGTCCCGCCTGGTCGAGGCCGAACAGCAGGCTGAAGCCCAGCACCTGGCCGTCTGCCTTGTTGACCACCTGAAAGGCGGCGTCGGGCCGGGGCGGCGGTCCCTCCGGCCGACCGGTCGGCAGCCGGACACTCTCCACGCCGGTCCGCAGCACGGTGCGGAAGAACTCCGCCTGATCGGCCGCGGTGGCGGGGCGCAGCAGGACCCGCCGGGAGGAAGTCTCCGGGTAGATCACTCTGTTGTCGTGTCCGTCATTCCTGTGGTCCACGTCATGCACGTCATTCACGTCTTTCGCCTCATCGATCCTGCCTACACTGGAAGTTGACACGGCCATTCGTTCAACGGCAGGGGTTTTTCCATGACGCGGGAGCCGTCCGGGCCACCGAGAAACCGGTTCGACCGCCCCGTGGTCGGCTGGTGGAGAGCCCGGCTGGCGCTTCTCTTCGCCGCCGCGATCGCGATTCTGGTGCTGCATGCCGTTGTGCCGGGCCTGTTCAAAGTGGGCGGTCACTGGCTCTTCGTGCCCGCCGCGGTGGTTGCCGTACTTTCCGTGCCCACCGTGCTGCTGCTGCCGGAATGGTGGTTCGAGGTGCACCGCTGGGAAGTCACCGATGCCGCCGTCTATGTGCGCACCGGCTATTTCTGGCAGCGGTCGAAGATGGCACCGCTGTCCCGGATCCAGTCGGTCGATACGGTGCGCGGTCCCTTGCGGAAGCGTCTCGGTCTGGCCACGGTCACCGTCACCACCGCATCGGTGAAGGGCTCGCTGAAAATCGAGGGGCTGGGGGAGGAGCGGGCCACGGCGGTGGCCGAGCAGATCACCCGGGCCACCGGTGCCGGATCCTGAACCCGCCGACATGTTTCCGGGATTCTTTTCTCGGTCACGTGGTCGAGGTGGTTGAGCCGGCAGCGGTGGCCGTACGGACCGGCTCCACCGCCGAGCCGCCACCGCGAGCACGGCGGCGGCCGGTGCGGCAGCCGGGGACAGCCCTTAGGGGGCCGATCGAGGTGTTCGGGCCCACCCCGGCGAAGAACACCGGCAGCAGCACGATCAGGGGGAAGTCCTGCAACTGGTGACCGGTGCGCCGCACGATCTCCGAGTCCCGGGGCACCGCGACGCCGGACAGGAACGCACACGGGAAGGACGGTGCGTGCACCGGTGGCACTACACGATGTGAACCTCGGGGACGTACAGAATCCACCGGCCGCCTGCGGCGCTGAATTCCTGTTCCTTCGCCATGATCTCGTCCGCGTGGTTCCAGGCGAACAGCAGTGCGTAATCGGGGTAGGGGTCGGCGAATGCCTTCGGATCGCGGACCGGAATATGGGAGCCGGGTGTCAGGCGTCCCTGCTTCGCCGGAGTGCTGTCCGAGACGAACGGAATCAGACCGGGGCCGATTCCGCAAAAGTTGTTGACGGTCGCACTCTTCGCGGTGGCACCGTACCCGACGACTGTTCTGCCTTCTTCGTGCAGCCGGTTCAGCAGCGCGACCAGGTCTGTACGGATCTTGTTGACCCGCTTTCCGAACTCCTCCAGTGTGGCGAGTTCGGCTACCTTTCTCCGGTCCTCCTCGGCGAGCAGTTCCACCACCGCGCCGGACGGTGTCCTCGCTCCCGCGCGGGCGAGGGTGTAGCGGACCTCGCCGCCGTGCACCGCGAGCCGTTCGACGTCCACCAGTTCCAGACCGTGCAAGGCAGCCATCGCCTGCACCGACCGGGCGGTGAAGAAGAAGAAGTGCTCGTCGTAGATCTGGTCGAAGGACGTGCGTTCGATGATGTCTCCGAGGTACGGATCCTCGAAGACGAAGACCCCGCCCGGCGCCAGCAGCACCTTCACTCCGGCCAGGATCGAATCCATATAGGGAATATGGCACAGCGTATTGGCCGCGTAGATGACGTCCGCCGGGCCGTCCTCGCTCAGAATGTCCAGTGCGGTGGATTCCTCGAAGAACGATTTCCGTACGCGGATTCCCCGGGCGGCGGCCACATCCGCCACACCACCGGAGGGCTCCACGCCCAGGTGCCGGACACCGGCCTCGGCGAGGGTGCCCAGCATGACGCCGTCATTGCATCCCATCTCGACGACGAACGGATCGTCGGCGGTCAGCTCGGTGGCCAGCAGGCGCCCGGCGAACTCCTCGAAATGGGCGCGCATGAAGGCGGATCCCGAGGAGTGGTACGGGTAGTCCTCGTGGAACATGTGCCCCCGTGGGACCTCCTCCGTCAACTGCACCATCGTGCACTTCTCACAGATTCCGGTGGCCAGCCGGAAGAAGAACTCCTTCCGGCTGTCCGCCCCCGGGACCACAAAGGCATCGGACAGCGGCTGGCGCCCGAAATCGAAAAACTCATGGACCTTGCCACCGCATATACGGCACACGAACTCGGTCGACATCACCACTCCTGATCGTACGAACCGACAACCGACCGGAGTAATCACCGGCCGAACCCCAGGAGCGCACTGAAAATCTGTGCCGGGCCGGCCCGGTGCTGATCCGGCCCAGATCTTCAGTGCACTCCTGGCTTTTCACCCCTGTCCCGCCAGCGAGACAGAACTCGCTCAGGCCGTGGCAGCCGGCCGGAGGGAGGCGTAGTACTCCAGACATTCCTCATAGCTGGGCAGCATTCCCGCGTCCGCCGCGGCGGCCAGTCCCGGCGCCGCGGCATCCTTGTCCGACATGACCGGCGGACCGTCCAGCTCCCACGGAATACCGATGTCGGGATCCAGTGGATTGATCTCGATCATCGTTCCGTGCACATATTTTTCCGAGCACAGATAGTTGACGCAGGCATCGTCGGTCAATGCCACAAAGGCATGGCCGATACCGTCGGACAGGTAGACCGACACCCCGGTCTCGGCGTCCTGCCTGGTCATCTCGTACTGTCCGAAGGTGGGCGAGCCTACCCGCAGATCCACGGCCACATCCAGCACCGAACCCCTCACGCAGGTGACGAGTTTGGCCTGGCCCGGCGGCAGTGTGGTTCCGTGAATTCCGCGGATGGTGTTACGGCTGCTCAGCGAGCAGTTCGCCTGGCCGATCCCGAACGGGTAGCCGATGGCCTCGGAAAGTAGACTGGAACGGACCAGCTCCATAAAGGAGCCCCGTTCGTCCTCATGGATTTCCGGGACGATCCGGAACGCGTTCGGTATCGACATCTCGGTAATCTTCATCGCACCGATAATGAGTGGAAGGCTTGTCCCGCTGCAACCCCCGAAACTTCATGCTGCGATTTATGCGATCCTTCAGCAGGAAACCGTCGGGGTGGCCCCGAGCGTCATATCGCGGTGATACAGATGTCGCGCATAAGCGAAGATCAGCGGGTTCAGACGGAAGTGGTCGTGCACCGGTTCCTGGACCAGACTCTCCTCCACCAGGACGTCCAGACCGCGACGGGCGACCCGTGGGGTGATGCCGGCCAGCCGCCCGGCGGATTTGAGACCGAACCCGGGCTTGGTGCTGCCGCCGAGCGCGCGGAACATCAGACGGACGTCCTCCGGCAGCGGGTCGTAGGACCAGCCGAACACGGTCTTCAGAGAGGAGTGGTCGTCGCCGAGCACATCGAGCCGTCCCAGCAGATCCCCCTCGCAGAAGCGGGCGAGGGCGCGCTCCGGCGCGGGGTACATGCCGATACGGGTGCCCGCGATGCGCAAGGCCAGCGGAATGCCACCGCATGCCTCGACCAGTCGCCGCGCCTCGGTCTCGGCGTGGGCCGCCAACGGCCGGCCCACCATACGGCCGAACAGCTCGACACCGTCCTCCGCCATCCCGCTCAGAGTGATACGCCGCGCTCCGTCCCGCACGGTGAGCCCCGTCAGGGAGTTCCGGCTGGTGACGATGACCAGACAGGAGGCATCACCCAGCAGAAGTGGCCGGACCTGCTGGACGTAGGCCGCGTTGTCCAACAGGATGAGCAGCCGTCGGCCGGCCACCAGACTGCGCAGCAACGTACGTTGGCGCTCGATGTCCATGCCCGCCCGTGGGGGCGCCCCCAGCGCGTCCAGGAGATGACGCAGCGCCTCGTCCAGCTGCATCGGCCCGGGCCCGTCACCGTATCCCCGCAGATCCAGCTGCAACTGCCCGTCGGGGAAGCGCGGGGAGAGGGCGTGAGCGATCCGGATCGCGACCGCCGTCTTGCCGATGCCCGGGGCCCCGTTGATCAGGATGACGGCACTCTCACCCGCACTCTCGGCGGACTCCACCAGTTGACGCAGCTGCCGGAGTTCGGCCGCGCGTCCGGTGAAGTCCGGTATGTCCCGTGCCAGCTGGGCCAGTTGCGTGGGGGGCGCCGCCCGCCCGGACGCGGTCGGCACGCTCGGCGGCCCGGCGGGTTCGGCCTCCGGCAAGGGGAGGGACATCCTGCTCGATGGCCCGATGCGCAGTATGTCCTCATAAAAGCGCTGAATTCGCTCCCCGGGCTCCAGCCCCTGCTCTTCGGCCAGCCTGGTGCGCAGGTCGTGGTACTCCTCGACTGCCTCGACCTGTCTGCCGAACCGCGTGTAACCGAGCATCAGCAGATGGCGCAGCCGCTCACGCAGCGGATATTTCCGTACCAGTGATGATAATTCGGACAGCTCGCCGCTGAAGTCGACATCATGCTCCAACTGGTGCAGCAGTTCCATCCGGTCCTCGATGGCGGTCAGCCGCAACTCGGTGAGGGCCCTGCGCTCGGCATCCGCGAAGGGGCCGGTCGCTCCGCCGTAGGGAGCGCCGTGCCACAGCGCCAGCGCGGCATTGATCTCCTGGACCGCACGCTCGACCGCCTGCGTTTCCTTCAGCCGCCTGGCACGCTTCAGATGCGCTTTGAACCTCTTGAAGTCCACCTGGCTGGGAGGTAGTTGCAGTCGGTATCCCAGGCTGTCGGACACCAGCAGATCCGAAGGCCCGCGCTGCGAACGGGCCGGCTCCAGCAGGCGGCGCAGCCGGGCGACGTAGGTGTACACACTGTTCATCGCGGTCGCCGGGGCATCGAGTCCCCAGACGGCGGTCACCAACTCCTCGCGGCTGATCACCTGGTTGGCGTGCGCGGCCAGTACCGCGAACAAGGTGCGCTGTCTCGGTGAGCCGAGTTCTAACCCCTGCCCGTCCCTGAAGGCCATGACCGGTCCCAAGAGGGTGACGTGAGTTGTATCCCCCATACCCTGCACTCTCCATTGTGTGCACCCCCGTTGGAGTGCGTGCGCGGCTCCTGATCCTGATCAAATCAACCTGATCCAGTGGTCAGGACTGAAAGAAATTTGGTTATTTGGGATCGTGTTGGCTCGCTACGGCGTTGCACCGCTCCGCGTGCTGCCTGGCTCCCCCCGTTGCACAGCAAGCATCCTACGTCGCAGGCGCGCTGACTGAACGATCGATTACCGGGGCCGATTCAGGGATCCAGGGGGCGACGTACGGGGGCGCCCCGGCCGGGCAGGGTGGCCGACCGGGGCGCCGGGGCCGGGCTCCGTCTCGTGGGGGTCCGCGGACCCTATGTGGCAGCCCGGCTGAAATCGCGGGCCGCCGATATCAGCAGCCGGTGAGCCTCCTCGCTCCCCACGGTGACCCGCACGCCCTGACCTGGGTACGCGCGGACCTTGACGCCCACGCGGGCCGACTCCTCGGCGAAGCGTTCGCTTCCGGCGCCGAGAGGAATCCAGAGGAAGTTGCCGCGCGAGGGCAGCGGCGCGAGGCCGGCGTCGGACAGGTGCCGGAAGAGGCTCGCGCGTTGTCCGCGGACGTACGCCATCCGCTGCCGCAGGGTGTCCTGCTCCCTCAGCGAGGCGATGGCCGCACGCTCCGCGCCGCGTGTGACGGAGAACGGGATGGCCGTCTTGCGGGCGCGCGCCACGAGGGCGGGCGGCGCGACGGCGTATCCGACGCGCAAGCCGGCCAGGCCGTGCGCCTTGGAGAAGGTACGCAGCACGACCACATCGCCGTGTGCGTGGAAGAGTCCCAGGTCCCGGGGGTCCGCCCCCTCGTCGAACTCGGCATACGCCTGATCGAGGATCGTGATCACACCGGGTGGGAGGCCGACGAGGAAGTCACGGAGGTCGGAGGGCGTCAGGGACGTCCCGGTCGGGTTGTGCGGAGAGCACAGGATGATGACGCGCGTGTCCGTGCCGACCCGGGCGCGCATGGCGTGCAGGTCGTGTTCCCCCGTCGCCGTCAGCGGCACGGGGACCCCTCGGGCGGCGGAGGTCGCGACCAGGAGGGGATACGCGTCGAAGCACGGTTTCGCGTAGATCACCTCGTCCCCGGGACCGCACAGGGTCAGCAGGAGCTGCTGGAGAACGCCGGCACTGCCCGGCCCCACCAGAATCGATCCCCGGTCCACCGGGAAGTGTTCGGACAGCGCGTCCACGAGGCACTGGGCGCGCGGGTCGGGGTAGAGGTGGGCTCGTCCGCTCTCGCTCCGCAGGATCGAGAGCACCTGGGGCAGCGGCGGCAAGGAGATCTCGTTGTTGGACAGGTCCCACAGGTCCCCGGAGGGGGTGGCGGACGGTGTCTCGTCGTCGCGGTAGGCGGGGAACTGGTCCGTCGTCACCACTCTCGGTGGCAGGGCGGATGGCATGGTGGTGCGTACCTCCCTTTATGGGCGCGCGGTTCTGCCGTCGGGCTGGAGCACCCAGGCGTAGCTGTTGGGGACATCGAGCGTGATCTCACGCAGGCAGCGGTAGCCGGCCTCGGCGAACACCCGCCGGGCGGCTGCGTACGTACGGGGTTCCATGCCTTGGAGCGCGTGGATGTAGTCGAACCCCGGCGCGAACAGCTCCGGTGCCGGCGCGGAGGTGGTGGGGGAGACGACGGTGTCGAAGACGACCAGGTAGCGGGCGTTGGGGAACCGCTCCTGGTAGGAGCGCAGTACGGTCACGCAGTGGTCATCGGGCGCTATGTGGTGGGTCATGAACGCCTGGGTGACGATGTCCACCTCAGGCCGGTTCTCCGTGAGCCGGGCGACGTCGGCCTCCCGGATGTCGAGTGCGACACCCACCGCGCGCGCGTCCCGCACCGTGCGCTGGGCGGCGTCGACCGCCGCCGCGGAGATGTCGAATCCGAGTCCGGGCTGCCCCGCGCGCGTGCACATGGCGAGCAGTCGCGATCCCGTACCGCACCCCAGGTCGCACAGGGGCCCTCGCGGTGCCAGGGAGGCGACGAGGTCAAGGATCGTCTCGTCCAGGTACTGGGCCCCGACGCGGCTGGACGCCTCCGCGACCACGGCGCCTCTCACCAGCGTCGCCGGGTCCGGCGTATCGGCGACGGCGCCGGCCAGGACGGAGGCGTAGGCGCCGAACCACAGCTTGAAGACCGGTGCCTGCTGCCGCAGGTCCGAGCCGAGTTCGGTGAGCTCGTAGGAGAAGTCGCGGTGTTCGACCGCGCCCGCTCGGCACAGAGCCTTCAGAACTCCCGTGATTCTGATGCGGTGGGCGGACCAGGGAGCCTTGTCCAGGTCCGATTCCTTGATGGGTTCTTTGGCGAGTCTCTCGAAGAGCCCCAGGTCGTCCGCGAGGACGGTCGCGTGGGCCGCGACGGCGCCGGTGAACAGCGGTGCGAGCTGAGGATGAACGAAGTCGGTGCTGGCGATGATGCTCTCCTGAGCCGAAGGGCCATGTCGGTGGGTGTGACGGGTGCTGATTACGCCGCGAGCTCCTCCAGTACGGGCACCAGCTCCAGAGGGGTGGGCTGCTTCCGCATCTCCTCGCGCAGCCCTGCCGCGGCGTCGCGGAAGGACCGTTCGTTCAGTAGCCGCAGCAGGTTCTCCCGGATGACGGGGGCGGTCACCCGGCTCGCCTCGACGGAGATTCCCGCGCCCTGGGCGGCGAAGCGCCGGGCCAGTTCGGGGGCGTCGAACTCCCATGGCAGCAGCAGCTGCGGAATGGCATGCCGTGCCGTGGTGAGGAGGGTGCCAGGACCACCGTGCTGAATGAGCGCCGAGCAGGTCGGGGCCAGCGCCTGCAAGGGGACATAGGGAACAAGCCGCGTGTTCCGTGGCACGCTGGACAGTTTCCGCTGCTCCTGTTCGGCGATCGTGGCGACGATCTCGATGTCGAGATCGGCCAGCGCGTCCAGGAGCTCCCCCACGTCGACGTTGTAACTGCCGAACCGCGCGATGCTGGTGATGCCGAGTGTGATCGCGACCCGAGGGCGTTCTGCAGGGCCCCGCAGCCAAGGCGGCACCACGGCGGGGCCGCCGTACGGCATGTACTGCATGGGCAGGTAGCGCAGCCGTGCCTCCATCCGCATCGAGTCGGGCAGCTGGTCGATGGTGAATGACCCGGTGACCAGCTCCTCCGTGAAGTCGAATCCGTAGTGGTCGGCATAGGTGCTCAGCCACTGGGCCAGCGGATCGGCCGCCTCGTTTTGGCCGGCCTTCAGCCGTAGATAGTGCTCACGGGCGACACCGAAGACGTCCACGCTCCACAGCAGCCGTCCGTGCGCGGCGCCGCTGGCCTTCGCCGCGATGGCACCCGCGAAGGTGTTGGGTTCCCACAGCACCAGATCCGGCCGCCACTGCCGGGCGAAGTCGACCAGGTCCAGGATCATCGGCACATTGGCCGTCTTGTGCCACCAGCGGACGACGGTCTCGTAACCCGACCGCATGTACTCCCAGGTGGCGCGCTCGGGGGCGGCCGCCACGTCGTACGGCGGAAGCAGACCGGTCAGCAGGGACGCGGGCTCGTCCCCCAGCATGCGGGAGAAGCCGTCGTCCCGTCCGACCGGCACCGCGGGCAGGCCCGCACCTGTGATCACGTCGGTCAGGTTGGGGGTGCTGGCGACCCGTACGTCATGGCCCGCGCTGCGCAGTGCCCAGGCCAGCGGCACCATGGACAGCAGCAGGCTCCGGTCGGAGTACGTGGTGAAGAGAATGCGCACCTCTGCTCCAGATCGCGATCAGGGCCGGTGCCGGGCAGTCGCCCGGACCAGTTGGGGAACCAGGTCGCGCGGGGTCGGCATGGCCAGCATCTCCTCACGCAGGGCGGCCGCGGCGGTGGTGAAGGAGGGCTCGTCGAGCAACCGGACAAGGTGGCCGCGGACCTTGTCGCCGGTGACGTCCGTGTAGTACTCCGTCAGTCCGGCGCCGTACCGGACCAGCCGGTCGCAGACCGGGGGATTGTCGTGCTGCTCGGGAATGGTCAGCTGCGGAACCCCGGCGAGTGCCGTGGTGTTGAAGGTGCCGAAGGCGCCGTGGTTGATCGACGCGACGCAGGTCGGCATGAGCGCGCTCAGCGGAACGAAAGAGACGAGTCGGACGTTGTCGGGCACTCGTTTCAGTTCGCTCTGCGCCTCCTCGGACAGTGTCGCCACGATCTCGGCATCCACATCGGCCAGCGCGTCGAGGATCTCGCCGACACCGACCGGATATCCGCCGAACCGTTGAGTCGCGGAGACGCCGAGAGTCAGGCAGACCCGTGGCTTCGCCGGCGGCTCCCACAACCAGTCCGGGACGACGGAGACCCCGTTGTACGGCACGTACCGCATCGGCAGGTACTCGATGTCCGCCGTGAGCTGTAGCGGACTCGGATACTGATCGATGGTCGACTGCCCCGTCGTCATGTCCTCGGAGAACTCGACCCCATATTTTTCACAATTCTCGCCGAGCCATTCACCGAGTGGATCCCGTCGTGCGTGTTCGGGCTGTTTCTCGCGTAGTCGGAGGAAATTCTCCCGGGTCTTCCCGAAGATGTCCAGACACCAGGGCATCCTTATATGGGCGGCCCCCACCGCCTTGGCTGCGATCGGGCCCGCGTAGGTGGCCTGCTCCCATATCACCAGATCCGGTTTCCACTGCTGCGCGAAGGCGACCAGATCGCTGGTCATCGGATCGTTGATCATCCGGTACCAACTGCGGACGACGGTGTCGTATCCCGATTGCAGATACTCCCAGGAGATGTCCTCCACAGGATCGTCGGCGGTATCGAACGGCGGCAGATCCACGGCACGGATCTGCTTGTACAGCTCAGGATTCGCCGCGGCAAAGCGCGGATTCAGAAATCGGTCCAGTACGCGCCAGAGGTGATGGTCGGAGCCGACGGGAACCGCGGTGAGCCCGCTGCGGGTGATCACCTCCGTCAGCGCGGGCTGACTGGCCACCCGTACCTCGTGGCCGGCGCCCACCAGCGCCCAGGCCAGTGGCACCATCGCATGGAAGTGGGTCTTCTCCGAGTACGTGGTGAAAAGAATGCGCATGCGTGCTCCACGGTCGGCGGCGGGTTGTTCCGGGGTTTCACCGGCGATTTACCGGCGTCCTGTTGCCTGTGGTGTCCGTCCCGCCGGCGGGACGGACACCACAGGCAACAGGATTCTGGATGATTCCGGCTGGCATCGATAACGTACTGCCAGTTTTTCTCTTCTACGCCTTCGGCCCGCCTCGTACTTGCCGCATCCAAGCAGCCGGGGCCAGGATGGAAAATCATGCGCAACATTCTCATGGATGACGATTCCAAACCGATCAGAGTGGGGCTCGGCTGTACTTCGCTATCACGCGGATACGGCCCGATCCAACAGGACGAGGAGGACTCTGTCCGAGTTGTTCACCGGGCGCTCGATCTCGGCATCAGAATTTTCGACACTGCGGACATCTATGGGCCCTACAGCAACGAGCGGCTGCTCGGACGGGCCTTGAAGAGCCATCGGGACCGTGCCGTGATCGCCACGAAATGCGGTCTGGTCACCAACCCCGACGGCACGCTGAGCCGCGACGGCCGGCCACAGCACATCCGGGCCGCCTGCGACGCTTCGCTCAGCCGCCTGGCGACGGACACGATCGACCTCTACCAGCTGCACCGCGTCGATCCGGACGTACCGCTGGAGGAGACCTGGGGTGCCATGGCCGAGCTGGTGCGAGCCGGGAAGGCCAGGGGGCTCGGCATCTCCCACGCCAGTGTCGAGGAACTGGAGCGGATCAACGGGCAGTTCCCCATCAGCGCCGTCCAGTACGAACTCTCCGTCCTGGCCAGGCACGCCCAGGACGACGTACTCAAGTGGTGCGAGACGACGGGCACTCCCTTTCTCGCGTTCTCCCCGCTGGGCCGGGGCCTTCTCACCGGACTGGTCGACCACGCGGCACTGGACGAGAAGGACGCACGGTCCCGCGATCCCCGGTTCGACGAACACGCCTTCGCCGTGAACCGGACGATCGTCGACGGTCTGACAAGGGTCGCCCGCCGGCACGGGGCAACCACGGCGCAGGTCTCCATCGCCTGGGTACTGGCACAGAGCGAGCTGGTGATACCCATTCCCGCGACCAAGCGTCCGCGCTGGCTGGAACAGAACACGGCCGCGGCGAGTCTCGAACTCACCGACGAGGACCTGCGGGATCTGGCGCGGCTTCCGGCGGTCGTCGGGCGGATGCAGTGGGACTACGCGCGTTCCGGAAGCTGACCGGCCTCCCCGGCCGGCGAAAGCGGCTCTGCGAAGGAGAGAGAAATGACCGACAGCCCCGCCCCCCCTCTGGTCGTCCTGCTCGGCGCCTCCGGCCTGCTCGGCACGGCGGTGACGCGCGAACTGGCGAGCCGTCGGCTGCGACTGCGGCTGGTCGGCCGACGCCCCATCGCGGTGCCCGAGCGGCACCGGGCCGAGGTGGAGATCCGCCGGGTCGACCTGACCACGCCCGGTGCGGTGGCCGAAGCCGTCGAGGGCGCTGACGCGGTCCTGCACCTCGTCGCGCATGTCGTCGGCGCGGCCACCTGGCGGGTGTCCTCGGACGACGTCCTCGCCGAGCGGGTCAATCTGGGGCTCGTGCACGAGGTCATCGACGCGCTGCGCGTCCAGCGGCGTACCCGGCCACCAGTGGTGATCTTCACCGGCTCCATGTCACAGACGGGCAAGTTCACCTCCGAGCGCATCACCGAGAGCACCCCGGACCAGCCCCTGACCACGTACGACCGGCACAAGATGGATGCCGAGCTGGCCCTGAAGGCCGCGACCGCCCAGGGCGTGGTGCGCGGGACGACGCTGCGGCTTGCCACCCTGTTCGGACAGGGCAGGGCCGCCAGCGCCCTGGACAAGGGCCTGGTCGCGGTGATGATGCGCCGCGCCTTCGCCGGCCGGCCGCTGACGATGTGGCACGACGGCGGCATCACCAGGGATCTGGTCTGCATCGACGACACGGCCCGCGCGGTGGTCGCGGCCCTCGACCACGCCGACCGGCTGGCGGGACGTCATTGGCTGGTGGGCACCGGGCGGGCCACCACCATCGGCGAACTGTTCGCCGGGATCGCCCGGGCGGTGTCGGAGGCCACCGGACGGCCCCCGGTGCCGGTCACCTCCGTGGCCCCGCCCGACCAGGCAGGACCCACCGACTTCCTCGACTTCGTCATCGACCCCTCGGCCTTCCAGGAGGCCGCCGGGTGGAGTCCGCGGATTCGCTGGGAGGACGCGGTGACCGCCACGGCCGCCGAGCTCGCGGCCACCCCGCCCGGACAGTCCTGAGCCGGGCCGCGTCCGTCGGTTTGCCCGCTCTCAACAGGACGCCAGCCGCCACGAAATGGAAGGAACCGGTGTGCGCATCCTTTTCGCCACCTACTCGGAGAAGACGCACTTCCTCAGCATGGTGCCGCTGGCCTGGACGCTGCGGGCCGCCGGTCACGACGTACGCGTCGCCAGCCAGCCCGAACTGGTCGACGTGATCACCACGGCCGGACTTCCGGCCGTACCGGTGGGCACGGACCACGCGCTCTGGGCCATGGCCCAGCGCATCCTCAACGAGCGCTTCGCCGCGTTCAATCCGCAGCTCTACCAGGAGACCCGGCTCGGCAGGACCCCGCCGTTCGACCTGCCCCGGCAACAGCACCTGATCACCTGGGAATATCTCCGCGCGGCCGACCGGGACGCCGCCGCCATGGCGCGGCTGATCAACTCCTCGATGCTCGACGAGCTGGTCGCCTTCGCCCGGCACTGGCGGCCCGACCTGGTGATCTGGGAACCGACCAGCTACGCGGCCCCGATCGCCGCGCGGGCCGCCGACGCGCCCCATGTGCGGTTCATGTGGGGGCCGGACCACTACGGGGCGCTGCGTGGGCACTTCCGCCGGGTACGGGACGAACAGCCCCCGGCCGAGCGGACGGACGCACTGGCCGACTGGATCGGCGAGCAGGCCGCCCGCCACGGGGTCGCCTTCGGGGAAGACCTGATCACCGGCCAGGCCACCCTCGACCAGCTGCCGCCCGCACTGCGCTGCCGAGGCGATCTCGACTATCTGCCCATCCGGTACGTGCCCTACGGCGGCGCCGCGGTGCTCCCGGACTGGCTGCGCGAGCCGCCCGCACGGACGAGGGTGGCACTCACCCTGGGGCTCAGCGCGACGGACCGCTTCGGCGGCTATGTGCTGCCCGTCGGCGAGATTCTCCGGGCCCTGGGGGACCTCGACATCGAGGTCGTGGCCACCATCGCCGAGCAGGAACAGAAGAAGCTCGGACCGGTGCCGGACAACGTACGGCTGGTCACTTTCGCCCCGCTGCACGCACTGCTCTCCACCTGTACGGCGGTGATCCACCACGGCGGCGCCGGCACCGTGGCCACCAGCAGCCTCCTCGGCCTGCCCCAGCTGATCGTGCCGGACCAGGGGGACGGGGAGTACGCGGCGACGCGGATGGCGGAGCAGGGCGCCGGGATCCTCCTGCAGCCGGCGGATGCCGACGGCCGGAGCGTACGGGCCCAGCTGGAGCGGCTGCTGCGGGAGCCGGCGTTCGCCGGGCGCGCGGCGGAGCTGCGCGAGGAGGTACGGGCGCTGCCGACGCCGCACGAGGTGACCGGCCGGATCGGGGAACTCGTCGCCCGGCTGCGGCGGGACGCGGGCCGGGAGCCGGTACGCCGGGAGCCGGGCGGCCACCCGGTGGGGTCGAGGACCTGAACGGTCCGGTCAGGAATCCGACCGGTCCGGCCGGGAGACCGACGGGGCGAGAAACTGATCCAGCAGTCCGGGCACCGCGGTCCCCGCGAAGCCGATCCCGTCGGCCTCCGCCGTGTCCCGCACCGTGTACGCGCCGGACCCCGCCGGGGTGAGCGCGGTGACGGAGATCAGGCCCGCCCTGCGCTGGAAGACCGACTGCCTGATCTTCCACCCGATGACCCCGGACCGCTGCAATGCCACGGTGTGCCGGGTGAGAGTGCCCGAGCGTATGACCACGTACGCCCCGCTGAGCGCGTGACCGAGGCTCCGGTACGCGTCCAGCCCGAGCAGTACGGCTGCCGGCGACAGCATCACCGCGACGGTCCACCCGGCGATCCACGCCGCGGGGGGCAGCGACCCGGGGAGGACCGCACCCACCAGCGTCAGCATCAGACACAGCGCCGCCAGCGCCGTCACCGCCCACACCACGCGTTTGCGCCGCGCGGCCGTGGGGTGCGCCCGTAGCGGGACGGCCAGGGGGCCCGACTCCTCCCGCAGCACCGAGGCGGCCACCTGGTCGGCCGTCCCGCGCGGGGCGGCGGGCAGCAGCGTGCCGTAGCCGGCCGTCTTCTTGTCGTCGTCCGACGTCCGTATCCCGGTGCCCACGGCGTCCACCCGGGCCGCGCCGAACAGCCGGCTGCCCAGCGGTTCGGCCACGTCGACTCCGCGCAGGCGCCGCTGTTCGATGGAGACCGACCGGGTGGTGAACAGACCGCGCCGACAGAGCAGGGTGGTCCCGCCCGGCTCCCGTTCCAGCCGGTAGTCCCACCACTGCTCGACGAACCAGACCAGCGATCCGAGCATGCCGACGGCGAGTCCGGCAGCCACCAGGACCAGGACCGCCGCCCAGATCCTGCCGTTGCCGAACACCTCGACGACATACTCAAACGCTGATTTCTCCAGGTCGAACCGGCCGACGATCCTCAAGCCCAGACCGACCACCACGGCCCCGATGGCGGGCGCCGCGAACGACACCGGTGCGTAGCGCAGCCAGCTCCAGTCGATGCCCGCGAGGAGGTGGGGGCCCGCCACAGCGGTCTCCGGTTCGGGCTGGTTCAGCAGCGACCGCCTCAGCCGTTCCGCCTCATGGCGGTTCAACGGCGCCAGCTTGACGCGTTCCTTGTTGCCGTCGCCGCCCTGTCCGGTGCCGGCCGTCAACTCCGCGAGCCCGAACAGCCGGTGCAGGGGACTGGCGGTCACATCCACGGTACGCAGCCGCTCCCGGCGCAGCTTCCGCCCCGAACTCAGTACGAGATCGGATCGGACCTCGACGAACTCATCGGTGATCCGGTACCGCACGGACCGCCGGTGCAGCAGACCCGCCAGCGGACTGAGCAGGATCAGGAGCGCGGCGACGGGCAGCACCCATGACAGGGCGGCGCCGAAACCGATGTCCCGGCCGAGTACGACGGTGGTGGGGATCGCGGTCCCGCAGACCGCCCCGCCGGTCAGGACGGCGGTGAGCCAGACGGTCCGCGGGTCCAGCCGTCGCCAGCTCTCTTCCGCCGCGGAGCCGGAGCCGCCGCTCGCACCGCTCGTGCCGGTCATATCGGTCATGTCGCGTCCCCCGGGGTGGTCTGGGCGAGGGCGAGCAGCCGCTCGGCCAGTTCGGTGGCTGTCGTGGCGTCGAGCCCGTGAAGTCTCAGCTCCCCCTTGGGTGAGGCCGTGGTCACCACCAGTGTGGCCAGGCCGAGTCGCTGCTGAAGCGGGCCTCGCAGGATGTCGACAGTCTGGATGTGCGACATCGCGGTGATGCCCCACTCCTGACGGAGGTACCCGTTCCGTACATACACCGCCGTGTCGGTCACCTCCCAGCGGTGCAGGCGGAACCACCAGCGCGGCAGCAGCAGGACCGCCGCGACGGCAAGTGCCAGCAGCGCGCACAGGCCCACCCACGGCCACACCGAACGGACGGCCGGCAGGGAGACGAGCCCCCCCGAACCGATGACCGCGGCACCGCCGCCGATACTCAGACGGACACGCCACAGAACAAGGGACCTGGGCTCAACTCGACAAGCGGGCGGGCGGAGTTGGGCCGTCATGGTCTGCGCCAATCTCTCCTCCTCGGATCACGGGGAATCCTAGCCGCGCGCGGTCTCCGGGAGCGGTCACGTACGCCCGAACTTCCCGGACCTGTTCAGCACAGACGCCCCGAACGTGCCGTGGCTCGATGGCCCGGCACCGACGGATCTCGTCATTCCCGGCCGCGCGGGCGTCCTCATGGCAGCCCTCGGGCCTACCTCCCCGTACGCGGAGTTCCTTCCCGGGCGGGCCGTGCCGGCAATTGCCAGTGCCGCCGCCCCCTTCCGAACCAGCGTTTCGGCTGGTCAAGAAGGGGGCGGCGGCGACCTTTGTCGGTCAGATGTCCCGGAAGATCTCGATCTGCGCGCCCACCGAGTTGAGCCGCTCCGCCAGTTCCTCGTAACCGCGGTTGATGACGTACACGTTGCGCAGCACGGACGTGCCTTCCGCCGCCATCATGGCGAGCAGTACCACCACTGCGGGACGCAGCGCGGGCGGGCACATCATTTCGGCGGCGCGCCAGCGGGTCGGGCCCTCGACGAGTACCCGGTGCGGGTCCAGGAGTTGCAGCCTGCCGCCGAGGCGGTTCAGGTCGGTGAGGTAGATGGCCCGGTTGTCATAGACCCAGTCGTGGATGAGGGTCTGGCCCTGGGCCGAGGCGGCGATGGCCGCGAAGAAGGGCACATTGTCGATGTTGAGCCCGGGGAACGGCATGGGGTGGATCTTGTCGATCGGCGCCTCCAGTTTGGAGGGGCGGACCGTGAGGTCGACCAGCCTGGTACGGCCGTTGTCGGCGGCGTACTCCGTCGTACGGTCGCAGTCGACGCCCATTTCTTCCAGTACCGCGAGCTCGATCTCCAGGAACTCGATGGGCACCCGGCGGATCGTCAGCTGGGACTCCGTCACCACGGCGGCGGCGAGCAGACTCATCGCCTCGACCGGGTCCTCGGAGGGGGAGTAGTCGACGTCCACATCTATGTGCGGAACGCCGTGCACGGTCAGTGTGGTCGTGCCGATGCCGTCCACGCGTATGCCCAGTGCCTCCAGGAAGAAGCACAGGTCCTGGACCATGTAGTTGGAGGATGCGTTGCGGATGACGGTGGTGCCGTCGTGCCGGGCGGCGGCCAGCAGAGCGTTCTCGGTCACGGTGTCCCCGCGCTCGGTCAGCACGATGGGACGTTCGGGCGTGACCGAGTGGTCTATCTGGGCGTGGTAGAGCCCCTCGGTCGCGGCGATCTCCAGCCCGAACCGGCGCAGCGCGATCATGTGCGGCTCGATGGTCCGCGTACCGAGGTCGCAGCCGCCCGCGTACGGAAGCTTGAACGAGTCCATCCGGTGCAGCAGCGGACCGAGGAACATGATGATGGAGCGGGTCCGGCGGGCGGCGTCCGCGTCGATGGCGGCCATGTCGAGCCGGGCGGGCGGGACGATTTCCAGATCGATTCCCTCGTTGATCCACCGGGTACGCACACCGATGGAGTTCAGCACCTCCAGGAGGCGGTAGACCTCCTCGATGCGGGCCACGCGGCGCAGCACCGTACGGCCCCTGTTGAGCAGTGAGGCGCAGAGCAGCGCCACGCACGCGTTCTTGCTCGTCTTGACATCGATGGAGCCCGAGAGCCGGCGCCCACCGACCACTCGCAGGTGCATGGGCCCGGCGTAGCCGAGCGACACGATCTCGCTGTCGAGTGCTTCACCGATGCGCGCGATCATCTCAAGACTGATGTTCTGGTTGCCGCGCTCGATGCGGTTGACGGCGCTCTGACTGGTGGCGAGCGCCTCGGCGAGCTGGCTCTGTGTCCAGCCCCGATGTTGACGGGCGTCACGGATGAGCTTGCCGATGCGTACGAGGTAATCGTCTGACATGACGAAAGGTTATCTCAGATATGAGATGAGACCTGTGGCGGGGTGTGGCATTCGGGTGACGGCCATGTGCGGAGGCACGGCAGTTGCGCGGCCGGACACCGCGTGAAGGGTGCGGGCCATCGGAGCACCGTGCGTTCCATCGTCCTCCCGGATCGGCGCGAAGGCGCGCGGTGTGCGTCCGTCCGGGGTGGACGCGGAACGGCGACGATCCGGCGGGGAGCCCGGTGCCGGATCAGTCCGCCGGATCAGCCCTCGAAGCCGCCTTCGGCCAGGATCCTGTCGATACGGGCGCGGTGCGCCTCCTCCCACGCATCGAGGGATTCGCCGGCCTCCGCGGCCAGCTTCTTCCGGGCGCCCAGGAGCACCTGCTCCCGGCGGGCGCGGGGAGTGACCACGATGCCTTCCTCGTCGGCCACCACGATGTCGCCGGCGTGGACGCTCACACCACCGCACCGCACCGGGGTGTTGAGCGGACCGACGGCCTTCTTGGTTCCGGGAACGGGGACAACCCCCCTGGCGAAGACGGGAAAGCCCATCTCGCGCACCTCGGCGAGATCGCGGATCACCCCGTCGGTCACGAACGCCGCGATGCCCCGGCGCCGGGCGACGGCGCAGACGTTGCCGCCGGCCAGTGCGTAGTCCACGTCCCCCGCCTCGACGACGACGACCGAGCCGGGTTGTGCGCGATGGATGGCGGCGTGCAGCATGAGGTTGTCGCCCGGCGGGCACCGCACGGTGAATGCCGGTCCGGCGACCCGCGGGACCGAGGGCCACAGCGGGCGGATGCCGATGTCCATGACCTGCTCGCGTCCCAGGAGGTCGGCGAGGGTGGTCGGGGAGATGTCCCCGAACCCGGTGGCGTCGTTCATGTTCCTCCTTCGTCCGGGCACCCCTTTTTTTGCCGGGAGCCGCGCGTTCCCTGCCCGTCGGGCGACGGGCGGAGTGCGGCGGCGAGACTACCGAACAGCCGGGCGGGGCCGAACGGTTGCCGCCATCGCGAGGGCCGGGCCGATCGCGCCCAGGGCCGCCGCGATCCACAGCGACGACGTGTAGGCCGCGCCCGCCGAGAGGGCGGCCCCGGCCAGCAGCGGGCCGCCCGCGTTGCCGATGTTGAACGCGGAGACGTTGGCGGCCGACGCGAGGTTGTCGGCGCCCCGGGCCGCCTCCAGGAGCCGGGTCTGGGAGGGCGGGATCACCGCGGCAGTTGGCACCTGGCCACGCTCGTTGGCATCGCCCTCGCTCATCTGTGCCAAGATTCGAGGGTGGATATGACCGACGTCACGCGTGCGATCGCGGCTGCGACTTGGGCCGCCGCATCGCTCGACCTGCCAGTCAACGATGTAATCGTTCTCCATAACTCGAACAAGCTGGCACTGCGGCTGACGCCATGCGACGTCTTTGCCCGGGTCGCCCTTGTGGGACAAGAGGTTGCACAGTTCGAAGTCGATCTCGCTCAGCGGCTCACCGAGGCCGGATGCCCGGTGTGTCCCTTGGAGCCCCGGGCGGACCCGCGTGTGTACACGCGCGATGGCTTCGCAGTGACGCTGTGGACCTACTACGAGCCCGTGACACCTCACACCTCACCAGTCGACTACGCCAAGGCGCTGGAGCAGCTGCACGTCGGCATGCGCACGGTCGATGTGCCGAGCCCGAGGTTCACGGACCGGATCACGGAGGCGGAAGAAGTTGTCGCCGACCCGGATCGCTCGCCGGAGCTCACCGACGCGGACCGCGTGTTCCTCGGCGGCAGGCTGGCAAGCCTGCGACGAGCGATCGACGACCGCGGCGCCACGGAGCAGCTGCTCCACGGCGAGCCGCATCCAGGCAATGTGCTCAGCACGAAGAACGGCCCGTTGTTCATCGACCTCGAGACGTGCTGCCGTGGACCCGTCGAGTTCGATCTCGCCCATGTTCCCGAGGCGGTCTGCGAGTACTACCCAAGCGTTGACCAAGGGCTGCTGGACGAGTGTCGGCAGCTCGTTATCGCGATGGTCGCCGCGTGGCGTTGGGAGCTTGGCGACCAGTTTCCGAATGGGAGGCGATTCGGAGAGGAATTCCTGCGCTTGCTGCGCGAGGGGCCTCCTTGGCCGACACTCGACACAGTGACCAGGCGACTGGATGGTCTGTAGAAATCGCCGAAGGTCACGTGAAAGCGGCAAGGAACCAAGCGACGAGACTGTCGCCGTTGCAACCCCATGCATGCCGGCCTCGCTGCCGCGCTGAACCATGCGTGGAGGCGGAGAGTGCCACTGCCCAGCAGGGCCCCACCAAGATCGGCGCGAAGGCCCCCCGCCCAGAGCAGGTGGAACAGTGCCGGCAGGACCCGCAGGACGTCCCCGGCGCGCTCGGCTCCCGCCCGCAGCCTGCGAGGCTGCCGGAAGACCTCCAGCAGACGCTCGGCGACATCGGCCTCACGGCCGCACCGCGCATGCCGATAGCGAGCCGGCCATCGCAGATTCGCCATGAACACCGGGTCCGGAACACCGATGTGCATAAACTCCCAGCCGACCGCCGAACAGGCCCGCTCGGTCGCCGCGAACGTCTCCGCCGCCGCTCGTCGACCTGGTCCTCGGTACGGACATCGACCACCCGTGCCCGAACGTCGGCCAGCCGCACGAAGTAGTCCGGCGCATGCCGCCGCTTACCCTCGCCGTCTCCCCTGACAGCCAGCCCTAAACGATCACTCAACCTTCGGTGAGAAAACCTGGCGGTCACCAACCTGCGGTGACCATGCTCAACCTTCGCTGCGAGAGATCACCGCGGCCCGCGCATGACCGCGCTGCGGTGATGTACTAGAGTTATCTCGACATCGAGATATATGCCGAAGGCGCACCGCGGTCCGTCATCGGGTAAGGACTACCTAACTAAGCCTTACCTCGGCGGATGGTCGAGGGGCCGCAGGCGGCACCACGCGGCGCCCGCCGTAATGAGGCGCGGCGCGGAGTACGCGCACATTGATGAAGGAGACTGTCGTGTCGGCGAACAGCTTCGACGCCCGCAGCACGCTGCGCGTGGGCGACGAGTCGTACGAGATCTTCAAGCTGGACAAGGTCGAGGGCTCCGCGCGCCTCCCTTACAGCCTGAAGGTGCTGCTGGAGAATCTGCTCCGCACCGAGGACGGCGCGAACATCACCGCCGACCACATCCGGGCGCTCGGCGGCTGGGACTCCCAGGCGCAGCCCAGCCAGGAGATTCAGTTCACGCCGGCCCGCGTGATCATGCAGGACTTCACCGGTGTGCCGTGTGTCGTGGACCTCGCCACCATGCGCGAGGCCGTCAAGGAACTGGGCGGCGACCCGGCCAAGATCAACCCCCTCGCCCCGGCCGAGCTGGTCATCGACCACTCCGTCATCGCCGACAAGTTCGGCACCAACGACGCGTTCGCGCAGAACGTCGAGCTGGAGTACGGCCGCAACAAGGAGCGCTACCAGTTCCTGCGCTGGGGCCAGACCGCCTTCGACGAGTTCAAGGTCGTCCCCCCGGGCACCGGCATCGTCCACCAGGTCAACATCGAGCACCTGGCCCGTACGGTCATGGTCCGGGGCGGCCAGGCGTACCCCGACACCCTCGTCGGCACCGACTCGCACACCACCATGGTCAACGGCCTCGGTGTGCTGGGCTGGGGCGTCGGTGGCATCGAGGCCGAGGCCGCGATGCTCGGCCAGCCGGTCTCCATGCTCATCCCGCGCGTCGTCGGCTTCAAGCTGACCGGCGAGCTCCCGGCCGGCACCACCGCCACCGACCTCGTGCTGACCATCACCGAGATGCTCCGCAAGCACGGCGTCGTCGGCAAGTTCGTCGAGTTCTACGGTGAGGGCGTCGCCGCCACCTCCCTCGCGAACCGGGCCACCATCGGCAACATGTCGCCGGAGTTCGGCTCCACCGCCGCGATCTTCCCGATCGACGACGAGACGCTGAAGTACCTGCGTCTGACCGGCCGTGACGAGCAGCAGGTCGCGCTCGTCGAGGCGTACGCCAAGGAGCAGGGCCTCTGGCTGGACCCGGCCGCCGAGCCGGACTTCTCCGAGAAGCTGGAGCTGGACCTGTCGACGGTCGTCCCGTCGATCGCCGGCCCGAAGCGCCCGCAGGACCGCATCGTCCTCGCGAACGCCAAGCAGCAGTTCGCCCAGGACGTGCGCAACTACG
Source organism: Streptomyces sp. NPDC015032 (assembly GCF_043080425.1). Classification (NCBI taxonomy): domain Bacteria; kingdom Bacillati; phylum Actinomycetota; class Actinomycetes; order Kitasatosporales; family Streptomycetaceae; genus Streptomyces; species Streptomyces sp. NPDC015032. The sequence goes on along the minus strand of NZ_JBIBVN010000016.1, from coordinate 54,336 downwards.
TGGCCGAGGACGAGGAGGCGGGCAAGGAGTCCTTCCCGGCCTCCGACGCCCCGGCCTCCGCCAACGGAGTCCCGTCGCGCCCGACCACGGTCACGGCCCCCGACGGCACGTCGTACGAGATCGACCACGGCGCCGTCACCGTCGCCGCGATCACCTCCTGCACCAACACCTCGAACCCGTACGTCATGGTCGCCGCGGCGCTCGTGGCGAAGAAGGCGGTCGAGAAGGGCCTGACCCGCAAGCCGTGGGTGAAGACGACCCTGGCACCGGGTTCAAAGGTGGTCACCGACTACTTCGACAAGGCGGGCCTGACCCCGTACCTCGACAAGGTCGGCTTCAACCTCGTCGGCTACGGCTGCACCACCTGCATCGGCAACTCCGGCCCGCTGCCGGAGGAGGTCTCCAAGGCGGTCAACGAGCACGACCTGGCCGTGACCTCGGTGCTCTCCGGCAACCGTAACTTCGAGGGCCGGATCAACCCCGACGTCAAGATGAACTACCTGGCGTCCCCGCCGCTGGTCGTCGCGTACGCCATCGCCGGTTCGATGAAGGTGGACATCACCAAGGACGCCCTGGGCATCGACCAGGACGGCAAGCCGGTCCACCTCGCGGACATCTGGCCGTCCGAGGCCGAGGTGAACGACGTCGTCGCCAACGCCATCGGCGAGGACATGTTCAACAAGTCCTACCAGGACGTCTTCGCGGGCGACGCCCAGTGGCAGGCGCTGGCGATCCCGACCGGTAACACCTTCGAGTGGGACCCGCAGTCCACCTACGTGCGCAAGCCCCCGTACTTCGAGGGCATGACGATGGAGACGACCCCGGTCGAGGACATCACCGGCGCCCGGGTGCTCGCCAAGCTGGGCGACTCGGTCACCACCGACCACATCTCCCCGGCCGGTGCGATCAAGGCCGACACCCCGGCCGGCAAGTACCTGACGGAGCACGGCGTCGAGCGCCGTGACTTCAACTCCTACGGCTCGCGCCGCGGCAACCACGAGGTCATGATTCGCGGCACCTTCGCGAACATCCGCCTGCGCAACCAGATCGCCCCGGGCACCGAGGGTGGCTTCACCCGCGACTTCACCCAGGACGGCGCGCCGGTGTCGTTCATCTACGACGCCTCGCAGAACTACCAGGCCGCCGGCACCCCGCTCGTCATCCTGGCGGGCAAGGAGTACGGCTCCGGCTCGTCCCGCGACTGGGCCGCCAAGGGCACCGCGCTCCTCGGCGTCAAGGCCGTCATCGCCGAGTCCTACGAGCGCATCCACCGCTCGAACCTCATCGGCATGGGCGTCCTCCCGCTCCAGTTCCCGGAGGGCGCGAGCGCCGAGGCCCTCGGCCTGACCGGCGAGGAGACCTTCTCCTTCACCGGTGTGACCGAGCTGAACAACGGCACCACGCCGCGCACGGTCAAGGTCACCACCGACACCGGTGTGGAGTTCGACGCGGTCGTCCGCATCGACACCCCCGGTGAGGCGGACTACTACCGCAACGGCGGCATCATGCAGTACGTGCTCCGCAACCTGATCCGCAAGTAGGCAGCAGAGCCGAAGGGTCGCACCCCGGGGTCTCCCGGGTGCGACCCTTCGCGTTGCGCGGCGCCCGCGGTCGTCCCTGCCGTTCGACGGTCTGCACGAATGCTGCCCGGCCCGCGGCCGCCGCCCGGGAGGGCCGGATGCCGTTCCTCGACGGCCCGGTACCTTGACGGCCCGGTACCTCGACGGCTCGGTACTTCGATGGCCCGGTTCCTTCCGCCGGGGCATCCGACGGAATGTGACGGGACACCGGGACGCTGTACCTGCAAGGAGGTACTGGTCACCGCGTCGTGGACCGGAGGACATGAAACCATGCAGCGCGCGGCACGACCGGCCACGAACAGCTACAGAGAGCGGATGACACCCATGGGCGAGCTGATCCTGATCCGGCACGGCGAGACTGAGTGGTCGCGGTCCGGGCAGCACACGAGCTACACCGATCTGCCGCTGACCCCCTCGGGCGAACGACAGGCCCGCGCCCTGGCACCTCTGCTCGCCGATCGCCAGATCACACTCACTCTGGTCAGCCCGCTGGTACGCGCCCGGCGCACCGCGGAGCTCGCCGGGCTCACCGCGCCCCGCATCACACCCGAGCTGCGTGAATGGGACTACGGCGGCTACGAAGGGGTGACCACCGACGAGATCCGCCTCACCCGCCCCGAGTGGAGTCTGTGGACCGACGGAGTCGCCCCCGGCCCCGAGGCGCACCCCGGCGAGACACCCGCCGAGGTCGGTGCCCGAGCCGACCGGGTGCTGGCCGAAGTCGCGGAGGCGGCGAGCCGCGACACGGACGGGGATACCGCGCTCGTCGCCCACTCCCACTTCCTGCGCGTACTCACCGCCCGCTATCTCGGCCTGACCCCGGCCGAGGGCACGCTCTTCCAGCTCGCCACAGGAGCGGTCTCGCGGCTCGGCACCGAGCACGGCAATCCGGTGATCACGGCGTGGAATGTGACATTGCCCGAGAGCCTGATCCCCCCGGCCGCTCCGGAATCCCCGGAGCGGGACTGAACGGGAGCCCCGCCGTGCCGCCGCCCTGCCGCGCCGCCCCGCCGTCGCGCGACTGCGCCATGAGCGGACCGACGGCCGGCACCCCGCCTCGGGGTGCCGGCCGTCGGCCGTGCCGCGGAGAACTCCGGATCAGGAGAGCAACTCCAGCTCCGCGAGTGTCCCTTCACCGGTGAACACCAGGCGATAATGGGCGTACGAGCCCGGCGCGCTCACCGAGAACACCCTCGTCTGCCTGTCCCACGCGAACGACTGGCCCGACCGCTTGTCGAGGTCCTTCCACGTCGTGCCGTCCGCCGAGCCCTGGAGGACCCAGCCCGTCGGGGCCCTGTCCGCCGCGCTCGACGTCAGCGTGTACTGGACCGCGTCCGTGGCCGAGGCGACCGGCAGGTCCACCGAGGAGACCTCGGCCGAGGTGGCCGATGTGTTGTCGAACAGGGCGCCCTCGCCCTTCAGCGCGTCCGCCTTCGGCGATGCCACCTTGTCGTCCGTCGTGATCGAGACCGGCGCCGCGTCCTTGCCGGTGCCCCACGACGACGGCTTCGGACCCATGTCGAAGTCCAGCACACCGCCCTTGGCCAGCAGGCCGTGCGGCAGTGAAGTCGAGGTCCACTTCTTGCCGTTGACCCGCAGGCCCTGGACATAGATGTTCTTCGCGCTGTTCTTCGGAGCCCTGACGACCAGGTCGTGGCCGTTCTCCAGGTGGACCGTGGTCTTCGTGAAGAGCGGGGAGCCGATGGCGTACTCGCCACTGCCCATGACGAGCGGGTAGAAACCGAGCGAGGAGAAGAGATACCAGGCCGACTGCTCGCCGTTGTCCTCGTCGCCGTGGTAACCCTGGCCGATCTCGCTGCCCGTATAGAGGCGGCTCAGGACCTCCCGGACCTTCTCCTGCGCCTTCCAGGGCTGTGAGGCCGCGTCGTACATGTAGGCGACATGGTGCGCGACCTGGTTGCTGTGGCCGTACTGCCCCATCCGTACGTCGCGCGCCTCCGTCATCTCGTGGATCACGCCGCCGTACGAGCCGACGAACTCGGGTCCGGCCGTCTCGGGCGTGGCGAAATAGGTGTCGAGCTTCTTCGCCAGGCCGGCGCGCCCGCCGTACAGATTCGCCAGCCCCCGGCTGTCCTGCGGGGCTGTGAAAGCGTAGCCCCCACGGGCGCTACCATCACCCCGTGAAACTAGGGAGAGTTACCGGCATGGCCATCCACGCAGGTGTGTACGGCCGCCAGTCTGCCAGGCGGGCCAACAAATCTGAGGTGTCGACAGAGGACCAGCTCAAGGAGGGCATCGCCAGGGCCCGTTCCATGGGGGCCGACCACATCGCCACGTATGAGGACCTGGGTATCAGCGCATTCTCCGGAGTTGAACGGCCGGACTTTGAGCGGATGTTGGAGGACTGTCGTGCGGGCCGCCTCAACGTGCTCATCGTGTACTACATCTCCCGGCTCTCCCGCCTGGAGGTAATGGACGCCATCCCCATCGTGACCGAACTCCTCAACCTGGGAGTCAAGATCGTCTCCGTTACCGAGGGGACGTTCACCCGGGACTCCATCATGGACCTCATCCACCTGATCTTCCGCCTGGACGCTGCACACCAGGAGTCCAAGAACAAGTCCGTGGCCGTCAAGCGGGCCAAGGCCACCTCCAAGGAGCTGGGTGGCTGGTCTGGCCCGGCCCCCTACGGGTTCGAGACGTACGAACAGACCGTGTCCCGCACTGGAGAAGACGGCCGCACCCGCTCCCTGGTGGTCAAGAAACTCCGCCCGAACAACGACGAATGCGCCATCGTCGCCTCCCACATGTTCGGCCCCATTGCTGAGCACATGGACACCCCGTACAACCCCGGGTACATGAAGTTCCACCCCGGCTCCATCTCCGGTGTCACCACCCTCCTCAACCTGGACCCCGACACCCCCACCCGGGGCGCGAAAGTCGGGAAAGACCGCGCCGAGTCCCAGTGGGACCGCAAGACGGTCACACGCATCCTCCAGGACCCCCGGTTTATCGGCCTGGCCGCAGAGCCGGTGTACGACAAGGACGGCCGGGGCCGGAAGGTGACGGGGTATCGCATCCTCCGGGATGAGGAGGGCAAGCCCATCCGGCTCTGGGAGCCCCGTGTGGACCCGGCCGTGTTCTGGAGGGTCCAGGACTGGCTCAAGGGCCGACGGACCACCAAGGCCCTCTCCAAGGGTGACTCCCTCCTGTCCGGCCTGGGGCTCATGCGCTGCCTCTGTGGGGCCACGTGGAAGTCCACCAAGTTCCCGGCCACCAAGGCCCATCCGGAGGGCCAGCGGGCCTACCGGTGCAACATCGGCCAGCGCAAGACAGACGTCCACCCAGGGGCCCCGACCATCGCCATGGACGTCCTGGACGACTACGTGGCCAACCGGATCTTCGCTCTCATCCGGGCCGCCGAGGACGATAAGGACACGCTCCTCATCCTGGATGAGGTCACACGACGCTACGCAAGGCGACAGGAGGCCCCCGAGACGGCCGGGGAGAGGGAGGCCCTACTCCTGGAGCGTGCGGAGGTCCGCCAGGGCCTGGAGGACCTGTACGACGAACGCGACGCCGGAGGCTTCCAGACGGACATCGGACGCCGACGGTTCCTCAAGTCGGAGGCAGCGCTGGGGGATCGCCTGGAGGGTCTGGACAAGCGACTGGAGGAGTTGGAGGCGGCCAGCGCACCCAAGTTGCCCATCCACCAGTGGCAGGCGGAGGAACAGGACCCCACGGGGCCGGGGAGCTGGTGGGCACGCCAGACCCTGGAGGAGCGGAGGGAGTTCATCAAGTTGTGGGTCAAGGGCATCACGGTGCGTCCGCTGGCCAAACCCAGAGTGGCGGAGCCCATCCACCAGAGAGTGACCATCGAGTGGTACCGGCCGACGGAGGAGCTGGACATGGTGGCCCAGGTCGCACAACATGTGAGGGGCTAGCTACTCAGATGAGCGCCAGCCCCTTCGTTGTGTCATCGTTCGCACGCGGAGCGTGACCGTTGCGGAGTGTGAGTGACGGCCCAGCGAGCGGAGGCGCCTCGCGCACCCCCTCTGACCAGCAAGAATGACGGAGTGGCGATTGTGGTAGTGATCTCACAATCCATATAGAAAACCTATAGGCATCCCGGGATGAGGGTCACGAACGTCACTTCGTCATCCGGGCCCTCCCGGCCGCCAACCCCGGACCACTGGGCGCACGTTTAGGAGCAAACCCAGGAGGTCCCCATGAAGGTCTACCGCGTCGGCCACCGCTGGCACATGTGCGAGCGAAACAAGTTCCCCAGCAGCCCCTACATTTTCGGGGTCTCGATGCCGGACTACGTTGCCGAGTGCGTCGACGGACATCGGCGAGCTGGGTCGCGTCGGAGGCGCCGTTGTTCTTTGTGATCCGCAGCCGGAAGTGCTGGTATGCGGTGTCAGATGTGAAATCGTACGACTTCGTCCGGAACCGCTCGGCGAAGGTTTGGCCGGTCCGGGAATCCAGGTCCTTCCATGCCTTGCCGTCGGTGGAGCCCTCCAGGGTCCAGTCCCTCGGGTCGCGCTCGTCGTGGTCATTGGCCGACGTCAGTGCGTAGGTCACGACCTTGACCGGTGCGACGAGATCGAACTCGACCCAGCCGGTGGGAGCGAAGGTCGGCCATTTGGTGCCGGGCTCCCCGTCGATCAGGTTCTCCTTCACCTCCCCGCCGCCGGTGTTCTCGCCGTCGGCGCGGACGTCCGTCACCTTGTCGGTGACATTGCCCGGTATTCCTGCGGAGAATCCGCCGTCGACACCCGACGACCGCTTCTTTCCGTCAGGGCCTTCTTCGACGGTGTTGCGCCAGTCCGGTTGCTTTTCGTCCGCTTCGAAGGACGAGCTGAATGTCCGTTCGCCCGAGGCGCCTTGGCGCCTTTCACCTGTCCCGGCCGACTGCGCGGCGGCTACGGTGGGGGCGGTCAGGACCAGAGCCAGTGCAGCCGTGATCAGCGCGGCCGTCCGGCTTTTTCCCTTGCGAGAACCATGTCGGGGCTGCATGCCGAGCCATTCCTCCCGAGGAAGTGCACCTGGACAACGTTGTCAGGGAGCTGCGCAAGGTCCAGTAGGGAGCCAAGTGCCGGGATGTGTCAAGGGCGTTGGGTGTGAAACGCCAGTGGAATCGACCGGAATGCGGAAATCGTTACACCCGGATCGGGGCGTACGGGGTCCAGGTATCCGCGAGGTCTCAACTCGGGAAAGACTGCTGTTCAACCTTGCATTCGATCTTGCTCAGTCGGGCGCAAGTGGACTATACCTGTCGGCGTCTGCACAGCCGTTTCCGGCGCCGCGGACAAGGGGGACAGGGGGAACGGTCACGGGGCACCACAAGTGCATCCGCTGCCCGGTCTCCCGAAACCCCCCACTGCACATGGCTAGCCTGAAATCAGCACTACCCAAGCGCAACTGACCGCGGTGGCGGGGCCCTTCGCCTGAGGCGAATATCGACGGGCGACCGGTACACACCGCCTGAGTCCTGGAGAAGGCGAGGACTTGAGCATGGGATCCACCTCCGCCCACAAGAATGAGGGCCTTGGCCGTCGCGATGTGATCAAGCGATCTGCCGCGCTCGGTCTGCTCACCGTTCCGACGATGGGTTTCCTGTCGTCGTGTGCGAGCGGCGACAGCAGCAGCGACAAGAAGGTCGAGAAGGGCAAGGTCAGCAAGACGAACCCGCTCGGCGTCAACGAGACGGCCCCTCTTGAGGTGGTCATCTTCGACGGCGGCTTCGGCCAGCAGTACGCGATCGACGCGGAGAAGAAGTACAACGCGGCTTTCCCCAAGGCCCCGAAGGTCAAGCACGTTGCGACCCAGAAGATCCAGTCGCAGCTGCAGCCGCGCTTCAACGGCGGCACCCCGCCGGACCTGATCGACAACTCCGGCGCCGAGCAGATGGACATGGGTGTCCTGGTCGGCAAGAAGCAGCTGCTGGACCTGACGCCGTTGATGGACGCCCCGTCCGTCGACGACCCGAGCAAGAAGGTCCGCGACACGCTGCGCCCGGGTGTCCTGGAGATGGGCCAGTTCGACGGCGACCCGGTCTGGATCATGTACTACGCGTACACGGTCTACGGCGTCTGGTACTCGCAGACCGCGCTCGACAACCTCGACGCGCAGTACCCCGAGAACTGGGACGACATGCTCGCCCTCTGCGCGAAGGCGAAGAAGAAGGGCATCGCCGGCTGGACGTACGCCGGTAAGTACCCGTACTACCTGCCGTTCTCGCTCTACCCGTTCATCGGCAAGATCGGTGGCCGGGAGGTTCTCGACAAGATCGACAACCTGGAGCCGAACGCCTGGAAGGACCCCGCGGTCAAGGCGGCGTTCGAGGCGTACTACGAGCTGTACCAGAAGGGGTACATCCTCAAGGGCACCCCCGGTCTGACCCACATCCAGTCGCAGACCGAGTGGACCAAGGGCAAGGCGCTCTTCCTCCCGAACGGGTCGTGGGTGGAGAACGAGGCGGCGCCGACCACGCCCAAGGACTTCAAGATGATGGTCGCGCCGCCGTCCAGCCTGGACTCGTCCGACAAGCTGCCGTTCGGCACCATCTGGGCCTCCGGCGGCGAGCCCTTCATCGTCCCGGCCAACGCGAAGAACCCCGAGGGCGGCATGGAGCAGCTGCGCCTCATGCTCTCCGAGGAGTCCTCGAAGAACTTCACCAAGCAGGTCAAGTCGCTCAGCGCCTTCAACGGCGGAACCGACGGTCTGGACCTGTCGACCGCCATGCAGTCCGGTGTCGACTCGCTGAAGAAGGCCGGCGACAACGTGGTGAACCCGCGTATGCAGGACTGGTACGTGAAGCTCCAGAAGGAGCAGATCGGTGTCGCCGGTATCGGCGAGATGATGGCCGGCCGTGCGACCCCTGCGGAAGCCATCAAGAAGATCCAGGCCTTCGCCGACGCGGCGGCCAAGGACCAGTCCATCAAGCACTACAAGCACCAGTGAGCAACCGTCACCAGCGGCGGCACCCGCGGAAAGATCGGGGTCGGTAAACGATGCAGCACGGCAAGTACCGTTTCATCGTGGGGTTCTTGGTAGTCCCACTGGCGTTGTACGCGGTCTTCGTCATCTGGCCGTTCATCCAGTCCATCTACTACTCGTTCACGGACTGGACCGGCCTGAGTCCGGACTTCAAGATGGTCGGGTTCGGCAACTACACGAGGATGCTGAAGGACGACATCTTCTGGAAGTCGTTGCAGCACAGCGTGTTGCTCGTGCTGCTGCTGCCGCTGGTGACGTTGGGCCTGGCGCTGTTCTTCGCCTTCATGCTCAATGTCGGGGGCCGGCGGCGCAAGAACGCCGCGGTCTCCGGCGTGCGCGGGTCGAGCTTCTACAAGATCGCCTACTTCTTCCCGCAGGTGCTGTCGATCGTCATCGTCGCCCTGCTGTTCCAGTTCGCGTTCAACCCCACCAGCGGGGTGCTGAATTCGACACTGAAGGCGATCGGTCTGGGATCCGTCCAGCCGGACTGGCTGGGCGATCCGAACCTCGCGCTCATCTGCGTCATGACCGTACTGGTCTGGTCGACGGTCGGGTTCTTCGTCGTCCTCTTCTCCGCCGGCATGGCGTCCATCCCGAAGGATTTCTACGAGGCGGCGCTCCTCGACGGCGCCAACCGCTTCACCACGTTCTTCCGCATCACCCTCCCGCTGCTCTGGGACACGGTGCAGTCGGGCTGGGTCTACATGGGCATCCTGGCCCTCGGCGTGGAGGCGTTCACCGCCGTACAGGTCATGACCGTGGGCCCCGGCGGTCCCGACTACTCGACCACGGTTCTGCCGCTGTACGTGTACCAGACCGCCTTCCGCGACGGGCAGGCCGGATACGCGACGACGATCGGTGTCGGACTGCTCATCGTCACTATGGCCTTCGCCGCCGTCGTGATGCGACTGGGCCGGCGCGAGCGGCTGGAGTTCTGATGCCGCGATGGACGGGAGACGGCTCCCGGACCCCCAGCAGGCACAAGCACCACAGGTCGGCCTCCGTGTCCGGCTCGACAGTACGAGGTGAGTACACGTGAAGGCCACTGACACCCCTCCCGCGGCCCCGGCGGCGGAACCGGCCCCCGTGGCCAAGGCGCCCGCTCCCGTGGTCGAGGAGAAGAGCAGCGAGGGCCAGGTCCTCAACGTCTTCTCGCACGGTGTGCTGATCATCTGGGCGATCCTGGTCGTCATGCCGCTGCTGTGGGCGGTCATGTCGTCGTTCAAGTCCGACGACTCGATCCTGTCGACGCCGTTGGCGCTCCCCGACAAGCTGCACTTCGAGAACTGGTCGCGCGCCTGGAGCCAGGCGCACATGAGCGATTACTTCTTCAACACCATCGTGGTGGTGGGCTGTTCGCTCGTCGGGACTCTGCTGCTCGGGTCGATGGCGGCGTACGTGCTGGCGCGGTTCGACTTCCCCGGGAACCGCTTCGTCTACTACCTGTTCGTCGGCGGGATGAGCTTCCCGATCATCCTGGCGCTGGTCCCGCTGTTCTTCGTCATGAACAACATGGCCCTGCTGAACACGCGACACGGACTGATCATGGTCTACATCGCGTACTCGCTGCCGTTCACCGTCTTCTTCCTCACCTCGTTCTTCCGGACGCTGCCGACCTCGGTGGCGGAGGCGGCGATGCTCGACGGGGCCTCGCACACCCGGACGTTCTTCCAGGTGATGCTGCCGATGGCGAAGCCCGGCCTGATCAGCGTCGGTATCTTCAACTTTCTCGGGCAGTGGAACCAGTACATGCTGCCGACCGTGCTGAACACCGACCCGGACCACCGGGTGCTCTCCCAGGGGCTGGTCGAACTCGCCAACAGCCAGGGGTACAAGGGCGACTGGTCCGGTCTCTTCGCCGGTCTGGTGATGGCGATGCTGCCGGTCCTCGCGGCCTACATCATCTTCCAGCGCCAGGTCGTCGCCGGGCTCACCGCGGGGGCGGTGAAGTAGCGCCCGTCACCTCCGTACGGATCCGAACCGCCCGCCGGCCACACGCCGGCGGGCGGTTCGCCGTGTGCGGGAGGCCGTCCCAGGTGGGGGCAGGGTGCTCATCCGAGTCTTCGCTTGCTCAAGGTCTTGACGGGGAGTGCCCCAAAACGCTCAGCTTAGAGTTCACATGTTAGAGAAAACGGTAGGAGTGAGAGAGTCGATGGAGACTCCGGGGTCGCAGACATCTCTGCATCGCGCCAACCTTGAGCGGGTCGTGCGCGCGGTACGCATGGCGGGCTCACTCACCCAGGCGGAGATCGCACGGAGCACCGGCCTCTCGGCGGCCACCGTCTCCAACATCGTTCGCGAGCTGAAGGACGGCGGCACGGTCGAGGTGACCCCCACCTCGGCGGGCGGACGCCGGGCCCGCAGCGTCTCGCTCAGTGGCGACGCCGGCATCGTGGTCGGCGTCGATTTCGGTCATACGCATCTGAGGGTGGCGATCGGCAACCTCGCCCACCAGGTGCTCGCCGAGGAGTCCGAGCCGATGGACGTCGACGCCTCGGCGGCGGAGGGGTTCGGACGGGCGGAACGGCTGGTCAGAAGGCTCATCGAGAGGACCGGGATCAGCCCGGAGAAGGTGATCGGGGTGGGCCTCGGTGTTCCCGGCCCGATCGACGCCGAGTCCGGCACGCTGGGCTCCACGTCGATCCTGCCGGGCTGGACGGGCATCAATCCCAGCGAGGAGCTCGCGGGCCGGCTCGGGGTGCCGGTGCACGTCGACAACGACGCCAACCTCGGCGCGCTCGGCGAGCTGGTCTGGGGGAGCGGCCGGGGGGTCAAGGACCTCGCGTACATCAAGGTCGCCAGCGGTGTCGGCGCCGGTCTGGTGATCGACGGGCGCATCTACCGGGGGCCGGGCGGCACGGCAGGCGAGATCGGGCACATCACGCTCGACGAGTCGGGCCCGGTCTGCCGCTGCGGCAACCGGGGGTGCCTGGAGACGTTCACGGCCGCGCGCTACGTCCTGCCCCTGCTCCAGCCCAGTCACGGGCCCGATCTCACCATGGAACGGGTGGTCCAGCTGGCCCGTGAGGGCGATCCCGGCTGCCGTCGGGTGGTCGGGGACGTCGGGCGCCACATCGGCAGCGGGGTGGCCAATCTCTGCAACCTGCTCAACCCCAGCCGGGTGGTGCTCGGCGGTTCGCTCGCCGAGGCGGGTGAGCTGGTGCTCGTACCGATCCGCGACTCGGTCTCCCGCTACGCCATTCCCAGCGCCGCCCGGCAGCTCTCGGTGCTGCCCGGGGCGCTCGGCGGCCGGGCCGAGGTGCTGGGTGCGCTGGCCCTGGTGCTGAGCGAGATGGGGGATTCAACCCTTTTGGAGAGCACTCTGTCGACGGCTACCCCTGTCTTCACTTAGATAATGAATGGCACCGTTGTCATCTCGTTAAGAATTTACTCCTTGACGCTGACGGCGCAGCCGAGTTGACTTCCAGCCACCTCGGCCGCAACGTCGCGGCCTCGTCAGGGAGGCAACCGGAATGAACGCAACAACGCGACGCATCGTCATCGGAACGGCCGCAGTTTCCATGGCCGTCTCCCTTGCCGCCTGCGGCAAGGCGGGCGATGACGACAAGGCCGGCAGCGGTGGCGACGGCAAGTCCATCGGCCTGCTGCTGCCGGAGAACAAGACCACCCGCTACGAGACGTTCGACCGCCCCATCATCGAGGCGAAGGTCAGGCAGTTGTGCGGCGACTGCAAGGTCAGGTACAACAACGCCGCGCAGGACAGCGAGACGCAGAAGAAGCAGTTCGACGCGCTCGTCACGCAGGGCGTGAAGGTCATCATCCTCGACACCGTCGACTACAAGGCCGCGAAGTCCTGGGTCCAGCAGGCCGCGAAGAAGGGTGTCAAGGTCGTCGCGTACGACCGTCTCGCCGAGGGCCCGATCTCCGCCTATGTGTCGTACGACAACGAGAAGATCGGCCAGCTCCAGGGCGAGGCCCTGGTCAAGGCGCTCGGCGCCAAGGCCAAGGAGAGCAACGTTGTCATGATCAACGGCTCGCCGACCGACCCGAACGCCCCGTTCTTCAAGAAGGGGGCGCACACCGTCCTCGACGCCCAGGTGAAGAAGGTCGTCTACGAGCAGGACATCCCGGACTGGTCGCCGGACGAGGCCAACAAGAAGATGGGTGCGGCCATCGACTCCCTGGGCAAGGACGGCTTCCAGGGCGTCTACTCCGCCAACGACAGCATGGCCGGCGGCATCATCACGGCACTGAACAAGCAGGGCATCAAGGTCCCGGTCGGCGGTCAGGACTCCGAACTCGCCGGTCTGCAGCGCGTCCTCAGGGGCGACCAGGCCTTCTCGATCTACAAGCAGATCAAGCCGGAGGCGGAGACCACCGCCGAGATCGCGGTCAAGCTCCTCAAGGGCGAGAAGATCGACCAGCTGACCCCGACCAAGGTCGACAGCCTCTCCGGCGAGTTCAAGGGCATCCCGGCCAAGCTGTACGACGCGCAGGTCGTGACCAAGGAGAACGTCGCCGGCACGATCATCGCCGACAAGGTCTACAAGGCCGAGGAGATCTGCACGCCCGAGTTCAAGGCGGCCTGCGAGGCGGCCGGCATCAAGTAACGCCGCCGGGCAGCGCCTTCGGGCCCCACGCCAGTCCGGCGCCCGCCCCGTCATCGCCCCGCAAGCGGGGGCGGGCGCCGGACTTCCCTCGCACCCCCTTGGCTCAGCACCACCATTCCCGCCGGTCAGGCGGCGAAGGAGATGATTCACGTGTCCGCTACGCCCGTGCTGGCGTTGCGCGGAGTCTCCAAGCGGTTCGGCGCCGTCCAGGCGCTCACCGACGTGGACCTGGAGATTCACCCCGGCGAGGTCGTCGCCCTGGTCGGCGACAACGGCGCCGGCAAGTCGACCCTCGTCAAGACCATTTCGGGTGTCCACCCGATCGACGAAGGCGTCATCAAGTGGGAGGGCGAAGCGGTCCGCATCAACCGCCCGAACGACGCCCAGGATCTCGGAGTCGCCACCGTCTACCAGGACTTGGCGCTCTGCGACAACCTCGATGTCGTCGCCAACCTCTTCCTCGGCAGCGAACTGCGCAGGGCCTGTGTCCTCGACGAGATCGGGATGGAGAAACGGGCCAAGGAACTGCTGGACACCCTCTCCATCCGGATACCGAGTGTCCGCATCCCGGTCGCCGCGCTCTCCGGCGGCCAGCGCCAAGTCGTCGCCATCGCACGCGCGTTGATCGGCGACCCCAAGATCGTCATCCTGGACGAGCCGACCGCGGCACTCGGCGTCGAGCAGACCGCCCAGGTCCTCGACCTGGTCGAGCGGCTGCGTGAGCGGGGCCACGGCGTCATCCTCATCAGCCACAACATGGCCGACGTGCGCGCCGTCGCGGACCGGGTGGCGGTACTCCGCCTGGGCCGCAACAACGGCGTCTTCGACGTGGCGGCCACCTCCCACGAAGAAATCATCGCCGCGATCACCGGCGCCACGGACAATGCCGTCACGCGCCGCCAGGCACGCACGGCCACGAAGGAGGACGCGAAGTGAGCGACCTCGCCAAGACCCCCGGGACATCCGCCGCCGGGAAGCCCGGCCCGCAGCCGCCGGCCGCCGAGCAGTCCGCGGCCCCCGCACCCGCAGTCGACCCGCGCCTCCTCGTCCGAGAGGAGGGCTTCAAGGGCTACTGGGCCGAGTTCACCCGCAAGCTGCGCGGCGGCGAGCTCGGCTCGCTGCCGGTCTTCGTCGGACTGATCGTCATCGCGCTCGTCTTCCAGTTCCAGAACAGCAACTTCCTCTCCGCCAGCTCCGTCGCCAACATCGCTGTCTACAGCTCCGGCCTCGGCATCATGGCGGTCGGCATCGTGTTCGTCCTGCTGCTCGGCGAGATCGACCTCTCGGTCGGTTCCGTCGCCGGGGTGGGCGCGGCCGTCTGGGCCGTTCTCAACGTCAACCACGGCTGGAACGAATGGCTCGCGATCACCGTGGCCGTTCTCTCCGGGATGGCGCTCGGCGCGCTGCACGGCTTCTTCTTCGCCAAGATCGGTGTACCGGCCTTCGTCGTCACCCTGGCCGGCTTCCTCGGCTGGAGCGGTCTCCAGGACTGGATGATGGGCGGGGAGGGCTCGATCAACACGCCGTCCGGCAGTGTCGTCGAGAACCTGACCAACTACTTCTTCGAGGACAAGGCCGCCGGCTACGGACTCGCCCTGGTCGCCGTCCTCGCGTACGCGGCCTCGCTCCTGGTGGACAGCAGGCGCCGCAAGGCCGCGGGCCTGCCCGCCCGCCCCATCGGCGAGGTCGTGCTGCGCACCGCGGTCGTCGCGATCCTCTGCTTCGTCGTCGCCTACGTCCTGAACGAGCCCGTCGGCGCCCGCGGCCTGCCGCTCGCCCTGGTGCTCTTCCTCGCCGTCCTGGTCGTCGCGGACTTCGTCGCCCGGCGCACGAGCTTCGGCCGTCAGGTCTTCGCGGTCGGCGGCAATCCGGAGGCGGCGCGCCGTGCCGGTATCAATGTCGACCGGATCCGGATCGTCGTCTTCGCCCTGTCCGGCACACTGGGCGCCTTCGGCGGGCTCTTCATCGCCAGCCTTTCCGGCGGCGCCACCAAGAGCGTCGGCGGCGGCAACACGCTGATGCTGGTCATCGCGGCCGCCGTCATCGGCGGCACCAGTCTCTTCGGCGGCCGGGGCAAGGTCTGGTCCGCGCTCCTCGGCATGATCGTGATCCAGTCGATCCAGCAGGGCCTGAACATGATCAACATGGCGAACGCCATTCAGTACATGATCACCGGCGCCGTGCTGCTGGCCGCCGTGGTCATCGACTCGGTGTCCCGGCGCACCCAGAAGACCGCAGGTCGCGCGTAAGGAACGCGCCCGCCCGGCACCCGATCCGGGTGCCGGGCACTGCCGGTTCCAGTGAAGGGCGTGTGACAGCACACCCCCGCCCGATGCCTGCCGCGACGCACGGAACATTAGACTCATCGGATCGGCATGCTCGACCAGCTCAAACGCAAGGAGGAACGGGTGGCTCTGCTGACCCGCATCGGTGGACCGCGTGACCTGGACCGGCTCACTCCCGAGCAGCTGGACCAGCTCGCCGAAGAGATCCGGACCTTCCTCGTCGACGCCGTTTCGAAGACCGGGGGCCATCTCGGCCCCAACCTGGGCGTGGTCGAGCTGACCATCGCCCTGCACCGTGTCTTCGATTCGCCGAAGGACAAGGTGCTGTTCGACACCGGTCACCAGAGTTATGTGCACAAGCTCCTCACCGGTCGCCAGGACTTCTCGAAGCTCAAGAGCAAGGGCGGCCTCTCCGGCTACCCCTCCCGCGCGGAGTCCGAGCACGACATCATCGAGAACTCGCACGCCTCCACCGTGCTCGGCTGGGCCGACGGCCTCGCCAAGGCCAACGAGGTGCTGGGCAAGGACGACCACGTCGTCGCGGTCATCGGTGACGGCGCGCTCACCGGCGGCATGGCCTGGGAGGCGCTGAACAACATCGCCGCCGCCAAGGACCGCCCGCTCGTCATCGTTGTCAACGACAACGAGCGCTCCTATGCCCCGACCATCGGCGGCCTGGCCAACCACCTCGCGACGCTGCGCACCACCGACGGCTACGAGCGCTTCCTGGCCCGCGGCAAGGACCTCCTGGAGCGCACCCCCGTCGTCGGGAGGCCGCTGTACGAGACCCTGCACGGTGCCAAGAAGGGGCTGAAGGACTTCATCGCCCCGCAGGGCATGTTCGAGGACCTCGGCCTGAAGTACGTCGGCCCGATCGACGGCCATGACATCGAGGCCCTGGAGTCCGCGCTCCAGCGCGCCAAGCGCTTCGGCGGTCCCGTCATCGTGCACTGCCTCACCGAGAAGGGCCGCGGCTACACCCCCGCCCTGCTCGACGAGGCCGACCGCTTCCACGCCGTCGGCAAGATCCACCCCGACACCGGCCTGCCGGTCGCCACCTCGGGCCTCGACTGGACCTCCGTCTTCGGCGAGGAGATGGTCAAGCTCGGCAAGGAGCGCAAGGACATCGTCGCGATCACCGCGGCCATGCTCCAGCCGGTCGGCCTGACCATGTTCGAGAAGGAGTTCCCCGACCGGATCTACGACGTCGGCATCGCCGAGCAGCACGGCGCGGTCTCCGCGGCCGGCCTCGCCACCGGCGGACTGCACCCCGTCTTCGCGGTGTACGCCACCTTCCTCAACCGCGCCTTCGACCAGGTCCTGATGGACGTCGCGCTGCACAAGTGCGGTGTGACCTTCGTCCTGGACCGGGCCGGTGTCACCGGCACCGACGGCGCCTCGCACAACGGCATGTGGGACATGTCGATCCTGCAGTGCGTGCCCACGCTCCGGATCGCCGCCCCGCGCGACGCCGACCAGGTCCGTGCCCAGCTGCGGGAGGCCGTCGAGGTCGACGACGCGCCGACCGTGGTGCGCTTCTCCAAGGGTGCGGTCGGCCCGGCGGTCAAGGCCGTCGGCAGGGTCGGCGGCATGGATGTCCTGCGCGAGCCCGGCGCCGCCCGGCCGGATGTCCTCCTCGTCTCCGTCGGCGCGCTCGCCCCGATGTGCCTGGAGATCGCCGACCTGCTGGACGCCCAGGGCATCTCGACGACCGTCGTCGACCCGCGCTGGGTCAAGCCGGTCGACGAGGCCATGGCCCCGCTCGCCGAGCGGCACCGGGTCGTCGTCACCGTCGAGGACAACAGCAGGGCCGGCGGCGTCGGCTCCGCCGTCGCCCAGGCGCTGCGCGACGCCGGTGTCGACGTACCGCTGCGCGACTTCGGCATTCCGCCCCGCTTCCTGGACCACGCCTCCCGCAAGGAGGTCCTGGCCGAGATCGGACTGACCGCCCCGGACATCGCCCGTCAGGTCACCGGCCTGGTGGCCAGGCAGGACGGCCGCTACGAGGTGGCGGCGGAGGACAGCTCCGTGGTCGTCGAGCCCGTCCGGGACTGACCGGAGGCCGGGGCCGGGCGGTCTCGGGACCGCGGGGCCCCGGGTCCTTACGAGCGAACCGCGATACGGCCGATGGGCCGGTCGGTCCACCCTGCACGGGTGGTCCGACCGGCCCATTTGTGTGAAATCGACCAGTATGGGCACTTTGCTGCGGATATGGTCAGAATCATGGCGTGCACGACGAGTGCGTGGAGGTACGCCGGTGACTGCCCAGCAGGACACACCACCCAGCAGTGACGGACTGTTCCGGACCAAGACGGTCGAACAGTCCATCCGCGACACCGAGGAGCCGGAGCACGCGCTCAGGAAGTCCCTCTCCGCGCTGGATCTCACGGTCTTCGGAGTGGGCGTCATCATCGGCACCGGCATCTTCGTGCTCACCGGCAAGGTGGCCAAGGAGACCGCCGGTCCCGCTACCGCCCTCGCCTTCGTGGCCGCGGGCATCGTCTGCGGTCTGGCGGCGCTCTGCTACGCCGAGTTCGCCTCCACCGTCCCCGTCGCCGGCTCCGCATACACCTTCGCGTACGCCTCGCTCGGCGAGCTCGTCGCCTGGATCATCGGCTGGGACCTGGTGCTGGAGTTCGCGCTCGGCACGGCGGTGGTGGCGGTCGGCTGGTCCGGCTACGTCCGCTCGCTGCTGGACAACTTCGGCTGGTCCATTCCCGACGCGCTCTCCGGAACCGATGTGGCGAAAGGATTCGGCTTCGACATCCTCGCGTTCGTCCTGGTGCTCGTCCTGACCGTCGTCCTGGTGCTCGGCATGAAGCTCTCGGCCCGGGTCACGACGATTGTCGTCGCCATCAAGGTCGCCGTGGTCCTGATCGTGATCATCGCGGGACTGTTCTTCGTCAAGGCCGCCAACTACTCGCCGTTCATCCCCGAGGCGCAGCCGCAGCCCGCCGGATCCGGACTGACCGCGCCCCTGGTCCAGCTCATGTTCGGCTACGCGCCCACGAACTTCGGCGTCATGGGCATCTTCACCGCCGCCTCCATCGTCTTCTTCGCCTTCATCGGCTTCGACGTGGTGGCCACCGCCGCCGAGGAGACGAAGGTTCCGCAACGTGACATGCCACGTGGCATCCTCGCCTCGCTCTTCATCTGCACCCTGCTCTATGTCGCCGTGTCACTGGTGGTCACGGGCATGCAGCACTACTCCGAGCTGTCCGTCGAGGCCCCGCTGGCCGATGCCTTCAAGGCCGTCGGCCATCCGGTCTACGCCGGACTCATCAGCTTCGGCGCCGCGATCGGCCTCACCACGGTCTGTCTGATCCTGCTGCTCGGGCAGACCCGGGTGTTCTTCGCGATGAGCCGCGACGGGCTGCTCCCGCGGTTCTTCTCCGTGACCCACCCCCGCTACCGCACCCCGTACCGCCCGACCATCCTGCTCGGCGTGGTCATCGCGATCGTCGCGGGCTTCACCAGCATCAACGAACTGGCGACGCTGGTGAACATCGGCACGCTCTTCGCGTTCGTCGTCGTCGCCCTGGGCGTTCTGGTGCTGCGCCGCACCCGCCCCGAACTGCACCGCGCGTTCCGCACCCCGTGGGTGCCGCTGCTCCCGATCCTCTCGGTGGCCGCCTCGGTGTGGCTGATGCTCAACCTGCCGGCGGAGACCTGGCTGCGGTTCGCCGTCTGGATGATCATCGGCGTGATCATCTACTTCATGTACGGGCGCAGCCACAGCCGGATCGGCAAGCCCGTCGGCCGGCCTTAGGGCCTCTCGTTTGGATCATGCCGGGCTCGCGGGGTCTGGCACGCACTCCCCCAAGGCATTAAGGGCCAGGGGGGACCCCCCTCCGCGTTGTCGTCACTCGCCAGGGCTCCTTCCCCAAGCTCTCGGCTCCGCTCGAGCAGGGGAGACCCCATCTGACTCCCTCCTCCGCCTTGCGATCGCACGCACCAGACCCCGCTCCCTGATCCGGCCTGATCCAAACGAAAGGCCCCAGCTCAGCCGGTGCGCGACGGCGGCAGCGGCCGTACCGCACGGGGGCCCACGCACCGCGCCCCGTAGGCCGCCACCCGCCGCCGCAGCTCCCGGTCCGCGGTGACCACGACACAAGTACGGCCCGGCGGACGGGACAGGGCGGCGGCGACCAGTTCCACGATCCGATCGTCACCGCTCCCGGCCGCCGGCTCCACCCGAACCCCGGGGACCGATGCGACGCCCCGGGCCGCGCCCTCGACGACCAGTACCAGTTCGACGGGACCGGGAAGGGTCTCCAGGCCGGCCGCGGCGAACGGGACCAGCGAGTCCCGCAATCGTACGGCCGCCCCGTGCCGGTCCCGCCACCATCCGTCCGGTACCGACCCGACCACATTCGCCGCGTCGACGATCACCAGGGCCGGTTCACTCCGCATCCCCCAAGGGTGTCATGCGCCGAGCGCGGCCGGAGCCCGTCAGCCGCCGACGGCGGTGCATGCCTACGGGCTACGTTTCGGACTCTTGGTGCGCAGAAGCGGGCCGTACGAGAGGTTCGTACGGCCCGCCGCGGTTGCGCTTGTGCGTTTTTCGTGAAGCTGCGTCAGCTGATCGGTGGCACTACGCCGGAACGCTCGCCACGCCCGGCTCCAGGAACTTCTTGCCGTTCACCCGCTCCGAGACGCCCTCGCGGTCCAGGTACGGCGTGATGCCGCCCAGGTGGAAGGGCCAGCCCGCGCCGGTGATCAGGCAGAGGTCGATGTCCTGGGCCTCGGCGACGACGCCCTCGTCCAGCATCAGACCGATCTCCTGCGCGACCGCGTCCAGGACACGGTCGCGGACCTGCTCCTCGGACAGGACGACGTCGCCCTGCTTGAGGAGCGCGGCGACCTCCGGGTCCAGCTCCGGCTTGCCGGAGTCGTAGACGTAGAAGCCGCGCTTGCCGGCCTCGACCACGGCGGCCAGGTTCTCGGAGACCGTGAAGCGGTCCGGGAAAGCGCGGTTCAGGGTCTTTGAGACGTGCAGACCGATCGCCGGACCGACCAGCTCCAGGAGCACCAGCGGGGACATCGGCAGACCGAGCGGCTCGACGGCCTTCTCCGCCGTCTCGACCGGCGTGCCCTCGTCGATGACGTTCTGGATCTCGCCCATGAAGCGGGTGAGGATGCGGTTGACGACGAACGCCGGGGCGTCCTTCACCAGGACCGCGGTCTTCTTCAGCTTGCGGGCCACACCGAAGGCCGTGGCCAGCGAGGCGTCGTCGGTCCGCTCGCCGCGCACGATCTCCAGCAGCGGCAGGATCGCGACCGGGTTGAAGAAGTGGAAGCCGACGACCCGCTCGGGGTTCTTCAGCTTCGACGCCATCTCGGTGACCGAGAGGGACGAGGTGTTGGTGGCGAGGATCGCGTGTGCCGGGGCGACCGCCTCGACCTCCGCGAAGACCTGCTGCTTGACGCCGATCTCCTCGAAGACGGCCTCGATGATGAAGTCGGCGTCGGAGAAGCCCTCCGCCTTGTCCAGCACACCGGAGACCAGGGCCTTGAGGCGGTTGGCCTTGTCCTGGTTGATGCGGCCCTTGCCGAGCAGCTTCTCGACCTCGGCGTGGACATAGCCCACACCCTTGTCGACGCGTTCCTGGTCGATGTCGGTCAGCACGACCGGCACCTCCAGACGGCGCAGGAACAGCAGCGCCAGCTGCGAGGCCATCAGACCGGCACCGACGACGCCGACCTTGGTGACCGGGCGGGCCAGGGCCTTGTCCGGAGCCCCGGCCGGGCGCTTGGCGCGCTTCTGGACCAGGTTGAAGGAGTAGATCCCGGAGCGCAGCTCACCGCCCATGATCAGGTCCGCGAGGGCCTGGTCCTCGGCGTCGAAGCCGGCGCTCAGGTCGCCGTTCTTCGCCGCGGCGATGATGTCCAGCGCGCGGTACGCGGCCGGGGCCGCACCGTGCACCTTCGAGTCGGCGATGGCCCTGCCCCGGGCGACGGCCTGGTCCCAGGCGTCGCCGCGGTCGATCCCGGGGCGCTCCACCGTGACCGTGCCGTTCAGCACCGAAGCGGTCCACACCAGCGACTGCTCCAGGAAGTCCGCGCCCTCGAAGATCGCGTCGGCGATCCCGAGCTCGAAGACCTGCTTGCCCCTCAGCTGGCGGTTCTGGTTCAGCGAGTTCTCGATGATGACGGAGACCGCGCGGTCGGCACCGATCAGGTTCGGCAGCAGCGCGCAGCCACCCCAGCCGGGGACCAGACCGAGGAAGACCTCGGGCAGCGAGAACGCGGGCAGCGCCTTGGAGACGGTCCGGTACGAGCAGTGCAGACCGACCTCGACACCGCCGCCCATCGCCGCGCCGTTGTAGTACGCGAACGTCGGGACCGCGAGGCCGGAGAGGCGGCGGAAGACGTCGTGGCCGCCCTTGCCGATGGCCAGTGCGTCGTCGTGGGTCTTCAGCAGCTCGACGCCCTTGAGGTCGGCGCCGACCGCGAAGATGAACGGCTTGCCCGTGATGCCGATGCCGATGATCGCGCCCTCGGCGGCCTCCTTCTCGACCTGGTCGATCGCGGCGTTCAGGTTCGCCAGCGACTGCGGTCCGAAGGTGGTCGGCTTGGTGTGGTCCAGGCCGTTGTCCAGCGTGATGAGGGCGAAGCGGCCCGCACCCGCCGGAAGGTCGAGGTGGCGTACGTGCGCCGACGTCACGACCTCGTCCGGGAACAGCTCGGCCGCACCCTTCAAAAGCTCGGCTGTGGTGGTCACTTGCTGCCTCCGGCGTCCTTGTGGTGCGGGTTCTCCCAGATGACCGTGGCGCCCATGCCGAAGCCGACGCACATGGTGGTGAGGCCGTAGCGGACCTCCGGCTGCTCCTCGAACTGGCGGGCCAGCTGCGTCATCAGACGCACACCGGAGGAGGCCAGCGGGTGGCCGTAGGCGATGGCACCGCCGTACTGGTTGACGCGCGCGTCGTCGTCGGCGATGCCGTAGTGGTCCAGGAAGGCCAGGACCTGGACGGCGAACGCCTCGTTGATCTCGAAGAGACCGATGTCCTCGATGGCCAGCCCGGCCTTGGCCAGGGCTTTCTCGGTCGCCGGGATCGGCCCGTACCCCATCACCTCGGGCTCGACGCCCGCGAAGGCGTAGGAGACCAGGCGCATCTTGACCGGGAGGCCGTTCTCGCGGGCGAAGTCCTCGGAGGCGATGATCGAGGCGGTGGCGCCGTCGTTGAGCCCCGCGGCGTTACCGGCGGTGACCCGGCCGTGGGCACGGAACGGGGTCTTCAGACCCGCGAGGGACTCCAGAGTCGTACCCGGGCGCATCGGCTCGTCGGCGGTGACCAGGCCCCAGCCGGTCTCGCCGCCCTCCGGGTTGGTGCGACGCACCGAGACCGGCACCAGGTCCTGCTGGATCTTGCCGTCGGCGTACGCCTTGGCGGCCTTCTCCTGCGAGCGGACCGCGTACTCGTCGGCACGGACCTTGGTGATCTGCGGGTACCGGTCGTGCAGATTTTCCGCGGTCATGCCCATGAACAGGGCGGACTCGTCGACCAGCTTCTCCGACACGAAGCGCGGGTTCGGGTCCACGCCCTCGCCCATCGGGTGGCGGCCCATGTGCTCGACACCACCGGCGACGACGACGTCGTACGCGCCGAAGGCGATGGAACCGGCCGTCGAAGTGACGGCGGTCAGGGCGCCCGCACACATGCGGTCGATGGAGTAACCGGGGACGGACTGCGGCAGCCCGGCCAGGATCCCGGCGGTACGGCCCAGCGTCAGACCCTGGTCACCGATCTGCGTGGTCGCGGCGATGGCGACCTCGTCGATCTTCGCGGGGTCCAGGTCCGGGTTGCGGCGCAGCAGCTCCCGGATGGCCTTCACGACGAGATCGTCGGCGCGGGTCTCGTGGTAGATGCCCTTCGGGCCCGCTTTGCCGAACGGGGTGCGGACGCCGTCGACGAAGACGACGTCCCGGATGGTACGAGGCACGATGGCTCTCCTCCAGGGTGCGGGATGGCACTGCTGCGGGGCACGCCCGCAGGCGTACCGCTTCCCTCATGCTACTTGCGGGTAACCAGACTGCCCACCCCTTCCGACGGGAGCGGCGAAGGTCACATGCGGGCGGGGAGCCGCGAGGACCGTTTCGTCCTCAAACGCCGGACGGGCCGAAGTGCCGCCCCGCCGGGTGTGCCGGCGGGGCGGGCGGCCAGGAGCAACCAGCGGCCCGGCCGCCCGTCGCGCCGGAAACGGCGAACGCCGGACGGGCTGGGAGAACAGCCCGTCCGGTGATCAAGGGCACGGTCCGACCCGAACCTCGCAACCTGGCGTGAATACGCCCCTCGACGGCGAACCCTCAGGCCGCCGATGTCAGCGCGCGGACCAGCAGCGGGGTCACCTGTTCGATCTGCCAACGCCGCGCCCCGTACCCGGTGAGCGCGGATTCGATCGCGTCCAGGGTCGGATTTTTGGGCGGCTCCCAGCAGACCCGGCGCACCGTGTCCGGGGTGATCAGGTTCTCCTGCGGCATGTGCAGCCGCTCGGCGAGCTCCGACACCGCGGCGCGGGCGGCCGCGAGCCGGGCCGCTGCCGCCGGGTCCTTGTCGGCCCAGGCGCGGGGCGGCGGCGGACCGGCGAGGGTCTGGCCGGGCTGCGGCAGCTCCGAATCCGGCAGCGCCTTGGCCCGGTCGATGGCCGCCTGCCACTGCTCCAGCTGCCGCCGCCCCATGCGGTGACCGAATCCGGGCAGGGCGGTCAGCGCATGCGTGTTCGGCGGGAGTGCGAGCGCGGCCTCGACGATCGCGGCGTCGCCCAGCACCTTGCCGGGCGAGATGTCGCGGCGCCGGGCGACCTGGTCACGGACGGTCCACAACTCCCGTACCACCGCCATCTGACGGCGGCGGCGGACCTTGTGCATGCCCGAGGTGCGGCGCCAGGGGTCCTTGCGCGGGGGAGCGGGCGGCGCCGAGGCGATCGCGTCGAACTCCTCCCGCGCCCACTCCAGCTTGCCCTGCCGGTCGAGCTCGTCCTCCAGGGCGTTGCGCAGATCGATCAGCAGCTCGACGTCGAGCGCCGCGTAGCGCAGCCAGGGGTCGGGCAGCGGGCGGGTGGACCAGTCGACGGCGGAGTGGCCCTTCTCCAGCGAGTACCCGAGCACGCTCTCGACCATGGCGCCCAGTCCGACCCGCGGGAAGCCGGCCAGCCGTCCGGCCAGCTCCGTGTCGAAGAGCCCGGTGGGGGTCATCCCTATTTCGCGCAGACAGGGCAGGTCCTGGGTGGCGGCGTGCAGGATCCACTCGCTGCCGCTCAGTACCTCACCGAGCTTCGACAGATCGGGGCAGCCGACCGGGTCGATCAGCGCACTGCCCGCGCCGTCGCGGCGCAGCTGCACGAGGTAGGCGCGCTGGCCGTAGCGGTAGCCGGAGGCGCGCTCGGCATCGACGGCCACCGGGCCGGAGCCCGAGGCGAAGGCGGCGACCACCCGGGCGAGGGCGTCGTCGGACGCCACCACCGGGGGAATGCCCTCGCGAGGTTCGAGCAAGGGGATCGGCGCCGGGGCGACGTCGTCCGGGGGAGCGCCCCCGGTGGTTCGCAGTGAAGTGTCTGCTGCGGTCTCTTGGGCGTCGGTCACGTGTCAAGGGTATCCGTGTATGTGCGGCGCCCGTCGACGGAACGTTCCGTCGACGGGCGCCGATGCATGCAAACCAGCCGGTCCGTGTCGCTGCGCGGAGCCGCGCCGGAGGTACGGGCGTCAGTGAATGATTCCCGTTCGCAGGGCGACGGCGACCATTCCTGCGCGGTCTCCGGTGCCGAGCTTGCGGGCGATGCGGGCGAGATGGCTCTTGACGGTCAGGGCGGACAGGCCCATGGAGACACCGATGGCCTTGTTGGACTGGCCCTCGGCGACCAGCCGGAGGACCTCGACCTCGCGGCCGGACAGTTCGCGGTAGCCGCCCGGGTGGCTCGGGGTGCCGGGTGGCCGGCGGTGCATACGGGCGGCGTTGGCGCCGATGGGGGCGACGCCGGGACGGGTGGGGTGGCCGATATTGGTTCGGGTGCCGGTGACGACGTAACCCTTTACGCCGCCCGCGAGGGCGTTGCGCACGGCGCCGATGTCATCGGCGGCGGAGAGGGCGAGGCCGTTCGGCCAGCCGGCGGCTCGGGTCTCGGACAACAGGGTCAGCCCGGAACCGTCGGGCAGATGGACGTCGGCTACGCAGATGTCGCGTGGGTTGCCGACGCGGGGACGGGCCTCCGCGATGGACGACGCCTCGATGACGTCACGTACTCCGAGTGCCCACAGATGGCGGGTGACGGTGGAACGGACGCGCGGGTCGGCCACGACGACCATGGCCGTCGGCTTGTTCGGGCGGTAGGCGACCAGGCTTGCGGGCTGCTCTAGGAGAACGGACACCAGGCCTCCTGGGGAGTGGCGGGACGGGCCGGCTCGGGGAAGAAGCCGGGGCGAACCGTGCTTGAAGGGTCATTGACCTCTTCGGCAGCAGACCCGTCCTCCTTTAGAGGAAGATCACGATTTAGTGAGTAACAATTCGGGCAAATCGGACGCGCGATCGATTGTACGAAAAGAACGCCGGTAATACTGCGCATTTCGTGACGCAGTGTTACCGACGTGGGCAGAGCTTCGTGCGGGAGGGTTCCGCGGGAAGGATTTCAGGGGGCCTGGGGGCCGCGCCGCTGGGGGAGCGTCACCACGGCCGCGTCCGCGGGACCCGACGGCGGCAGGCCGGCGATCTGGCACAGCAGATCCCCCCACGCCGTCAGATGCGCCGCCGTGTCCGGCACCCCGCCCCGGCCCTCGCGCGGCGTCCACGACGCCCGGATCTCGATCTGCGTCGCCGGGCGCCGGGTGGCAAGCGTGCCGAAGTAGTGCGACCCGGCCCGGGTCACCGTGCCGCCCGCCTCTGCGTACGACAGACCGCGCGCCTCCAGCGCACCGGTCAGCCACGACCAGCACACCTCCGGCAGCAGCGGATCGGAAGCCATCTCCGGCTCCAGCTCGGCCCGTACCAGTGTCACCAGACGGAAGGCCCCCTGCCAGGCCTCGTGCCCGGCCGGATCGTGGAGCAGCACGAGACGGCCGTCGGCGAGGTCCTCCTCGCCCTGGACGACCGCGGCCTCCAGGGCGTACGCGTACGGGGCGAGCCGCTTGGGCGGCGGCGTCGACTCCACCTCCAGCTCCGGGCGCAGCCGCGCCGAGTGCAGCGCGTCCACCGCCGACCGGAACGCGGGCGGGACGGAACCACCCTCCGCGCTGTCCTTGCCGTCAGCGCCATCGGTTTGATCGGAGAACTGTCCCTGAGCCGGAGCCATGCGGGGAAGA
This sequence comes from Streptomyces sp. NPDC015032, assembly GCF_043080425.1. Lineage (NCBI taxonomy): Bacteria > Bacillati > Actinomycetota > Actinomycetes > Kitasatosporales > Streptomycetaceae > Streptomyces > Streptomyces sp. NPDC015032. The sequence continues at coordinate 27,641 of NZ_JBIBVN010000016.1, read as the reverse complement.
GTAGGCGGAACCGGAGCCTCGCGCAGGGAGGGACACCCGGGCGGGCCCGGCTGCTTGCGGCTTCGTGCGAAGATTCCAGGTGTGAGTGCCAACGATCGCCCCACGGGCCAGCAGACGAAGACCTCCGCCACCCATGAGTCGGCGTTCCTGAAGGCGTGCCGCCGCGAGCCCGTGCCGCACACGCCGGTCTGGTTCATGCGCCAGGCGGGGCGTTCGCTGCCGGAGTACCTGAAGGTGCGCGAAGGCATCCCGATGCTCGACTCCTGCATGATGCCGGAGCTGGTCGCGGAGATCACCATGCAGCCCGTGCGGCGCCACAAGGTGGACGCCGCGATCTACTTCAGCGACATCGTGGTACCGCTCAAGGCGATCGGGATCGACCTCGACATCAAGCCCGGCGTCGGCCCGGTCGTCGCCGACCCGATCCGTACCCGCGCCGATCTGGCCCGGCTGCGCGACCTCACACCCGAGGACGTCCACTACGTCACCGAGGCGATAGGCCTGCTCACCGCCGAACTGGGCGCCACCCCCCTCATCGGCTTCGCGGGCGCGCCGTTCACCCTCGCGAGCTACCTCGTGGAGGGCGGCCCGTCCCGCAACCACGAACACACCAAGGCCCTGATGTACGGCGACCCGCAGCTCTGGGCCGACCTGCTCGACCGGCTCGCCGAGATCACCAGTGCCTTCCTCAAGGTGCAGATCGAGGCCGGTGCCTCGGCCGTCCAGCTCTTCGACTCCTGGGTGGGCGCGCTGGCCCCCGCCGACTACCGGCGTTCGGTGCTCCCCGCCTCGGCGAAGGTCTTCGAGGCCGTCGCCCCGTACCAGGTCCCGCGCATTCACTTCGGTGTCGGCACGGGCGAGCTCCTCGGGCTGATGGGCGAGGCGGGCGCGGATGTCGTCGGCGTCGACTGGCGGGTCCCGCTGGACGAGGCGGCGCGCCGGGTCGGCCCCGGCAAGGCGCTCCAGGGCAACCTCGACCCCGCGGTGCTGTTCGCGCCGACGGCGGCGGTGGAGGAGAAGGCCCAGGAGGTGCTGGACGCGGCTGCCGGTCTGGAGGGCCACGTCTTCAACCTGGGCCACGGCGTGATGCCGTCGATGGACCCGGACGCCCTGACCCGGCTCGTGGAGTACGTGCACGAGCGGACCGAGCGCTGAGGGAACCGGGTCGCCAGGCGCCGCGCACTCAGCTCAGAGCCTGTCGGGTGGCTCTTCGGCCGGGTAGCGGAGGGCCGTCCGAGCAGAGGCCACCCGACGGGCTCTCAGGCGGTGCCCGCCCGCCGCAGGGCCGTCACCGCCTTGCGGGCCGCCACCAGGACCGGGTCCCAGACCGGTGAGAACGGCGGCGCGTAACCCAGGTCCAGGGCCGTCATCTGGTCCACCGTCATCCCGGCCGTGAGCGCCACGGCCGCGATGTCCACGCGCTTGGCGGCCCCTTCCCGGCCCACGATCTGCACGCCGAGCAGCCGCCCCGTGCGGTACTCCGCGAGCATCTTCACCGTCATGGGCCGCGCCCCCGGGTAGTAGCCCGCCCGGCCCGTCGACTCGATCGTCGCCGTGACGAACCGCAGGCCCACCGCGCGGGCGTCCTTCTCGCGCAGCCCGGTGCGGGCGATCTCCAGATCGCACACCTTGCTCACGGCCGTGCCCACCACCCCCGGGAACGTTCCGTAGCCGCCCGCCACGTTGGACCCGATGATCTGGCCGTGCTTGTTGGCATGGGTGCCCAGTGCGATGTGACGGGTGCGGCCCGCCACCAGGTCGAGCACCTCGACGCAGTCGCCGCCCGCCCAGATGTTGTCCTGCCCGACGACCCGCATCGACAGATCGGTGAGCAGCCCGCCGTGCGGGCCCAGCGGGAGGCCGACGGCGCGCGCCAGCGTCGTCTCCGGCTCCACGCCGATCCCGAGCACCACCACGTCCGCCGGGTAGGAGGTGTCGCCCGTGGCGACCGCGCGGACCCGGCCGTCCGGGCCGGTGCGGATCGCGGTGACCTCGGCCCGGTTGACCGTGGTGATGCCGAGGCCGTCCATCGCGTCGTGGACCAGCCGCCCCATGTCGGGGTCGAGCGTGGCCATCGGCTGCTCGCCGCGGTTGAGCACGGTCACCTCGAAACCGTGCTTCAGCATCGCCTCGGCCATCTCGACGCCGATATAGCCCGCCCCGACGACGACCGCCCGCCTGCGCCCCGGTGCCACCCGGTCCAGCGACTCCAGCAGTGCCTGCCCGTCGTCCAGCGTCTGCACCCCGTGCACCCCGGGCGCGTCCATGCCGGGCAGCGCCGGGCGCACCGGCCGGGCACCCGTCGCGATCACCAGCTTGTCGAAGTCCGTCCAGTACGTCTCACCGGTCTCCCGGTCCAGGGCCCGCACCCGCTGCCCGGCGACATCGATCTCCGTGACCTCGGTGCGCATCCGCAGCTCGATGTCGCGGGCCCGGTGCTCCTTCGGCGTCCGGGCGATGAGGTCGTCCCGCTCCATGACGTCGCCGCCGACCCAGTAAGGGATGCCGCAGGCGGAGTACGAGGTGAAATGGCCCCGCTCGAAGGCGACGATGCCCAGCTCGCCGGGGCCCTTGAGCCGGCGGGCCTGGGACGCGGCGGACATGCCCGCCGCGTCACCACCGATGATCACCAGTCGCTCCGCCGTCATGTCTCGTCCCTTCGACACCGAGTCCGAAGGGACCACGCTACGACGCCGGGGGAGTGGACGCCGGCCCCGACGGCTCGGACGACCGCGGTGCGCGGCGGCGGCGCAGCCGGTCGCGCAGCAGCCGCCCCAGCAGCAGGAGTACGGCGGCCGCGGCCAGGAACGGGGCCGCCGCGCCCACCGCCATCGCAAGCCACCGCAGCATCGTGACGAAGGCCTGCCAGCCGCCGCCGAGGGCGTCCAGGAAACCGGGGTCGTCGTCACCGCCGCCCTCGGCCGTCGGCTCCGGCTCGGAGAGGTCGAGGGTGATCGTGGCCAGCGTGGTGCGGTCCTTGAGCGACGACTGCTGGGCGAGCAGCGACTCCAAGGACGCCTGACGGCTGCTCAGTTCACCTTCCAGCGCGACCACGTCGGTGAGCTTCTCGGCCCGGTCCATGAGCTTGCGCACCCGTGCCACACTCGCCCGCTGGGTGGCGATCCGGCTCTCCACGTCGACCACCTGGTCGGTGACGTCCTTCGCGGACGACGTGCGCGAGAGCAGCTTCCCTTCGCCCGCGAGCGCCCGCAGCACCGCGTCGTATTCGCCCTGCGGAACGCGCAGCACGATGTGTGACATTTCACGTGTGTCGTCGACCCGCTTGGTCTCCTCGTCGGCCACCAGACCACCCGCGTTCTCCGCCGCCGAGCGGGCGGCCGCGGCGGCCCTCGGCACGCTCTTCACCTCCACGGAGAGCGTGGCGGTACGGACGACATGGGTGCCGACGGGCAGGTCGCCGGACTTCTTCCGCTCCGCCGGCGAACCACCGGCCTCCTTCGGGCCCTGCGCCGTTCTGTCGGCTCCGGAGTCCGCGGCGCTCCGCTCGCCCGCGGAGCGTGCCTGCTTGCTGTCGCCGGAACCCGAATCGCTCGCACCGCCCGGGGCGCCGCAGCCGCTGAGCGCGAGGAGCGCGGCCAGCAGTCCGGCGGCCAGGGCCGTGCGTGAACGGCGGACGGTCGGGCGGCCGGAATTCCGGTCTGTCTGCATAACTTCTCCCCCGGGGCGGGTGGTTGATGGTGCCGGTTCGACGTACGGGGCGGGGGTGCGGGTTGCCCGATACCGGTTTCGAAGCGGTCACGTTCAGGACTCGGACGAGGTTTGAGAGAGTGGGGGCATGCAGCGATCAATCAACCGCGCGGACACAGGCACGGGTCATGTTGTCGTCATCGGCGGTGGCATCAGTGGTCTCGCCGCCGCCCATCGGCTCCTCGGGGCAGGGCTGCGGGTGACCCTCCTGGAGGCCACCGACCGGCTCGGTGGCAAGCTCATGACCGGCGAGATCGCGGGCACCCGGGTCGACCTGGGCGCCGAGTCGATGCTCGCCCGGCGCCCGGAGGCGGTCGCCCTGGCACGTGCCGTCGGGCTCGGTGACCGTCTCCAGCCGCCCGCCACCGCCACCGCGTCGGTCTGGACGCGCGACGCCCTGCGCCCCATGCCCAAGGGCCATGTGATGGGAGTGCCGGGCGACCCGGCGGCGCTCAGTGGAGTGCTCTCCCCGGAGGGCCTCGCCCGCATCGCGCAGGAGCGCGACCTCACCCCGACCGCCGTCGGCGACGATGTCGCGGTCGGTGCGTACGTCGCCGACCGGCTGGGCCGCGAGGTCGTCGACCGGCTCGTGGAACCGCTGCTCGGCGGCGTGTACGCGGGCGACGCCTACCGGATCTCGATGCGCGCCGCCGTACCGCAGCTCTTCGAGGCGGCGCGGGAGGGCGGCTCGCTGCTCGACGCGGTCCGCCGCATCCAGGAGCGGGCCGCGGCCCGGCAGCAGACCGGACCGGTCTTCCAGGGAATCGACGGCGGTATCGGCACCCTCCCGAACGCGGTCGCCGACGCCGTGCGCGCGGCGGGCGGAGAGATCCTGACCGCCACCCCCGTGCTCGGCCTGACCCGTACCACCGACGGCTGGGACGTCCGCACGGACGACCGGGTGATCAACGCCGACGGCATCGTGCTGGCCGCGCCCGCCTGGTCCGCCTCGACCCTGCTCGCCGCCGAGTCCCCGTCGGCCTCCGCCGAGCTCGCCGGTGTCGAGTACGCGTCGATGGCCCTCGTCACCATGGCGTTCCGCCGCTCCGACGTGGCCGCCACCGGCGCACTCGCCGGGCGCTCCGGCTTCCTGGTGCCCCCGGTGGACGGCCGGACCATCAAGGCCTCCACCTTCTCCACCCACAAGTGGAACTGGGTCTGCGACTCCGCCCCCGACCTCTTCGTCCTGCGTACCTCCGTCGGCCGGTACGGCGAGGAGGACCACCTGCACCGCGAGGACACCGAACTGGTCGACGTATCGCTGCGCGACCTGGCGACGGCGACCGGACTGACCGCGAAGCCCGTGGACACCGAGGTCACCCGGTGGATCGGCGGACTGCCCCAGTACCCCGTGGGACACCTCGCCCGGGTCGCCCGGATCCGCGACGAGGTCGCCAAACTGCCCGCGCTGCGGGTCTGCGGAGCGGTCTACGACGGCGTCGGCATCCCGGCGTGCGTCGCGAGCGCCCACCGGGCCGCGGACGAGATCGCCCGCGATATCAAAGGCGGGCCCGGGGAAGAGATCATCGCCACGTCGACCCTGGTTCAGGGCACTCGGAGCGAGGCGGGACAATAGCCGTATGAGTGCGCCTGAGACTGTGAAATCAAGCAAGGGCCCCAACGCGGGTAAGAAGGCCAAGGATCTCAACGAGGTCGTCCGCTACACGCTGTGGTCCGTCTTCAAGCTGCGTGATGTGCTGCCCGCGGACCGTGCCGGTTACGCCGACGAGGTCCAGGAGCTGTTCGACCAGCTCACGGCCAAGGACATCACCGTGCGCGGCACCTATGACGTCTCCGGTCTGCGTGCCGACGCCGACGTCATGATCTGGTGGCACGCCGAGACCGCGGACGAGCTCCAGGAGGCGTACAACCTCTTCCGGCGCACCAGGCTGGGCCTGGCGCTGGAGCCGGTCTGGTCGAACATGGCGCTGCACCGCCCCGCCGAGTTCAACAAGTCGCACATCCCGGCGTTCCTGGCCGACGAGACGCCGCGCAACTACATCAGCGTCTACCCCTTCGTGCGCTCCTACGACTGGTACCTGCTGCCGGACGAGGACCGCCGCCGCATGCTCGCGGACCACGGCAAGATGGCCCGCGGCTACCCCGACGTCCGGGCCAACACCGTCGCCTCCTTCTCGCTCGGCGACTACGAGTGGGTCCTCGCCTTCGAGGCCGACGAGCTGCACCGCATCGTCGACCTGATGCGTCACCTGCGCGCCTCCGAGGCGCGGATGCACGTCCGCGAGGAGGTCCCGTTCTTCACGGGACGCCGGAAGTCGGTCGCAGACCTGGTGGCCGGGCTCGCGTAGCGAGCGGGCTCCGGCCACCCCAACCCGGAAGATCAGACGGCGGGCCCCGGCGCGTTTCCGCGCCGCCCGTCGTTCCAGCGACACCGGGTTCGGCTCCCGGTGCGGCGCGCGTTCCGCGCGCCGCACCGGCGTCATTTCCGGCTCCCATCCCCCTGACGAGGGACGACGAGGGGCGAGGAGTCCTACGGGCCCGGAATCGCGGGCCCGCCCCCGAGCGCGGCCCGGAGCGCCGGATCGGTCACGGCGCGCACACCCCGTACGGCGACCGCCGCCAGGACGCCGTGGTCCGCGTCCGCCGCCGGATACTCGTGCGCGGCCAGCAGCCGCTGCCCGGCCGGCGAGGCCCAGGTGCTGTACGGATGGACCTCCATCCGGGCTATGGCCAGACAGCCCAGGGTCAGCGCGAGCGGTGGCCCGAACCGGACCAGCAAGGACGTCACCGGGCCTCCGGGGCCGGCCTCCTGACCGGGTGTCAGCAGCGCCGCAGCGCCCGTCGCGATCACCAGCAGAGTTGCGCCGCGCACCGCGCGGACCGCGGCGGCGACCCCGTCCCCGGCGCCACCGGGCACGGCCAGGCCCGCGGTGACGAGCCGGTCGGCAAGGGCGCGCACGGCGTCGGCGGTGGCCGCGGTCGCCCGTATCGGCGCAATCGGGGACTGGCCCTCCGGGCCGATGGCACGTATCACCGCGCGCTCCATCTCGTCCCGGCCCTCCGGGTCCACGACGGTTGCCCACCCGGTGTGGGCGAGCAGCAGCCGCCTGCGCAGATGCATGGTGACCAGCGCCAGATCGACCACCCGGTGCGGACCGCCGGACAGGAAAGCGGTCTCGTACAAGGTCAGTTCATGACCGTCCGTCACCCTCCGTACGGCATCCGGCGACGCGTCGGGCAGCAGTCCCGCGCGGGCGGCGACGAGACAGAGCCGGATGCACGAGATGGCTGCCGCACTCCATGCGACCAGCAGCAGAACCCAGAGCATGACGGATTCCTATGCGGGCCGGGTGACGGAACGCCATGGTCTGTTCACCATGTGGACGGTTCTACGCCCCGGGCCGAGGAGCGGGTCGCCGCGGTCGCTCAGGAACTGCTGCCGCAACTGGACCCTCCACCACAGCTGGAACCGCCGCCGGAGCAGCTGGAACCGCTCGACCCGCCGCAGCCGGAGCCGCTCGACCCGCCGCAACCGGACCCCGCACTGCATCCGCCGCCTCCTCCTCCGCTGCTGCCTCCGTCATGGGAACTTCCGCAGCTGCCGTGGCCGGGGCCCGCAGCCGCACACCACACCGCCGGTGCGAGGAACATGGCGGAGGAGTCCGAGGACGGCCCCGCGGACGCCCCCGGCGCCCGGCCCCTGGCGCGCCCCGCCGGGCGCATCCGCGCCGCCGCGATCAGCTGCGCCCGGAGCACGGGATCGGGCAGGGCCCGCAGCCCGTGCGTCGCCACCAGATGGGCCGGCTGCGGGTCGTGGGCATGGGCGGTGCGGTACGCCCCGGCCGCCTGCCGCCCCGCCCTGGTGACGCGTCCCCGGGCGACGCTCGCGCAGATGAAGCCGGTCAGGAAGCCGATCACCAGGGCCGGGAAGACCTTGAGAACGAACGGTAGGGAGGAGAACGCGTCGCCCGAGTCGTCGGCCAGCACCTGTGTCACCGTCACCACGACGGCGAGCGGAACGGCCAGCAGGCAGCCCAGACCCTGTGCGACGCCCCAGCGCAGCCACATACGGCTCGCGGCGGGAGAGACCAGCAGACCACGGGCCGCGAGCCCGTCGCCGATCTCCTGCACCGCGGGATGCCGCATCGCCGCGTCGCGCAGGGTGTGCAGCGCGCCGCTGGGGGCCAGGGCGTGTTCCTGGAGTACCGCGCGCTCCACCGGGTCACGGGCGTCCGTCCGCTGGACGGCAACGATGCCGGGGTCGCCGATGACGAGCCGTCCGTCCGTCCGCATGGCGGTGAGAGCGGTGTCCACCACCCGGCCCGGACCGCCGTTCAGGAAGGCGACCTCGAAGAGATCGTGGGCGGAGCCGCCGGAGCCGCCGGAGCCGCCGGAGCTGCTGCGGGCGCGCGCGAGCCCCACGACCAGGAGGACCGAGGAGGCCACGACGCAGAGATCCATCACCAGGGCGACGCCGTTGATGCCGGTCATCGTCCGGTCACTTTCCGGTCAGGGCCGCGCGGGCCGCTCGTATCAGACGGGTGGAGCGGCGCGGCGGCCGGGCGGCCGCCCGGTCCTGCCACCAGTGGGTCAGCCGACGCCGTGCCGCGTCGTCGGAGGGCCGGCCCGCGATCAGCAGCCCCTCGGCGAAGTCCAGGGCGTCGCGCCGGTAACCGGCGGACATGGGACGGTTCCTGGCATATGAGAGGAAGGCGTCCCGGTATCCGTCGCCGAGGATCTCCGGCAGTTCCGGCGCGACCTTGGCGACGACACCGGCCCGTTTGGCCGCCAGGGCACGGCTCTGGATCCCGAGCCTGCGGTGGTCGAAGCCCTGCGGGGCGGGGGTGCCCGCGACGAGGGCGGAGAGCAGCGCGGTCTGGGCGACCGCGACCCGGTCGCGCGCAGCGTCCGGGGGCGCGGCGGTTCGGGGGCGCGGGACGGGCCTCGCGACGGGCGCGGACCGGCCGGCGCCCGGGCGGGGCCCTGCGGTGTGCGCCCGCGCAGTCGGGGTGGCCGCCCGGTCCAGCGTGGCGCGGATCGTGGTCAGTTCGCCCGCCAGTTCCCCGGCCGGAGGGAAGTCGTCGTCCCGTTCCAGGAGGACGCCGGGCGGATCCACCCGGGAGCGGAGCTCGGCGAGGACGTCGAGCACGGGCCCGGTGACCGGGTGGGCGTGGGTGTCGTGCCAGACGCCGTCCTTCTCGACGCCGCCCGCCACATGCACGTAGGCGATGGCCTCCACCGGCAGCTCGTCGAGCGCGGTGGCCGGGTCCTCACCGCGGTTGACATGGTTGGTGTGCAGATTGGCGACGTCGATCAGCAGCCGGACACCGGTGCGCTCGACGAGTTCCGCGAGGAACTGCCCCTCGGTCAGCTCCTCGCCGGGCCAGGAGATCAGCGCCGCGATGTTCTCCAGCGCCAGCGGCACCGGCAGCGATTCCTGCGCGATCCGTACGTTCTCGCACAGCACGTCCAGCGCCTCCCAGGTCCGGGGTACGGGCAGCAGATGGCCCGCTTCCAGCCCGACGGAGGCGGTGCGCGGCCCTCCGGCCCGTACGAACGCGATGTGCTCGGTGACCAGCGGGGTGGCGAGCAGCTCGGCGCGGGCCGCGAGATCCGCGAGCCGGCCGGCGTCGGGGCGTTCGGCCCCGCCGAGGCCGAGCGAGACGCCGTGCGGGACGACGGTGACACCGCGTTGCCTGAGCCGCACCAGCGAATCGGGCAGATGGCCGGCGCAGATGTTCTCCGCGACCGCCTCCACCCAGTCGATCCCCGGCAGCGCCTCGACGGCGTCCGCGATCTCCGGCCGCCAGCCGATACCGATTCCCAGCTCCATGCCGCCCCCTCCTCCGCCCGGTGCAGGGCTCATGGCCCCGGCGAGCGGTGGTGAACCCGAAGACGAGGACGTTCAGAGGTTGATTTGAGGTTCCCGATCCGGGAGGTCGGACGTTGCCGTCGGCTCGCGCGGCGGACCCGCCGCCGCTCAGGGACCGGCGGGCCCACCGCCGACGCCGTGACGGCAACAGCGGCAGGCCCACCGGCTGCTGTCCGGCACACCCTGCCCGCAGGAACGAAGTCGAGCGGCTGGTCAGCCGGTTGAGCTGCGGCACTACGCCCCCCGTCCGGATGCGGCCGCCCGCGACGATCCTGCTACCCGCCCGCTCCGGGTAGGGCCGGCCCCCGGGTGCGCCCAGCCGCTGGGGAACGGGGTGGGGTGCACCGGCGGCGGTGGCGGCGTCACGGGAGCGGATTCGACGGAGACCTCAGCGCGCCCCCCGCCCGTCACCGGCCCGTCGGACACTTCCCTACGGCCGCCGTAGCCGCGGGAGGGAACCGACACGATGGGCCCCCTCCGCCACAACGGTCTCCCCGGGGGCGATCTCGGTGAACCCGGCGTCACGTACCACCGGAAGTCCGCTCACCATGAGTTCCCGCCACCGGCCCACCCCCGCAGTGGCGACGGAGAGCGGGAAGCCCGCCTCGCGCCACGCCTTGCGCTCGGTGTCCGAAAGCTCCCACCAGGCGAGTTGCGCGCCGTGTCCGACCTGCGCCATCGTCTTGCCCGCCGACATGGTCAGCTCCGGGTTCAGCCACAGCACCGGGCCCGTGGGGTCGGGTGCGGCCGGCGGCTCGGGGTCGTCCAGATCCGTCCCCGAGACCTGGAGCTTCGCCAGCTCCTTCGGCCAGCCGTCCAGGGGCACCGGCGGGAAGACCCGCACCTCGGCGCTCTCCCCCGTGACCGTGATGCCGGGCAGGGCGCACGCCTTGCGCCACTCCGCGCCGCGCGCCCGGCGTACCACCTTGCGGATCCGGGCGTCCTGCCAGTCCCGCATCGCCCGCGCCCACTCGCCCTCGCCGACCGAACGCTCGTCGGAGAGCATCACGAGCACCGCGCGGGCGGCAGTCCGCAGTGCGTCGGTACGAGCCGGGGGAGCCGTCTTCTCGATGTGCACGACCAGGGGCAGCACATACTGGGGCGCCTCGTCGCGACTCGTCCGCTCGGACCTGAACGGGCTTTCCGCCGCGCGGGTGCAGGAGGCCGCCGGATGTCCGGAGGGGGATTCGGGGGTGTCGTTCTCACTCACTCGCCCCAGTCTGCCAGCCGCCCGGTAAACCCTTCTTGGCAGAATGAACCGCTCCGGGTGAGGATGCACCGCATGAAGAGCGATCTCTTTTCCAGCGAGCACCTGGCGCAGCAGGCAACGGCCCCGGGGATGACGCTGCAGAACGCCAAATCCATCAAGTACGCCGTCAACGGCGAGATGCATGCCCGGCAGGGATCGATGATCGCCTTCCGCGGCGATCTGCAGTTCGAGCGCAAGGGGCAGGGCCTCGGCGGCCTGCTCAAGCGCGCCGTCACCGGTGAGGGGCTGCCGCTGATGGCGGTCCGCGGCCAGGGCGAGGCATGGTTCGCGCACGAGGCCGCCAACTGCTTCATCGTGGACGTGGAGCAGGGCGACGTCCTCACCATCAACGGCCGCAACGTGCTCTGTTTCGATCCCACGCTCTCCTACGAGATCAAGACCGTGAAAGGTGCCGGGATGACCGGCGGCGGGATCTTCAACAGTGTCTTCACCGGATACGGCAAACTCGGCCTGATGTGCGAGGGCTACCCCATTGTGATACCTGTCACGCCCCAGCAGCCGGTATGCGTCGACACGGACGCGGTGGTCGGCTGGAGTTCCCAGCTGACCACCTCGCTGCACCGTTCGCAGAGCTTCGGCTCGATGGTGCGCGGCGGTTCCGGAGAGGCCGTCCAACTGCGGCTGGACGGGGAAGGATTCGTGATCGTACGGCCCAGCGAGGCCAAGCCCGAGAAGGCGTCCGCCAACTGAACCTGCGCGGGGTGGGCCGCCGGTACGGTCTCGGCGGGCCATGGGTGCTGCGCGGGGTCGATCTCGAACTGCCCGCGCACGCCCTGCTCCGGATCGAGGGCGCCAACGGAAGCGGCAAGTCGACGCTGTTGCGGCTGCTCGCCGGGATCGACACCCCGACGGAGGGCCGGATCACCGGTCGCAGGTCCCGTACGGCCTACGTCCCCGAGCGGTTCCCGGCCGCGCTGCCGTTCACCACGGCCGGGTATCTCGTCCACCTCGGCCGGATCCACGGCCTGCGGACCTCCGAGGCGGCGGACCGGGCGCAGTCGTGGCTCGCCCGCTTCGGGGCCGCCGGCCATGCCCGTACACCTCTTGCGGAACTCTCCAAGGGCACCAGCCAGAAGGTCGCCGTCGCCCAGGCACTGCTCGCCGAACCGGAGCTTCTGGTCCTGGACGAGGCATGGACCGGCCTCGACACGGCGGCCCGCGACGAGCTGGACCGGGCCGTGTCCGAGCGGGTCGCGGCGGGTTCCACCGTCGTCTTCGTCGACCACGACCCACGCCGGCTCGCCGGGGCGGCCCATGCCGTGTTCCGGGTCGAGGGGCACGGGCTCGTCGCCGCCCCCTCGGCGCGAGCATCGGGTACGGGGCCACGGGTACGGATCGAGGCGGCGGGCCCACCCGGGGCCGCACTCCCCACCGGGCTGCCGGGCGCACCCGCGCACACGCCCGCGGCCGACGGAGGTGTACGGCTCACCGTCGCGGCCGCGCACTCCGACGCACTGCTGCGCGCCCTCCTCACCGCGCGCCCGCCCTGGCACATCCGGCACCTGACGACCGCCCCGGGCACTGTCACCCAGGACCCGGGCGCCGTCCCGGGCACCGACCTCACCGTCGAGGCGCCATGACCGCTCTTCTCCGCTACCAGACCGCCCTGCTGATCCGTTCCCAGCGCTGGCTCGCCCCCGTACTGCTGTACGCGGCCTTCCTCGGCATCGGCGTGCAGTCGGGGCAGCCCGTCCTCGACTCGCTCGGATACGCCGCCGCCGGGCTCCTGCCCGTCGCCGCCTGGCTCGTCCAGCTCTGCGTCGACCAGGAACCGCCCGCCGCGCGGACCGTCACCGCCGCGGCGGCGGGATCGCCGCGGGTCCATCTCGCATCGCTCCTCGCCGCGCTCGGGTGCGCCGGGATCCTGGGCGCGGTCGCCACCCCGATCGTGCTGCTGATCAGCAAGCCGGCCAGCACCGACGGCGCCGTCCGGGTGCACCTGCTGCCCGCCGGTCTGGCCGGGCTGCTCGCCACCGCCTGCTGCGTGCTGCTGGGGGCAGCGGCCGGCGCGCTGTGCACCCGGCCGCTGCTGCACCGGCGCGGCTGGTCCGTCGCCGGCACCGTGCTCGCCGCACTCCTGGCCCTGGTGTCCAGCGGCTCGCCCGCGAACCAGGCGGTGACGGGCCTGGTGACAGGAGCGCGGACGGGCACGGTGCACCTGCCGGTCCTGCCGCTCCTCGCGGCCGCCGCCCTCGCCGCGGCGGTGGCCGTGCTCACCTGCCGACTCACCTCGCTGCGCGGCTGAGCAGCTCGTACGCACGGATGGTCCGCAAAAGGCAGAGGCGCAGCGCACGGCCTGCTCGGGCTGACTCCGCCGTTGCGCACCCGGACTATCCGCGCATCAGGTCGGAGACCTTCACCAAGCGGTACCCGCGCCTGCGCAGCTCGGGTACCACCTGGCGGACCGCCTCGTCCGTGACCGGCGCCGCGCTGCGGGTGCAGTGCATGACGACCACCGAGCCCGGTTTCACCCCGTCCAGCACCTGCCGGGCCACCGCGTCCGCGTCCGTGGCGAACGCGTCGCCGCTGACCACGTCCCACTGCACCGCCGTCACCTTCTCGGGCGCGAGCGCGCGCAGCGTCGCATCGTCGTAGCAGCCGCCGGGGAAGCGGAAGTACGGCACCACATGGCGCACACCGGCCTTCCGGAACGCGGCGAAGGCCCGCTCCACCTCGCCGCGCGTCCCGCCCTTCGCCACGGTCGGCAGCCCGTAGCACGGCGACGTGAAGGCGTAGTGGCTGTACGAGTGGTTGGCGATCTCGAAGAGCGCGTCGGTGCCGATGGACCGGGCCTGCGCCGGGTACTCGTCGGCCCACCGACCCGTCATGAACACCGTGGCGGGCACCTTCGACCGGCGCAGCAGCGCGATCAGAGCGGGGTTGTCGAAGTGTTCGCCCGCAGCCGCGCGCGGCCCCTGGTCGGCCGTCATGTCGGCGTCGAAGGTCAGCGCCACCACCTTCTCGCCGGTCCTCGCTCCGTGTGCGAAGACCGGTGTCAGCGTCTTCGGGTCCGGAGGCATGGTGGGCGGTGGCTGCTCCGTCGCGGAGGGCGCGCCCGCGGAAGGCCGTGCCGAGGCCGTGTGCGAGGGAGCATGGATGGCGGCGGGCGTACGTCCCACGGCCGGGGGGTCGTCGGCGGAGGAGTCTCCGAGACTCCCGCACCCGGCGAGACTGCCGAGAACCGTCCCCAGAAGAATCAGAGCGGTCATTTTTCGTGCAGAATTGATCACTCGCGGAAAGTATCGTTCTGTCTCACCAAGAGGCGCCTGTGGCGCCTCCTGGCATCGGAGTTGCCCGCGGATTCACCCGGGCCGTCGAGTCCGCGCCTGCCGTCCGCCGAGCGGATGCGCCGCACGTTCCGTTCTTCTACGCGTACGCACGAATGGCGACGATGTGCGCCGACGCGGCCGCGCTGGTCGCCTCGACGACGACGCTCAGCGCTGCCGCGCGGACCGGCTCGTCCAGGCGGACGGCGAAAGGGAGCGGACGGCGGAAGGGAGCGGACGGCGGAACGGGCCGGACGGCGGAAGGGGCCGGACGGCGGGAGGGGGCGGACGGCGACCGCCCGCCCCCGGTACGTCAACGCGTCAGCGCCACGGCCCCGTCACCGCGAACGTCGTTCCCGGCGTGTAGCAGTTGACGAACATCGTCCCGCCGTCCGGAGCGAAGGTGACCCCCGCGAACTCGCCCCACTCGGGCTCCTCGGCCGTCCCGATGTTCTGCCGGCCGCGCGCCATCGCGTACACCTCGCCGCCCCGCGTCAGGCCGAACACATGCTGCGCGCCGTCGCCGTCCTCGCACACCATCAGTCCGCCGTCGGGAGCCAGGCAGATGTTGTCCGGGGATTCGCCCGGCAGCTGGACGTCCGTACCGGGACCGAAGACGATCACCAGCGTGAGGCGGCGCCGTTTCGGCTCGTACCGCCACACCTGGCCGTAGTGGTCGGCCGCCGAACCCTGCGAGCTGTGCGCGAAACTGGAGACGAAGTAGACCGCGGACCCGCCCCAGTAACAGCCCTCCAGCTTCTGTGCGTGCGTGATGCCCTTCGCGCCGAAGTCCTGGAACCGGATCGGGGTTCCGGCCGCCAGCGGATCCGGTACGGGCACCCACTCGACGCCCTCGAAGCTCGCCCCGGGCTCCTGGACCACGGAGAGGTCGGGGACGCCCGGCACGCGCATGGCCTCCAGATGGCCACCCGCCCGCAGCGAGCCCGTCCCGCCGAGCGGCTTGTCCGGCAGGAACCGGTAGAAGAGCCCGAACGGCTTGTCGAACGCGTCCTCCGTCTCGTACACGATGCCGCTCTTCGGATCGATCGCGATCGCCTCGTGCTGGAAGCGGCCCATCGCGGTGAGCGGCACGGCCCCGGTGCGGCGCGGATCGGCGCCGTCCACCTCGAAGATGAAGCCGTGGTCCTTGGTGTAGCCGTTGGTGCCGGCCTTGTCCTCGGTCTCCTCGCAGGTCAGCCAGGTGTTCCAAGGAGTGCGGCCGCCCGCGCAGTTCACCGCAGTACCGGCGATGGCGACGCGTTCGCCCAGGACGTTGTTGCGGCCGTCCAGCTCCAGGGCGGTGCAGCCGCCCTTGCCCATCGGGTCGTAGGTGAGGCCCTCGACTACCGGGACCGGGATCCTGGCGGTGACGCGGTTCTCGTGGTTGCGCACCAGGCGGACGTGACCGTGCCGGCCCGCGAAGGCGGCCATCCCGTCGTGGTTGCTGGGGACCTGGCCCTCGCCGGAACGGAGCGGGTCGCCCTCCCGGGACAGGACCCGGTACCGGAAGCCCCTCGGCAGGTCGAGCAGACCGTCCGGGTCGGGCACGAGCGGGCCGTAGCCGCTGTGCCCCCGGGCGGCGGCGGTACCCGCGAAGAGTTCGGAGAACGCCCCGGCGAAGGCGATCGAGGCAACGGCCGCGCCGCTGCCGGCCAGGACCTGTCGTCGTGTTGCGGAGGGTCGTGACACCGCTGATGACATGAGGCAACTCCCTGCTGGCGGACAGGTGAAGTGACCCGCATGTGTGTACCACGCGTATCGTCGCGCGGGAACCACGCGGGTCACCGGGCCTCGTGCGTGTCATGGGCCCACAGGGGCCCGTGGGGTCAGGCCAGGGAAGCGGTGAGCGTGATCGTCGTGCCCGTGAGCGCCTGACTGACCGGGCAGTTCGCCTTGGCGTCCTCGGCGGCCTTGACGAAGCCCGCCTCGTCGAGACCCGGCACCTCGCCCTGGACGGTGAGGTGAATGCCGGTGATGCCGGTACCGGGCTGGAAGGTGACCTCGGCCCGGGTGTTCAGCCGGGTCGGCGGGGTGCCGGCCGTGGCCAGGCCGTTGGACAGCGCCATCGAGAAGCAGCTGGAGTGGGCCGCCGCGATGAGCTCCTCGGGACTCGTCCTGCCGTTCGCCTTCTCCGCGCGCGACGGCCAGGAGACCTCGTAGTCGCCGATGCCGGAGGAGTCGAAGGTGACGACACCCTTGCCCTCGATCAGGTTGCCTTCCCAGACCGTGTGCGCCTGACGCGTGGTAGCCATACTGGATCCCTTCGAACGGTGTGCGCGGTTGATACGGGAGATGCGCGGTTGTATACGGGAAATCCGAGGCGCCCGGGGGCCCCTCGGCCGATACCGCCCGAAGCCGCTTCGGACGGTGTGTTCCCGAACCTACTGCGCCACCAGACCCTTTGCGTCGCGCGCCAGCGCCGTCAGCCGGGAGATTGCCCGGAAGTACTTCTTCCGGTACCCGCCGTTCAGCATGTCCTCGCTGAACAGCCTGTCGAACGGCACCCCGGAGGCGAGCACCGGAACCTCCCGGTCGTACAGCCGGTCGGCGAGGACGACGAGCCGCAGCGCGGTCGACTGGTCCGGTACCGGCTGGACGTCGGTGAGGCAGACCGCCCGCAGACCGTCCGTCAGCGCGCCGTAGCGGCTCGGGTGGACCCGGGCGAGGTGGTCGAGGAGCGAGGGGAAGTCGTCCAGGCTGGCGCCCTCGGTGGCGTACGCGGCCTTGGTGACCTGCTCGTCGGAGTACGGTGCGGGGGCCTCGGGCAGCCCGCGGTGGCGGTAGTCCTCGCCGTCGATCCGCAGCGGACGGAAGTGCGAGGAGAGCCCTTGGATCTCCCGCAGGAAGTCGGCGGCGGCGAACCGGCCCTCACCGAGCTTGCCGGGCAGCGTGTTGGAGGTGGCGGCGAGCGCGACACCCGCCTCGACCAGCCGGCTGAGCAGCGACGACACCAGCACCGTGTCGCCCGGGTCGTCCAGTTCGAACTCGTCGATGCACAGGAGCCGGTGTCCGCTCAGCGTCTGGACGGTCTGCTGGAAGCCCAGCGCGCCGACCAGGTTCGTCAGCTCGACGAAGGTGCCGAACGCCTTCAGCGAGGGCGCGGCGGGTGTGGCATGCCAGAGGGAGGCCAGCAGGTGCGTCTTGCCGACGCCGTAGCCGCCGTCGAGGTAGACCCCGAGAGGTGCCGCGGGGGCCGCCGGCTTCCTGCTGAACCGCCCGCCCGTCGCCCGCCACCACCCCTTTGCGGACGCGCTGCGCGCTCCCTTGTTCTTGCCGGAGCCGGTGGCATGCGCCCCGCCGAGCCCGGCCGCGAACCCGCTCAGGACCTCGACCGCCTCGATCTGGCTCGGCTGGTTGGGGTCCGGGACATAGGTCTCGAAGCGCACGGAGTCGAAGCGCGGCGGCGGCACCATCTCGGCGACCAGGCGGTCGGCGGGAACGTGCGGTTCTAGGGCGCACAGGGACAGCGGGGCCGTTTCGGCTATGGGGCTCTGCCCCGGCACGGCGGTGGAGGACGACACAACTCTCAAGCTTAAGCGCCGTGCCAGACTGCACAGCATGCGACGCCTCTTCCCTGTGACCGACCCGACACCGGCTGACGACGAGGGGGAATGGAGCCTGGACGATCTGGCCGCGGCCTACGCGTACCCCGAGCAGGACGGCCCCTGGCTGCGCGCCAACATGGTGTCGACGCTCGACGGAGCCGCCCAGCACGACGGGCGCTCGCAGCCGATCTCCTGCGCCGGCGACATGCGGATCTTCGGCACCCTGCGCGGGCTGGCCGATGCGGTCGTGGTGGGGGCGGAGACGGTACGGCTGGAGGGGTACCGGCCCGCCAGGGCGCGCGAGGCGTTCGCTGCCCGCCGGGCCGCGGCCGGGCAGGGGGCCGCGCCGGCGATCGCCGTCGTGAGCGGCAGCCTGGACCTGGACTTCTCGCTGCCGCTCTTCGTCTCGCCGCTCGTCCCGACCCTCCTGCTGACCGGCGCCGGCGCCCCTGCGGACCGGATCGCGGTGGCGCGGCGGGCGGGCGCCGAGGTGGTGGTCGCGGGGGAGGGTTCCCGGGTGGACCCCGCCAGGGCCGTACGGGAGCTGGCGGACCGCGGACTCACGCGGCTGCTGACCGAGGGCGGCCCCAGGATGCTGGGTCAGTTCGTGGCGGCCGACGCGCTGGACGAGCTCTGTCTGACGCTCTCGCCGATGCTGACCGCCGGAGACGCGCAGCGGATCGCCGGGGGTCCCTCGGTGGTCGTGCCGGAACGATTCGCCCTTGCATCGGTGCTGGAAGAGGCCGGGTTCCTCTTCACCCGATACCGTCGGATCTGACAATCAGCGGAATTTGCCGTTCCGGTTAGCCCCCGGTGGGCACAATTACTCTCGCAGACCCCGTGCGAGCACGGGGAAGGATGGTTTCAGCAGGGGCCGGCGACGGTCACTGAAGCAGAAGGGCGCCCGTGGTGTTCACCAGCGTTTTGATGATCGAGAAGGCCCTCACTTCCGAGGACGTCGACTTCGTCACCACCCTGCACGGAGAGGAGCGGACTTCCTTCGTCGTGCTCATGCAGCCGCGCGGTGACCAGGCCGATGTGCTGTTGCGGGCCATCGACGACCTGGCGATGGGCGAACTGAAGGAAGCCGCCCGCGAGGCCGAGGAACCGGAGGGCGGGGATGCCCGGCAATCCGCCGAACTGGCGCTCGAAGTGTCGCTCGAAGCGCTGCGACAGGCAGGCTCCGAAGCGGTCGGACAGGTGATCGAGGAGCACCCGCTGGACAAGCTGAAGACCGTGGTCGAGGACGCGGAGGCGGACGAGGTCATCGTGCTGACCGCGCCGCACTACGTGGAGGAGTTCTTCCACCGTGACTGGGCGTCGAGAGCCCGTCACAAGGTCGGCGTACCGGTGCTCAAGCTCTTCGCGCACAGCGAATAGGCTGTGCGCGACGCACATCGACTTTTGGGGAGACATACGCATGGCACCCGGTATTCCTGCCGCCATGGAACGGCCGCACTTCATCGGCATCGGCGGCGCCGGAATGTCGGGCATCGCGAAGATCCTCACCCAGCGCGGTGCGAAGGTCGCGGGCAGTGACGCCAAGGAATCGGGTACGGCCGAGGCGCTGCGGGCGCTGGGGGCGACCGTCCACATCGGGCACGCCGCCGCACATCTGGCGGACGACGCCTCGTGCGTGGTCGTCTCCAGCGCCATCCGCCCCGACAACCCGGAGCTGATGCGCGCGGCCGAGCTGTCGATCCCGGTCGTCCACCGCTCCGACGCGCTGGCCTCCCTGATGGTCGGCGCGCGCGCGATCGCGGTGGCCGGCACGCATGGCAAGACGACCACCACGTCGATGCTGGCCGTCGCCCTGTCCGAACTGGACCTCGACCCCTCGTACGCCATCGGCGGCGACCTCGCCGGACCCGGCACCAACGCCGCGCACGGCGAGGGCGCGATCTTCGTCGCCGAGGCGGACGAGAGCGACCGCAGCTTCCAGAAGTACGACCCCGAGGTCGCGATCGTCCTCAACGTCGAGCTGGACCACCACGCGAACTACGCCTCGATGGACGAGATCTACGAATCCTTCGAGAAGTTCACCGGCAAGATCGTCCCCGGCGGCACCCTGGTCATCGCGGCCGACCAGCCCGGTGCCGTCGAGCTGACCGAGCGGGTGCGCGCGCTCTCCTCGGCGAAGGTCGTCACCTACGGCGAGTCCGAGACCGCCGACGTACGCGTCCACAAGGTCACCCCGCGCGGTCTGACCAGCGAGGTCACGGTGATCCTGAACGGCAGGTTCCTCACGTTCACCGTCTCGGTGCCCGGCCGCCACTACGCCCACAACGCGGTGGCCGCCCTCACCGCCGGTGTCGCCCTCGGCATCCCGGCCCACAACCTCGCCTCGGCCCTCGGCAAGTACACCGGGGTCAAGCGCCGCCTCCAGCTCAAGGGCGAGGCGGCCGGGGTGCAGGTCATCGACTCGTACGCGCACCACCCCACCGAGATGGCCGCGGACCTCGAAGCGATGCGCGGCGCCGCGTCCGACGCCCGGCTCCTGGTCGTCTTCCAGCCCCACCTCTTCTCCCGCACCCAGGAGCTCGGTACCGAGATGGGCCAGGCCCTCGCACTGGCCGACACCTCCGTGGTCCTGGACATCTACCCGGCCCGCGAGGACCCGGTCCCCGGCGTCACCAGCGCCCTGATCATCGACGCGGCGAGGGCAGCGGGCGCCGACGCCACCGCAGTCCACGACAAGGCGGCGGTCCCCGAGATCATCGCGGGAATGGTGAAGCCCGGCGACCTCGTTATCACCATGGGGGCGGGCGACGTCACGGACCTCGGCCCGCAGATCCTGGACCATCTGTCGAGCTGAGGGAGCGACGTGTCGTACGACATCGAGAAGCCGGACGAGCAGTGGCGGGCGGAGCTGACCCCCGCCGAGTACGCGGTCCTGCGCCAGGCCGGCACGGAACCCGCCTTCGTCGGCGAATACACCGACACCAGGACCACGGGCGTCTACTCCTGCCGTGCCTGCGGCGCGGAGCTGTTCCGCTCCGACACCAAATTCGAGTCGCACTGCGGCTGGCCGTCCTTCTACGACCCGAAGGACACGGACGCGGTCGAACTGATCCAGGACCGCAGCCACGGCATGGTCCGCACCGAGGTCCGCTGCGCCCGCTGCGGATCGCACCTCGGCCACGTCTTCGAGGGCGAGGGCTACCCGACCCCGACGGACCAGCGGTACTGCATCAACTCGATCTCGCTGCGGCTCACTCCGGACGAGGGCTGAGAGCGGATCTCACTCCGGACGGCTTGTTCCGGACGGCGCCCGGCGACACCGGGCGGACGCGGTGACGGCGTACGCCGTCACCGCGGCAGGCAGCCCGTACGGGAGGTCACTCGTGGGACGGGCCCGTCACCTTCGGATCCGCCCGCGTGGTCGCTCACACAGGTGCCGACGATCACCGGATGGGCGTCCAGCGGTGGCCGGGGACGGCCGTGCGCCTCCTGGAACCGGCGGGCGGAGGCCGCGCAGGAGAGCGTGAGGCGTTCGACGGCGTGGACCGGCCGGCCCTCGTGTTGCAGGCCGCTGCTGAGCAGGGCGCACACGCCCGGTGCGCCGAAGCGCCCGCCGTCAGACCTCGTTCTCGTCCCCGGGCCCCTCGCTCTCCGGCCGCAGCAGGGGGTGGGCGACGCCCGGGAAGACCCGGGCCCGCACGACGGGCTCCGCGGAACCGCCCCGGACGACCGTCTCGGCGACGCCCCACGGCCGGCCGGGCAGGACCACGGTCAGGATGTACGAGGACGCGCAGCCCATGCAGTCGTAGCGGTCCGCCCAGGTCTCCACGTCCGTGACATTCCCGGGGTAGCGGGCCACATGCCGGTGGAGGGCGTGGCACCGCTCGCACCGTTCGCCGGGCTCGCAGGTGCCGCCGCAGGGGCACGGTACATCGAGCGAATCGGCGGGACGCCAGCGCTGGGTGAGGACGGCCTCACGCGTGGCGCCCATGTCCTTCATCGCCTTCAGATTGCGGGCGGCGACGTTGTACGACTCGCCGGTCGCGGCCATTCGGTCCCGGATGACGTCCTTGCGTCCGCGGTTCGTCGTCATCTGTTCCTCCTGGGGGTGTCACGCAGCCCGCCGGGAGCACACGAGATCGATAGGTCACACGGTACCGGTCCCCCCGGGTGTGCCACGACACGCGACCGCGACACCCGACCACGACACGCGACCGCGACACCCGACCGCGACACCCGACCACGACGCGTGATCACGACGCGTGATCACGCTCCCGGCCACTGGCACCCGACCGTCGGCACCCGGCCACGGCCCGCGACCTCGTCCCCGACCGTCGGCACCCGGCCACGGCCCGCGGCCTCGTCCCCGACGGCCGGCGCCCGACCCCGTCGCCCGCCTGCGGCACCCGTCGGCGAGCCCAGGCCCTGCCCGCTCGCGACACCCGACACCGGAGGACACCCCTACGACCGCCGTACCCGGGCCGTCAGCCTGTTGCCCAGCCGCCGACCGAAACCGCCCGGCCGGTTCCACGCCCGGAACGCCTCCGCCGTGCGGCTGCTGCCCGTACGCTCCGCGGCCTCCTCCACCGCCGACACGTCACCGGCGGACAGGCCGCGCACCACCGGCCGCAACACCTCCTCCAGCAGCGCCGCCCGCGCCTCGCTCCAGGCCCGGCCCGCGTGCGGGTGCGACGTCCAGACGGTGAAACAGTCGGCCACATAGGCAGGTTCGGCCCGTAGCCGGGCCAGGACGCCCTCGTGGCGGGCGGCCCTGCCGTAGGCCGCGATGAGGTCCGCGTCGTCGCTGTGGACGAACGCGTACAACTCGGCCTCGGGCCGGTCCGGGGCGAGCAGCTGCCCGGCCAGGACGCCGAACGCCTGATCGCGTACACCCGCCTCCACCGGCTCGGCTGCTGCACACAGCTTCCGGGCCCGTTCCGCCCAGCCGGGCTCCGCCGCGCCCGTCCGCAGCTCCCGCGCGAACTCCAGGAGCAGGAGGGCGCCGCGCGACCGCGCATCGAGCTCCTGCGGGAAGCCGCGCAGCAGGTCATGGGCGAGTTCGGGAGTCTCCTCGTCGTCCGCGGGGGCCCCGAGCGCCGCCGCGACGAGAACGGGCCAGGTACCGGCCGTGCGGTGCGCGTCCGAAGTGGTCGCGCTCAGCAGCAGCCGGGCCTCGCCCGCAGTGGGCATGTCCTCGCCCCAGACCAGCCCCACCCCGGTCCGCAGCACCAGCGGTTCGGTGAAAGGTGACATACCACCGGCGCGGAGCACCGTATTCAACACCTTCAGCCGATCGCCGTCGCCGCCCGCCCTCGCGTCCGGTGCCGCCGCGCACATCCGCAGATGCGGCAGCGCCTGCGCTCCGGTGAACGGCAGGGCGACACCGGTCAGCAGCCGCTCCGTCCCCGCCGGATCGTGCGGTGCGATCCGGTCCAGCTCACCCAGCAGCGCGGTACGCACGTCGAACTGCTCGTCCAGGAGGTCGAGCAGCACCGGTGCGCAGCCGGCCGCCCCTTCGGCCAGCAGCGATCGGGCCATCCGGTGTACGACGTCGGGGAGCAGGTCCGCGCAGTCCACATCGAGCAGCCGCGCGATCCGCAGCAATTGCACGGCGCGCGCCACACCACGGCCGGATCCGCCGGGCGCGCCGGATCCGCCGGGCGCGCCGGATCCGCCGGGCGCGCCGGATCCGCCGGGCGCGGCGGAAGCCCCGGGCCCGGCCGACGCGCCGGGAAGGGAGGACTTGGCAGACCCGCCGGTGGCGAGTTCGGTACGCAGGTCCTCGCCCAGGATCGCGACGAGCGCGGCGGCGGCACGTTGCCCGTCCGATCCGGCGAAGGCCGAGCGCGCGGGCAGTTCGAGTGTGACATCGCCGCCGCGTACCGCCTCCGTCACCAGCAGAGCCGCGAGCGACGCGGCCGCGGCGGCGGGGGAGCGCCCGTCGAGGGCGGTCAACAGCCGTGCCACACAGGAAAGTTCGGCGGTCGTGCGATCGATGCCGGGAGCGGTCAGCGCGTCGGTCAGCCGCCGCGTCCGCTCCTCGCCCAGGGCGTACGGCCGCTCGGCTGCCCAGTCGGCCGCCGCCGCACGCTCGGCGGGGCCGAGGGCGACTCCCGCGCACAGCGCCGTGGCCGCGAGTGGCCCGGCGGCGAAGGGCTCGCCGGGCAGCGCCGCCGCCGCTTGGAACAGCTCCGGGGACCGGCTCCGCCAGATCCGGGCGCAGGTCTCGGCCCAGGTGTCGTCCACCGGTCCTTCCGGGCGCGGCCCGGCGCAGTTGTGCACCCGCAGTCCGCCGTCGGGGCCCGCCGGTCCGGGCGCGTCCTCCGGCAGCACTCCGACGACCTGATGCGGGGACCGTTCCGGACGGCGGGTGTACGTCGCGAAGGTCAGCCGTTGCGCGTTCTCCGCCGGGAGCACGGCAGCGGCCAGGGCGATCCACCGGGCCACATCGGTGTTCTGCCGCTCCACGAGCACGACACGCGCCGACGACGGGTCCTCGCTCACCCGGCGCAGATCGGCGAAGAACGCCGCGAGCCAGGGGCTCCGGGAGACCGCGAAGTCGTTGAGCGCCTCCGGGCCGGAAGCAGGGGAGGCGGGCAGGGAGGCCATGTGGTGGGGCACCCCGCCGTCCGGTGGGGTGGACGCCCAGTTCGGCGACCGCCAGGCCGTGATCGGCAACGCGTCGTCAGGCAGTCGTTCACCCGCCGGGAGATGCACCGCGTGGGCGTGGAATCGGCCCGTGCCGGGGCCGCCGAGCGCCACCGTACGGCTCAGCAGGTGACTGCCGTCGGCCAGTGCGCTGAAACCGAACGCCTCGGGGAACGAGCGGAGTTCGGTGCTGGTGGGGTGGTACGGGGCACCGGTCGGCGGCTCGTATCCGAGGAGTTGTTCAGCCTCGGCCAGCACCGGCGTGGGTATGCCGGCGCTGACCGCCGTGAACCGTGCGCCCGACCTGCCGTCGGTTCCGTCCCCGCCCCCGTCGTCGCCCGCAGAGGCAGAGGTGTAGTGCAACTGCGCGAGGCTCATGCGTAGGCCCTCTTCGTCCTTGCCGCGAACGTCCCCGTACCCGTCAGCACGCCCGCTCCGGCGGCCGTCCGCCGAGGGCGGGCCGTCCGGGCGCAGCGACGACCCCGGCGGGGAGCGGTCCGCAATCGCGGGAGCGACGCTATCAAGGCGCACCGCTCCCGCACGCACCCTGCCGGAAGGTCATCTGGGCAGCCCCGGCCGGGGTGTTGAGTCCAACGCGACGGTACGCAACAACGCCCGTACGCCAGGAGCCGTCAGAGTTCCGGCACCGGGCCGCCCCTCGCCGGCGGAGGACGCTGCCGCGTCCGCACCCGTGCGGCCCCGCCCCGGCGCGCACGGGCCACCCGGTACGCCCCCATCACCCCATCGGTTGACGCACCCGCTGTCGGTCCAGTCGTTGAGCGTCTTCGGATTGACCAATCCTCCCGCGGGCGCCGTGATCCGGGCCCAAGGGCCGCTCTTTTCGCAGGAGTTGAACGAATGAATCTCAAGACTCTCTCCGCGGCCGCCGCCGTTCTGGCGCTGGCCGGGCTCACCGGTGCGTCCACGGCCGACGCGGTACCCGGCACGGTCTCCGGAGACGGCGGCAACCGCATCGGCACGCTGCGTGCCAACGGTGACGCGTACGTGAAGGAGGGCGGGCTCAGTGCGACCTGGGTCAAGGAGCACGACAACGTCAAGCAGGTCGTCCTCTCCGGCAACCGCATCGGCGTCCTCACGGGTGACGGCGTCGCCTGGGTGAAGGAGGGCGGCCTCAGCGCCACGTGGGTCAAGGAGTCGACGGACGTCAAGCAGATCGCGCTCTCCGGCAACCGCATCGGCGTCGTGAAGGACAACGGTGACGCGTACGTGAAGGAGGGCGGCCTCAGCGCGACCTGGGTCAAGGAGTCCGTCAAGGTCAAGGAGCTGGAACTCTCCGGCATCCGCATCGGTGTGGTCACCGGCAACGGCGTCGCCTGGGTGAAGGAGGGCGGCCTCAGCGCCACGTGGGTCCGGGAGTACGACGACGTCATCGGCATCGACCTCGCCGGCGACCGTATCGGCGTTCTCTCCGCCAATGGCGTCGCGCGGGTGAAGGAGGGCGGCCTCAGCGCCACATGGGTCGTGGAGGCGGACGACGTCATCCAGCTCGAATTGTCGGGCGACCGCATCGGCGTCGTGAAGGACAACGGCGAGGCGCACGTCAAGGAGGGTGGTCTCAGCGCCACGTGGGTCCACGAGTACAACAACACGATTCAGATCGCACTGTCTGGCAAGCGCATCGGCGTCCTCAAGGGCGACGGCGACGCACGTGTCAAGGAAGGCGGCCTGAGCGCGACGTGGGTCCTGGAGGCCAACAACGTCACCGAACTGGCACTGTCCTGATGCCAGGAGTCTGACGCCTGGCCACTGATACCCGCCGCGCCGCGCAACGGAGTTCATCCGATGCGCGGCGCGGTGTCGTGCCGGCCCGGGTGGCCGACCGGCGGAGGAATTGCCAAACGGTGACCTCACCGGCCGTACCGGGGCGAACGATCATTGCCATGATGCGAGGGGGAATGCCTGATCGAATACACGAGGTACAGAGGTTCAGACGTGGCCGACGAGATCTACTTCAGCAACAACTACAGCGACCTGTCGCAGCAGCACGGCACCGGCGCGGGTTTCCAGTTCGAGTTCCGGTGCTCGCGCTGTTCGGACACCTGGCGCTCGCCGTTCGAACCGTTCAGATCGGGCCAGGCGGCGAGTTGGATCGGCAAGGGGGCCAACGCCGCCTGGAGCCTGCTGGGTGGCAGCGCCAACACCATCGGCAATGCCGCCGACGGGCTGGCCGGTGCCACCTGGGGCGGTGCGAGGGACACCGCGTTCCAGCGCGCGATCACCAACGCACAGGGGCACTTCAACCGCTGCTCCCGCTGTACCTCGTACGTCTGCGGGCGGTGCTGGAACGCCGAGCTGGGCCTCTGCCTGCAGTGTGCTCCCGACACCGCCGCAGAGGCGGAGGCGGCCCGCCGGCGTGGGATGAACGACTTCGTCGCGGATCGGGCCTACGCCGCCGGGCAGACCGCGGGACAGAGCTACGACGCGAGCGCGCCCCGGCAGCTGGTCTGCCCGCAGTGCCGTACGGAGACCCATGGCGGCGCGTTCTGTCCCGGGTGCGGCCACCACCTCGCCCAGCACCCCTCGTGCGGTTCCTGCAACGCGGCCGTGCCGCAGGGGGCCGCGTTCTGCCCGGGATGCGGAACCAGGCAGTAGGAGGTCCACCACCGATCCTGCTGGCTTATTCCGTACCCAGCAGGTCTGACGGCTTGTTGGGCAGGACAGCAGCGGCCGTCTTGACGTTCCCGGTCGCGGGTGGGGTGTGGAAATGTCGATGCGGCCGAGGCCGTGGCCGACGGTGCCTGAGCTGACCGCGCAGGTGGCGCGGGCGGTGGCGGCACGGGGCCCGTATCCGTTGGCGATGCGGGTCCGTGACGAGCTGGGCGAGTTGTTCTCGGACGCCGAGTTCGCCGAGGCGTTCGAAGCCGGAGGACGGCCAGGCTGGTCACCGGGCCGGCTCGCGCTGGTGACGGTGTTGCAGTTCGCCGAGAACCTCACTGATCGGGCGGCAGCGCATCGGGGGCGGTACGGCATGGACCTGAAATACGCGCTCGGCCTGGAGCTGGATGATCCCGGGTTCGACGCCTCGGTGCTGTCAGAGTTCCGCACGCGGTTGGTCGAGCATGGGATGGAGGAGAAGGTGCTCGACCTGCTGCTGACCGCGCTCAGGGACCGGGGCCTGGTGAAGGTGGGAGGCAAGCAGCGTACTGACTCCCCCCGCGTGCCGGCGGCGGTCCGTGATCTGAACAGGCTGGAGCCGGCCGGGGAGACGCGCACCCGCTCGACCGTACCCGCGCCAGCCACCTTGCCCGCCTCGACCCCTCCCTCACCGCGTGACCAAGTAAAGCCAGCAGGATCGGGTTGGGTCGGGCCGGGGCGCGGCACTGGCCTTGCGACCAGCCCGTTTCCCCGACCCGCCCGCCGCACCCGCCGTGCGTGTCTCCACGCAACGG
>NZ_JBIBVN010000015.1:0-171938 GCF_043080425.1 Streptomyces sp. NPDC015032 | reverse complement strand
AGGTCGTTCGTACAGTGGCGCGCTCCACCTTGACGCCCTGAACCACGACCGCTCCACGGTGTGTGGGTCGAAGGCGGACGGGATGGGAGCTGGGGCGAGTGGTGGGTTGGGGCGGGTGGCGATGTCAAGCCCGAGCCCGCGAGTGACATCAGCAGATGACACCAACAGCAGCGACCCGGAGCGGTCAACCACGAACCAAGTCGGCAGGTACTCAGGGAGGTGAGCCGGACTTGCCAGCCCCAGAGGCCCGGATAGACCGACCTGATAAGGATGAGGCCACAGGTTCAAATCCTGTTAGCCCCACAGTGAAAACAGCCTGTTAGCCCCACAGTGAAAACAGAAGGCCCGGTGTCTCTTCGGAGACACCGGGCCTTCTGCGTGTGGTCGGTGCGACGGGTTCCGGGTGTGGGCCGGGTACGGTCCGGGCGCGGTCCAGCGTGCGGTTCCGTGTACGGGGTGCGTGTGTCGGGCCGGGTGCCCCCGCTGTTCTCCTTGCCATCCATTCTGCTGTCCTCCTCGCCTGTCTTCTGTCCTCTGGCCCTTGTTCTCTGGCCCCTGTCCTCGCGTCGGGAGGGGGCAGGGCGGGGCTGGAACGCACGGAGAAGCCCCCGCCCGGTGTGAACCGGCCCCGGGGGCTCTGTACGTCGGTTGCGCGGCTCTCACGGTGGGAGGAGGGACGTGTCCCCCGCCGGGGCTCCGTGGGTGGCGCGGGCGGAGCTCCTGCTTTCCGTGGCGTCCGTCGTGTCTGCGGACAGATGCCGGGTGGCGGGTGAGGAGCCGTGTGCCTCGGCGCGGATGCGCTGCTTCATCGTGGGTGGCAGCGCCCTGTCACGCGGAAGGGTCCATCGCACCGACAGGGTGGTCGCGGTTGCCGCGGTCGCACCCGTGTGTTCCTGGTTCGTGGCGGTCGGCTCCGTGGCGCTCGGCTCCGTGGCCGCCGCGGGGGTGCTCATGAGCCCCAGAGCGGCGAGGACCGCGAAGAAGGCGGTGACGAAGGCGGTCCAGATGCTCCTGGCCTTGACGGTGCTCATGGCCCCTCGCTTTCGGGTGGTCCGGTTTGCTTACCTTTCTGATGATGTGGATGTGGCCCGCGAATTCGTGGACCGACGCCGCAGATCTGCCGATCTTCAGATGAACACCACTCGTCTGGTGCAGCCGGGTTTGACGGGCTCGCGCGGGACGATCGGCACGGGCGTGGCCCCCGGTCGGAGCGATTCCCGGGTGATCGCCTTCCCCGGGCGCCAGTTGGGTCGCAGGCAGGTCACCGATCGATATCGGCCGGTGTGTATAGTCGGGCGGCAGAAGTCCCCTACGTCAAGGAAAGACGAGGTCGCGCGGTGAAGAAGCTTCTCCTGGTCGCACTGGCCGCCATCGGCGGGCTCCTCGTGTACCGCCAGATCCAGGCGGATCGCGCCGAGCAGGATCTGTGGACGGAGGCGACTGACTCCGTACCCGCAGGTTCGGGTGTGTGAGACAGAACAGCCTGATTGCGGGCCCCGGTCGCTGAGCGGCCGGGGCTTCGTGCTGTTGCGGGGCCGTGAGCGGGGCCGTGACGCCTGCACTCTTCTTGGATTTGCTTAGGTGAATCAATAGGTTGCGAGAGCAAAAGATCCGGGTTTTTCGGCCGGGTACGTGTGAGGTCACGGGACCGATGCCGTCCGGCTGCGGCTGCCACTGCGGCTGCGGATGTGGATGTTGGGTGTGGATGTTCGGCGCAGGCCGCCCCGGTGGCTGCGCCGGCACGGGGGTCGGTCGGCGGCCGTGGAGCCCAGGGGCGGCGCTGTCTGTCGGACTGTCGTTGCGTGAGGCCGCCGAGGGCCTTCCAGGGCTCGGGTGGTCGTCGGCGCGCTCGGTGCACTGCACATCGGCCTCGCGTACGGCGTCGACGGTTCCCGGACGCACGCCGCTGTCATGGTCAAGAAGCCAGACAAGAAGGGCAATTCGAGCGGCGTCGGAGACAGCAGCGGTACGGGCGGGGCAGGATGGACCGGCATGGCGGCCGCTGCCGGGGCGGGCGCCATGGCGGTGGTGATCGCGGAGCTCGTGTTCGTACGCGGGCGTCGCAGGCGCGCCACACAGACGACGAGGGGAAGCGCGTGATGAGGCAGCGCAACAGGGGCCGGGTGGCGCTGGCCGCCGTCGCGGCGATGTGCGCGGCGGCGGCGCTGCCGGGGGAGGCGTACGCGGCCGGGGAGGACACCGCGTACACCTTCGAGCCCGGGGCGAAGCAGGTCAGCGGCGTAGAGGTCAGCACCGAGGCGTCGGCGCTCACATCCGGATCGGTCTACAAGAGCTCGATCAAGCCCGGCGAGAAGCTCTACTACCGCCTGAACCTCGACGCGAAGACGAACGCGTACGTCTCGGCGGTGGCCGTGCCCAGGGGCGGCGGCCAGGTCGCCTACGGGGATGGCATCACGGTCAGCATCAGGGACAGCACGGACCTGCAGTGCAGCTCGGAGAGCGCCCGGTTCGAGTCGGCGGAATATCCACGTCCGATCGCGGCGTACGCGTACCGGATCACGGCGAAGGACAGCAGCACCTGCCAGGAAGCCGGAACGTACAACGTCCTGATCGAGCGGGAGAGCAAGGCCACGTCCTCACCCGGTGAATGGGACCTGGAACTGCGTTACAAGTCGGAACCGCAGCTGAAATCGCCCGGTTCGATGCCGACCGAGGCGCCGGAGAACTGGCCGTCGGCCTCCCCCGCGCCCCCCACCACCGCCCCGCAGAAGCGGTCGGGCGGCACCAGCTACTACGACGCGACCAGCCTGGAAACCGGCGAGTGGCACGACGACATCGCGCCGGGGCAGACCCGCTTCTACCGGGTGCCGGTGGACTGGGGCCAGCAGATCTTCGCCACCGCCGACCTGAGCAACAACAACGCCTCGGACGAATTCATCGGCAGCGCGCTCGCGGTGTCCCTGGACAATCCGGCCCATGGCCATGTCGACGACGCGACACCGTTGTCGTACTCCGGCAAGCCCGCATCCGTATCGCTGGATCCGCTGCCCCCGGTGGCGTACGAGAACCGCTACAACTCCACCAGCAGCGTCAGCGCCATGCGGTTCGCCGGCTGGTACTACCTGTCGGTGACGCTCAACCCGAAGATCGCGAAGTCGTACGGCGACAAGGCCATCCCGCTGAACCTCAGGATCAAGGTCGAGGGGACGGCGCGGAAGTCGCCGTACGCGGGGAATGCCGGGGACTTCGTGGTCACGCAGGACGACCGGGACATGGCCAAGAGCGGCAAGAGCGACCCCGAGGCGGCCAGGAGCGCCACCATGAGGAAGATCGGCGTGGCCGGGATAGGTGCGGGTGCGGTGCTGGTGCTCGGGCTCGGTGTGTGGACGCTGCTGGCCCGGCGCCGCGCGGTGACCGCGCCGACGGGTCCGGCGGGCCCGGAGGCGTTGCCGGGGCAGACGGCCCCGCCCGGTTCGAACGACCCCGCCGCGGGGAGCCCGGCCGGGGGTGGGCAACCGCCCTACGGCGGCCCGCCGCAGACCTGGTAGCCGGCCGGAACCGCTGCCGCGTACGGCTCGGGGATCCGGCCGACGCACTCAGCTCTGGGTCAGCGCCCAGACACCCACGGCGAAACAGAGCAGCGCCACCAGCAGGACCGGGACCGCCACCTTCAGGGGCGGTCCCGGACGCTTCTGCGGTGCGTGCGCGGGGTACCCCGTGGCGGGAACCTGCGGCTGCCCGGTGGTGTAGGCCCGGGTGAGAGCCGGCTCGTGGTGCACCCCGGCCGTGGAAGCCTGCGAAGGATCCGGTGCGGGTGCGGCGAACGGGGCGGCCGTGTGTGCCGGGAGCGGAGCGGGAGGTGTGGCAGTCTGCGACGGCTGGAGCGGCGATGCGGGCTGCTGCGGAGGCGGCGGGAGGTGGAAGCTGCCCGTCTCCGACATCGGGGCCGGCGGCTGGGTGTAGGGCTGCTGCACGGGCTGCTGGGCCGCCTGGCTCTGCTGTGCGGGTGGTACGGCCTGTGCGTCCTGCACGGCCGTTCTGGGAGGCGTGACCGGTCCGTCAGGCCCGAAACCGGCGGGCAGCGGCCCGAGTTGGTCGAACACCTCCACCGGCTCGTCGTCGACGCCGGGCTCGGGCAGCATGTCCACCGCGGCCGTCAGCGCCTTGCGCGCACCCGTGGCCGTGCGGAACCTGGCCTGGGGATCCGGCTGCAGCAGCCCCGCGAGGACCTGCCACAGCGGCTCGGGAATCCCTTCCGGGGCGCCGGGAGTCCCGTACGCGGCGAAGTGCTCGACGATGGCCTGCGCGTCAGGCTTCTTCCCCTGCAGCAGATACAGCGCCACGAGGCCGACCGCGAACAGGTCCGCGGGGAAATCGGGTTCCGCGCCCATCATCTGCTCCGGCGCAAAATAACCCGGCGTTCCCACCACATAGTTGGTCTCGGTGAGACGCGGCTCGCCCTTGCGCATGGAGATACCGAAGTCGGACAGCCGCAGATGCGGCCGGCCGGTCCCGGTGGCCTCCATCAGGATGTTGGCGGGTTTGATGTCCCGGTGCACGACGCCCTCCGCATGCACCGTCGACAGCCCGGACAGCAGTTGGTCGAGCAGCGTGCAGACGAAACGAGGAGGCAGCGGCCCGTAGTCGCCGATGACATGGGCCAGCGAACCGCCGCTCACCAGATCCATGGTGAACAGGACCTTGTCGTCGTCCGCGGCCCAGCTGGCCGGGGCCAGCACATGCGGATGCTCGATCCGCAGCGCCTGCTCGCGGACGAAGCGCAGCAGCGTGTGTGCGTCGCTCTGCTGGAGGACCTTGGCCGCCACATAGCGGCGGCGCCGGTGGTCCCAGGCACGCCAGACGGCGCCGACCCCACCACGTCCGATCGGATCGATCAGTTCGTACCGACCGGCGAAGACCTCACCCATTGCGCTGCGCCCGCTCCCAGTTCCTGTTTCGGCTCGTGCCCGGCTCTCGGGGTAGTGCCCTAGGACATGTCGGACAGGCCCTAGCTCTGGTGTCCCTCGTAATGCGCCACCGCGTCCGCAGTGCGTCCCGCGCCGTACACCTTGAGGAACTCTGCCAGCTCCGGGTGGGTCAGGGCGAGGGAGTCGGCGGCATCGATGATGTCGCCGGCGGCCGAGACCGACCGCAGCAGCGACTGGATCTCACGCACCACGCGCCGGACGGTCGGGGCGCCGCCGGTGTGGGCGGTCTGGCTGGTTCCGGTGAGGACGGAGCCGCCCTGGGACTTCTTGATCTCTTCCATGCGGTCGGCGGCCTCTCCCGCGCTGACGCTGCCGTCGGAGACCTGACCGGCCAGTTCCTGGAGCGCCTGGACGCGCTGGACGACCGCGGGGTTACCGATCTTGGCCCGCTGGCCGCTCATCAGCTGGGAGAGCATGGGGGCGGACAGCCCGAGCACCGCGGCGAGCCGGGCCTGGTTCAGGCCGAGATCATCGATCAGCCGACGGAAAAGTGCCCCGAGAGGTTCTCCGTACCAACTGCGCTGAAGCTCCCTGGCCCTTGCTGTTGCTTCTTGCTGGGCGGCATCCATGGCGTCTCCCCTTCGCTGCGGCTTCGCTGCTGCGAACCTCGTCGAGCATCTTACGGAGAGTGGTCGCCGACCGGGAGTCCTTGTTTTTTGCAAGATTCCGGGGGGTACCCGGTACTCTGGTCTGCGGCGGTCGCCGAGACACTGAAGTGTCTGGTGCTGTCCGTTTTTTCGGGGCCTTAGCTCAGTTGGTAGAGCGCTGCCTTTGCAAGGCAGATGTCAGGAGTTCGAATCTCCTAGGCTCCACATACGACAGACAGAACGGGCGTCGGAAGACAAGGTCTTCCGACGCCCGTTCCGTTGTGCGGGGACTGCTCAGCGGCGGTCGTCGAGATCGGTGCCGTCCACACCCTCGGGGCCGTCCGTCCCCTTGTTCTCCGCATCGGCCTGTTTGGCCTGGGCCTCCGGGTCGAGCGAAGTCGGGCCGCTGCCGTCGACGGAGGTCAGCGGTGCGCGGTCGGAGACCTCCGTGGGAGCGGGCGGTTCGACCAGCCAGTCCGGGTTGGCCTGCCTGTCCCACCACCTCCAGGCGGCGTAGGCGCCGCCCGCCACGACGCCGGCCACGGCGAACACCTTGAAGAGCCGGCCGGCCTTGGCCCGCCGCTCGTGCTTCCTGGCCAGCTGCCTGATCTCCTTCGCGGTGACCTGCCCACGGAGCGCGGCCAGCGCGGCGGCGCTGCGGGCCGAGGCCTCCTCGGCCACGGGCTGGGCGACGGCCATCGCATGCTCGACACGTGGCACGGTGTAGTCCGCGGCGGTGCGGGCGGCCCGGCGGGTGCGGCGCGCGGCGCGCTGGGCCACCTCGTCGACCTTGGGGGGCACATGGGCACGGGCCAGTTCGATACGTGGTGCGAGATGCGCGTCGTATTGGACGCGCGCCTGCTGGGCTGCCTTCGACACCTTCGGCGCGAGCCGTGTGCGGGCCTCGTATGCGAGATGTGCGGCCTGGTCCTTGGCCGAGTCGGCATAGGGCGCCACCACTTCCGCGGCGTGCTGCACGCTGTCCTTGGCCGAGTCGGTTGCGGCGCGCACGCTGTCGATGCGGGTCACGGGATCCTCCTCCTTGGTGGCGGGTAGGTACTCCGCCTTTCCACCCATTTCGAGATCATGCCCGCCCTGGGCCTGCACGGCATGCGGGACAGGCATCCGGGTCATTCAGGTCATGGCTGACGTTTTCTGGCAATGCGGTGCAAGGGGAGCTTGCCGACGACAATGCCACGGTTCGGTTCAGCCCGCGCCGGTTGGTCACGCACTTGGCCGCATTTGTTCCTGCGGGGAGCGGCAGGGACGCGGTTCCGGGGAAGTCGCAGGCGAACGGGGCGGAGACGGCGCGGTCGCACCGGGCTCCCGATCGGGCAAGGAGGTGACCGGAGTGCGTTCGGGGTGGCGGCCGGACGTCGGAGCGGAAGGTCCGTGCGAGGATCGGTGGAACGTCATCGCAGACCTGACGTCACCCACCGCGGACGTGACGTCACCGAAGACTCACGGAAGGCAGATCGTGGCTGAGCAGCTTTACGCCACCTTGAAGACCAATCAGGGTGACATCGAGATCCGGCTTCTGCCGAACCATGCACCCAAGACGGTCAAGAACTTCGTCGAGCTCGCCCAGGGCGAGCGTGAGTGGACGCATCCCGAGACCGGCAAGAAGTCCACGGACCGGCTGTACGACGGCACCGTCTTCCACCGCGTCATCAGCGGCTTCATGATCCAGGGCGGCGACCCGCTGGGCAACGGCACCGGTGGTCCGGGATACGAGTTCGGTGACGAGTTCCACCCCGACCTCAGCTTCAACAAGCCGTACCTGCTGGCCATGGCCAACGCCGGCCCGGGCACCAACGGTTCGCAGTTCTTCGTGACGGTTGCGCCGACCGCCTGGCTGACCGGCAAGCACACCATCTTCGGCGAGGTCGTCGACCCCGCCGGCCAGAAGGTCGTGGACGCCATCGCGTCCGCCCAGACCAACCCCCGTACCGACCGCCCGCTGAAGGACGTCGTGATCGAGTCGGTCGTCATCGAGAACCGGTGATCACTAGTGGTCATCGGGTGATCACTGGCTGATTGCCCTCTCGGGAACCAACCGCCCTGCTCGTCCGTACTTGTTACATAGCGGACGAGCAGGGCGGCGTTGTGCGCACCGCCGCTACGACGAGGACCGAGAGGACCGGGAAGCCATGGGGCCGATGGACCAGCAGCCGCCGGGAGAGCAGGACCGGTCCGCCACCGCGGACGGCTCGGTGAGCTGCTACCGCCACGCCGGCCGTGCGACGCATATCCGCTGCGTCCGCTGCGACCGCCCGATCTGTCCCGAGTGCATGGTCAACGCCTCGGTCGGCTTCCAGTGCCCGGACTGCGTCCGCCAGGGATCCGGCACGGGACACGGCCCGGCCGCCCAACAGCCCCGGACCGTCGCCGGCGGCAGCATCGTGGCCGACCCCCGCCTCATCACCAAGATCCTCCTCGGCATCAACGTCGCCGTGTACATCGCCGTGCGGGCCAACGGCGAGCTGGTCAACGAGCTGCTGCTGCTCGGCCGCGCCACGACCTACTTCGGCGGTCCGCTGGAAGGTGTCGCCGAGGGCCAGTGGTACCGGCTGTTCACGTCGATGTTCCTGCACCAGGAGGTGTGGCACATCGTCTTCAACATGCTGGGGCTGTGGTGGCTCGGCGGGCCGCTGGAGGCGGCGCTCGGCCGTGCCCGTTACCTCACGCTCTACATGCTCTCCGGCCTGGCGGGCGGCGCCCTCACCTACTGGCTCGCCGCGCCCGAACAGGGCTCGCTCGGTGCCTCCGGGGCGATCTTCGGCCTGCTGGGCGCCACCGCCGTGCTCATGCGCCGGCTCAACTACGACATGCGCCCGGTCTTCGTGCTTCTCGCGGTGAACCTGGTCATCACCTTCAACCCCTGGGGCGGAATCGCCTGGCAGGCGCATGTCGGCGGCCTGATCGCGGGCACCCTGATCGCGATCGGCATGGTGCACGCACCCCGTGAGCGGCGCGCACTCGTGCAGTACGGCACCTGCGCCCTGGTCCTGGTGGCCGTGGTCGCCATCGTCATGGCCAGAACAGCCGCGCTCACCTGAGACCGCTCACCTGAGACCGCTTGCTCGGGAACAGCCGCGCCTGCCTGAGAACGCTTGCCCTGCCCGCGCACAGTCGCGCCTGCCCGAGCGGACACCGCCACAGACCCGGTTCTCCCCGGGGTTCTTCCTTGACCGGCGTCCACAGCGTCGGTTGTCCACAGCGCGTGCCAGACTTGTGCATTCTGTGGGAACAACTGTGCCCCTTGTCGCTGAGCTGGGTTTTTCCAGCAGGGACAAGGGGCGCGCCATCCCTCGGCGAGGGAGACTGCAGTCACATCGGCGTCAACAGCCAGAGAGTTATCCACAGATCGTCTGACCTTTTCCCCTGCCTGTGGATAACGCTGTGGGTAACTCGGGGCAAGGGTTGCGGGACCGGGTCCCGCTGTGGGATCAGATGCCCTGTGGCACTACTTCCACTGCGTGGAGACGCCGAAGCCGCCGGCGATGAAGCCGAAGCCGACGACGATGTTCCAGTTCCCCAGTGAATCGATCGGCAGTTGGCCGTCGGTCACGTAGAAAACGACGATCCAGGCCAGACCGATCAGGAAGAGCGCCAGCATCACCGGCGCCACCCAGCTGCGGCTGGTCAGCTTTATGTTGGTTGCCTGCTTCGCCGGAGGGGGCGTGAAGTCGGCCTTCTTGCGGATACGTGACTTCGGCACGAGGAACTCTCCTGTCGATGCGCTGCGTGACCGCGCAGGGAACTGTGGCTGGCGCCGGGGCGGGGCGCGAGGGGGAATGCTGCCTCCCCGGGGCGTCCGTTAGCGTAGTGCTTCCGTGGCTCCGAAGGAGATAAGGGTACGTTGAGCAATTCTGCCGACTCCCCCCGAGGACCGGTCCGGCGTACCTTCCGGCACCCGGTCCGGGTGCTCACCGCTGCCGTCTTCGCTCTCGCCGGACTGATCTTCGTCACCAGTGCCAACACGGCCAAGGGCACCAACATCCGCACCGACTCCTCGCTGCTGAAGCTCTCCGACCTCATCCAGCAGCGCAGCGGCAAGAACGCCCAACTGGACGAGACCAACGCGTCCGCGCGCGAGGACATCGACACCCTCGTACGCCGCGACGACGGCAGCACCGAGGCGGAGGACACCCGGCTGAAGGCGCTGGAGCGGGCCGCGGGCACCACAGAGCTCACCGGCCGGTCCGTGTCCGTCACCCTCGACGACGCCCCGCCCAACGCCACCGCCAACCCCGGCTACCCCGACCCGCAACCCAATGACCTGGTCATCCACCAGCAAGACCTGCAGGCGGTCGTCAACGCCCTCTGGCAGGGCGGCGCCCAGGGCATCCAGGTCATGGACCAGCGGCTGATCTCCACGAGCGCGGTCCGCTGCGTCGGCAACACCCTGATCCTCCAGGGCCGGGTCTACTCCCCGCCGTACAAGATCACCGCAGTCGGCGACCCGGCCGAACTGAAGCGGGGACTCGACAACTCCCCGGCGATCAGCAACTACCTGCTGTACGTGAAGGCGTACGGTCTCGGCTGGAAAGTCGACGAGCACGAGGCGGTGACTCTTCCCGGCTATTCGGGCACAGTGGACCTCCACTATGCGGAGCCGGCGAAGTAGCGAGCATCTGTGGGGAGGCCGACGGGGTGTCGGTGCGACTGATCGTGAGGACGTTCAGTGAACTCTGCATCACCGTCGGTGCCCTGATCGTGCTCTTCGTGGTGTACGTGCTGTTCTGGACCGGAGTGAAGGCCGCGGGCGCGACCGAGGGACAGATCGACACCCTGCGCAGTCAGTGGGCGCGGGGAACGGTGTCCGCCCCCGCGCCGGACACATCCCCGAAACCGTCGGCGCCGCCCGCCCCCGCGGAATACCGGGACGGCAAGCCGTTCGCGATGCTGTACATTCCCCGCTTCGGCAGGGGCTGGGAGTGGCCCGTCCTGGAGAACACCGAGGTCAGGACCTTGCAGAAGGGGCTCGGCCACTACCGGGGAACCGCCCGGCTCGGCGCGACGGGCAACTTCGCGGTGGCCGGGCACCGCCGCACGTACGGGGACCCGTTCAAGGACTTCCCGAAGCTGCGCCCGGGCGACGCGGTCCTGCTGACGGACGGGACGACGTGGTTCACGTACCGCATCGACGAGAAGCCCTACCGGACGGTGCCGGGCGACATCGGGGTCATCGACCCCGTACCCCGCAAGTCGGGCTTCGACGGGCCGGGCCGTTATCTGACGCTGACCACGTGCGACCCCGAATGGGGCAGCAGCCACCGGCTGATCGCCTGGGCGCACCTCGATGCGACCCAGCCCGTGACCGACGGCAAGCCGGCAGCTTTCCACAGCTGACCCACGCTCCCGCCCCCGCCCTTTAGTCTGGTCCCGTACCGAATGGGAGGGGACAGCATGTACGGCTGGATCTGGCGGCATCTGCCGGGCAACGCATGGGTGCGTGCGCTCATCTCGCTCGTGCTGGTGCTGGCCGTCGTCTACGCACTTTTCCAGTACGTCTTCCCCTGGGCGGAGCCGCTGCTTCCGTTCGGTGATGTGACGGTCGACGGCTCGACCGGGACGGGGGCCGGACAGTGAGCGCCCGCATCCTTGTCGTGGACAACTACGACAGCTTTGTCTTCAACCTCGTCCAGTACCTCTACCAGCTCGGTGCCGAGTGCGAAGTGCTGCGCAACGACGAGGTGACCACGGCACACGCCCAGGACGGCTTCGACGGAGTGCTCCTGTCACCCGGCCCCGGCACCCCGGAGCAGGCAGGTGTCTGCGTCGACATGGTCCGCCACTGCGCGGACACGGGCGTCCCGGTCTTCGGTGTCTGCCTCGGGATGCAGTCGATGGCGGTGGCGTACGGAGGTGTGGTGGACCGCGCCCCGGAGTTGCTGCACGGCAAGACCTCGCTGGTGACCCATGAGGGCACCGGGGTCTTCACCGGCCTGCCGTCCCCCTTCACCGCGACCCGCTACCACTCGCTCGCCGCCGAACCCGACACCGTCCCGCCGGAGCTGGAGGTGACGGCGCGCACCACCGACGGCATCATCATGGGGCTGCGCCACCGCGAACTGGCGGTGGAGGGCGTGCAGTTCCATCCGGAGTCGGTGCTGACCGAGCACGGCCATCTGATGCTGGCCAACTGGCTGGCACAGTGCGGCGACACAGCAGCCGTCGCGCGGTCGGTGGGGCTCGCGCCGGTGGTGGGCAAGGCCGCCGCGTGACGGCACTCCGCCCCGAACACGACGCCGGAGAGGACGGCCCGTACGAGCAAGGAGCGTACGAGGCCGCAGGCGTGTTCGAGGCGGCGGTTGACCAGCTGGCGGACCCGTTGAACGATCCGCTGCCGGGACAGCACGCCTCGCCGTGGTTCCGGTCCGGCAGCCTCCTGCCGGAGGAGCCCGGGGAGCCGGGTGTGGAGCAGAGGCGCGGGCGGGGGCTGCACCGGGCACCGGATCCCGGGACGCAGGAACCGCAGACGCGGACGCACGCGCAGACACCGGGACAAGCACCGGGGCAGACACCGGGACAAGCACCCGGACCGGCGTCGCAGGGAGTGCAGGGCCCGGCGGGGACCCCGCGGGAGTGGTACGACCCCGAGGGGTTCGAACGGGACTGGTACGGGCAGCAGACGCCCGCGTCGGCACCCCGGGTGCAGCCCGTCCCCAAGCCCCTTCCCGTGAACGAGCAGACGGCCGTGCTGCGGGCGGCGGACACCCGCCGCCCGGTCGGTCAGGCGGTGACGAACCGGCAGCCGAATACCGGGCCGGAGCCGGGACTCGGACGGGTGCCGGTGCCGACGAGCGATGCGGAAGGCATCACGGAACCGGAAGCGGAAGCGGAGCCGGAACGGGGCCCGGAGCCCGGTGCGGCCGATCCGGAACCGCGTACCGGAGGCCGCGCCGAGCGCCGACGCGCGGCGAAGGGGCGCGGCCGCCGACGTACCGGATCACGGCCGGAGGCCACGGCAACGGCTGTGCCGTCGGCCACGAAGCCGATGTCGCGTGTCGAGGCCCGGCGCGCGGCGCGCGCGGCCAAGGACAGCCCGGCCGTTGTCGCCAGCCGGGTCGTCGGAGAGCTGTTCATCACGCTCGGTGTGCTGATGCTGCTGTTCGTCACCTACCAGCTGTGGTGGACGAACGTGCGCGCCGACCAGTACGCCGGCAAGCAGACGCACAAGATCCAGGACGACTGGGCGAAGGGCGACCGCGACCCGGGAGTGTTCGAGGCGGGGCAGGGATTCGCCATCATCCACATCCCGAAACTGGACGTCGTCGCTCCGATCGCCGAGGGCATCAGCAAGGAGAAGGTCCTCGACCGGGGCATGATCGGCCACTACAGCGAAGGCACGCTGCGCACCGCGATGCCGTCCGCCAAGCAGGGCAACTTCGCGCTGGCGGGCCACCGCAACACGCACGGCGAACCGTTCCGTTACATCAACAGGCTGCGCCCCGGCGACCTGATCGTGGTCGAGACGCAGGACGCCTACTACACGTACGAGGCGACGAAGACCCTTCCGCAGACTTCGCCGTCCAATGTCTCGGTGATCGGTGCGGTGCCGCCCGGTTCGGGGTTCACCGGGCCGGGCCGGTACCTCACCCTGACGACCTGTACGCCGGAATTCACGAGTACGTACCGTTTGATCGTCTGGGGCAAGATGGTCGACGAACGACCGCGCAGCAAGGGGAAGCCCGACGCGCTCATGGGCTGAAACATCATCACGACAGGGACGGGTGCGGTGACAGCGAGGACCGAGCACGAAGAGCAAATCGGTGAGTCCGCGCCCCCGCCGCGGCGCGGAGTCCGCCATCCCGTCGCGACCACGATCAGCATCTTCGGTGAACTGCTGATCACCGCGGGCCTGGTGCTGGGGCTCTTCGTCGTCTACTCCCTCTGGTGGACGAACGTGCTCGCCGATCGCGAGGCCACCAAACAGGGCCACACCGTCCGCGACCGGTGGGCGGGCGGGCCGGGCGCGCTGGACACCAAGGACGGCATCGGCTTCCTGCACGTTCCGTCGATGAAGAACGGCGAAGTGCTCGTCAAGAAGGGCACCGACACCGAGAACCTCAACGACGGTATCGCGGGTTACTACACGGACCCGGTGAAGTCGGCTCTCCCCTGGGACGACAAGGGCAACTTCACCCTGGCGGCACACCGCGACGGGCACGGTGCCAAGTTCCACAACATCGACAAGGTGCAGACGGGGGACGCGGTCGTCTTCGAGACCAGGGACACCTGGTACGTCTACAAGGTCTTCAAGGAGCTTCCCGAGACATCCAAGTACAACGTCGACGTCCTGCAGGCGGTGCCCAAGGGTTCGGGAGCGAAGAAGCCCGGCAGCTACATCACACTGACCACCTGCACACCGGTCTACACCTCGAAGTACCGCTACATCGTGTGGGGCGAGCTGGTGCGTACGGAGAAGGTGGACAAGGACCGTACGAAGCCGGCGGAGCTTCGCTGAGGCCTCTCGTCGATACGCTGAGCCGGGCCCGAAGTCGCAACCGGTCCTTGCGACTTCGGGCCTTCTGCCGTTCTGGGTCTACTCGAGTATCCGCAGCTTCGCGCCCGCGTCTCCTCCCGGAGCAGCATGGGTGCCGTCACCTCGAAGCAGGCACGGACTCCGGCGGTGGTCACGTGCATACCGTCCGGCGACAAGGACAGCGGTGTCACCGGGGCGAGTGCCGTCCGCCCGGTGAGGCTCTGACGTGAAGCCTGTGATCCACCGGAGCGGTCTCGTCGATCACGCTCCTGATGGGCGAAGACACGATCGGTTCGCGGTCGCCTGTGCGGTACATCGGGTCGGAGTCGGCGTGCCTGGCACGGCAAAGGGCCCCGGCACCGTTGCGGTGCCGGGGCCCTTTGGCA
The DNA here is from genome assembly GCF_043080425.1 of Streptomyces sp. NPDC015032. NCBI lineage: Bacteria > Bacillati > Actinomycetota > Actinomycetes > Kitasatosporales > Streptomycetaceae > Streptomyces > Streptomyces sp. NPDC015032. The sequence continues at coordinate 157,525 of NZ_JBIBVN010000015.1, read as the reverse complement.
TTCGGTGCGGCTCGGGGTCAGTGCCGTCGTGAGCCGGACGGTCAGTCGAAGAAGTTGCCGTTTCCGCCGCCACCGCTCGGCAGGGTCCACACGTTGACCGCGCTGTTCTTGTCGACCTGCTGGCCGGCACCGGGCTGGTAGGTGATGACCTTCGCGTTGTCGTCATTCGGTCCCTGCACCTGGCCGAGCTGCAGCCCCGCCCCGGCGAGCAGGGCCTTCGCCTCGCCAAGGGTCTTGCCCTGCAGGTCGGGAACCGAGGCCTTCTCGGGCTGCTGCGGGCCCTTCGAGACCGTCAGGACGATCTGAGCGGTCAGCGGCTGCGCCGAGTCGGGCGGCGGGGTCTGACTGATCACCTGGTTCGCGGTCTTCTCCGAATCCACATCGGTCCTGGAGACGTTCTTGAAGCCCAGGCCGTTGAGCTGGGCCACCGCGGCGTCGTAGTCCCGGTCGGTCACGTTCGGCACTTTCTGGGTGGCCTGCTTGGCGACCGTGATCGTGACCTCGGAGTTCTTCTCGGCCTTCGCGCCGCCCTCGGGATTCTGGGTGATGACCGTACCTGCGGGCTTGCCGGACTCGACGGTGGTGACATTCACCGTGAAGCCCTTCTCCACAAGGTTCTTGCGGGCGTTCTCCTCGGACTTCTCCGTGACGTCCGGCACCTCGACCTTCGGCGCGCCGGTGGAGACGACGACCGTGACAACCTCCTTCTCCGCCATCTTGCCGTCGGCGGTCGGGGTCTGGCTGCAGATCTTGCCCTTGGCCTGGTCCTCGCACGGTTCGTGCGAGCCGACCTTGAGGACGACTTCGGCGTTCTTCGCGAGGTTCTCCGCCTTCGGCACGGTCAAGCCGACCATGTTCGGTACATCGACGCTGTTGCTGTTGCTGTTGGTGTCACTGAACACCGACCGGCCGATCAGGATCGCGCCGATCAGCACCAGGACACCCGCGACGATCAGCAGGATCGTCGAGGTGTTGCTCTTCCTCTGGCGCCGACGGCCCGATCGGTCGTCGTAGCCGCCGTCGTCCGGGTTGACCGGGGGCAGCATGGACGTGGGCGCGCCATTCTGATCGGCGGCGTGCAGCGCGGTGGTGGGCTGGTCGTTGCCGTATCCGTCGTAGCCGCCGTAACCGGGCGCACCCATCGCCGCAGTGGCGGCGACCGGCTGGCCGTCGAGGCAGGCCTCGATGTCGGCGCGCATCTCGTCGGCCGACTGGTAGCGGTAGTCGGGGTCCTTGACCAGGGCCTTCAACACGATCGCGTCCATCTCGGGCGTGATCTCGGGATCGAAGTTGCTGGGCTTCTGCGGCTCTTCCCGTACGTGCTGGTAGGCAACCGCGACGGGCGAATCCCCGATGAACGGCGGCCGGACCGTCAACAGCTCGTAGAGCAGGCAGCCGGTCGAGTACAGGTCGGAGCGTGCGTCGACCTGCTCGCCCTTGGCCTGCTCCGGGGAGAGGTACTGGGCGGTGCCGATGACGGCCGAGGTCTGGGTCATCGTCATACCGGAGTCGCCCATGGCGCGGGCGATGCCGAAGTCCATGACCTTGACCTGGCCGGTGCGCGTCAGCATGACGTTCGCCGGCTTGATGTCGCGGTGGACGATGCCCGCGCGGTGCGAGTACTCCAGCGCCTGGAGGATGCCGACGGTCATCTCCAGGGTGCGCTCGGGCAGCAGCTTGCGGCCGGAGTGCAGAAGTTCTCTGAGCGTCGACCCGTCGACGTACTCCATGACGATGTACGGGATGGAGACCCCGTCGACGTAGTCCTCACCGGTGTCGTAGACAGCGACGATCGCCGGGTGGTTGAGCGAGGCGGCGGACTGGGCCTCACGGCGGAACCGGGCCTGGAAGGACGGATCGCGGGCCAGATCGGCCCGCAGTGTCTTCACCGCTACGGTGCGGCCGAGCCGGGTGTCGTGTGCGAGGTAGACCTCGGCCATGCCACCACGGCCGAGCACCGAGCCCAGCTCGTACCGGCCGCCGAGGCGACGCGGCTCTTCCATAACTGTTCCAGCCCTCTCCGTCAGTCCCGACCGCACCGGTGTGCGGTCCGGCGGTGTGCTGCTCGCGCATACGCTACCGGCCGCGCACCATCTGATCGGCCCGGAGTCCGGACCTGATATCTGACCGGTATCCCAATGTGCAGGTATGGCACCCGATGTGATGGGCATCACCTTCTGCTGTCGATGACCGCCTTCATCACATCCCGTGCGATCGGGGCGGCCAGACCGCCACCGGATACGTCGTCGCGGTTGGCCTGGCTGTCCTCGACGACCACGGCGACGGCGACCGGGGAGCCCTTGTCGGTCTTGGCGTACGAGATGAACCAGGCGTACGGCTTCTCGCTGTTGTTGAGGCCGTGCTGGGCCGTACCCGTCTTGCCACCGACGGTGACGCCGGGGATCTTGGCTTTCGTTCCCGTGCCGTTCTCGACGACAGTCTCCATCATCTGCTGGAGCTTCTGGGCGTTCTCACCCGAGAGGGGCTGGCTGAGCTGCTCCTTCTCGTGGGTGTAGATCGCGTCCAGGTTGGGGGCCTGGCGCTCGGCGACCATGTACGGCTGCATCAGCTTGCCGTCGTTGGCGACCGCGGCGGCGACCATCGCCATCTGCAGCGGGGTGGCGCGGTTGGACGCCTGGCCGATGCCGGCCATGGCGTTCTGCGGGCGGTTGTCCTTGGGGTAGACGCTGGCGTCGGCGCGGACCGGGGTGAAGATCTCCTTGTTGAAGCCGAACTTTTTGGCCTCGTCGATCATCTTCTGGTTGCCGAGATCGTCACTGATCTTGCCGAAGACGGTGTTGCAGGACCACCGCAGCGCTTCCCGGAGCGAGGCGTTCTCGCACGGGATGTTGCCCTCGTTGTCGAGGTTGCCGGTGGTCAGCGGGAGCCGCCAGGGCAGCGGGGAGTTCGTCTTGTCGTCGATGCCCTTGTACAGCCCGTTCTCCAGGGCTGCGGCGGCGGTGACGACCTTGAAGGTCGAGCCGGGCGGGTAGGTCTCGCGCAATGCCCTGTTGAGCATCGGCTTGTCCTTGTCCTTGGAGAGCTTCTGCCAGGCCTTGGAGTCGGCGTCGGAGTTGCCCGCGAAGGTGGAGGGGTCGTACGACGGGGTGCTGACGAGGGCCAGGATGGCGCCGGTCTGCGGGTCGAGCGCGGCGACGGCGCCCTTCTTGTCGCCGAGCCCCTTGAAGGCGGCCTTCTGGGCGGCGCCGTTGAGGGTGGTGACGACGTTGCCGCCCTGCTTCTTCTCACCGGTGAACATCGACAGGGTCCGGTTGAAGAAGAGCTGGTCGTCGTTGCCGGTGAGGATGCCGTCCTCGATCTTTTCGAGGAAGTTGGCGTCGAAGGCCTGCGAGGAGTACCCGGTGACGGGTGCCCACATGGGGCCGTTCTTCCAGACGCGCTTGTACTTGAAGTCGCCCACCTTGGTCTCGACCGACCCCGTCACGGGGTTGCCGTCGACGATGATGTTGCCGCGCTCGTGTGCGTAACGCTCGATGCGGACGCGGCGGTTCTCGTCGCGGCTGTTCAGCTCGTCGGCGCGGACGTACTGGAGGTAGTTGGTCCGCACCAGGAGAGCCAGGATGAGGACTCCGCAGAAGATCGCGATCCGGCGCAGAGGCTTGTTCACGGTCGGACCACCTGGGTCATCTCGGCGTCGGGCGACGGTGCGGGGGCCGGCGCGGGGCGTCGAGCGGTGTCGCTGATCCTGATCAGGATGGCGATCAGTGCCCAGTTGGCCAGCACGGACGAGCCGCCGTACGCGAGGAACGGCATGGTCATACCGCTGAGCGGGATGAGCCCCATGACACCGCCGGCGACCACGAAGACCTGGATGGCGAAGGCCCCGGACAGCCCGATGGCGAGCAGCTTGCCGAAGGGGTCACGGGCGGCGAGCGCGGTGCGGACGCCCCGCTCGATGATCAGGCCGTAGATCAGCAGGACGGCCATCATCCCGGCCAGGCCCAGCTCCTCGCCGACGGTGGAGAGGATGAAGTCGGCGTTGGCGGCGAAGCCGATCAGGTCGGAGTGCCCCTGCCCCCAGCCGGTTCCCAGTGTGCCGCCCGAACCGAACGACATGATGGCGTTCGAGATCTGCTCGCAGGCTCCATTGGTCTCGAAGCAGGCGAACGGGTCCTGCCAGGCGGTCACACGGGCCTGCACATGAGACTCGAAGGACGCCACACCCACCGCGCCCACCGCGGACATCAGCAGACCGAAGACGATCCAGCTGGTTCGCTCGGTGGCGACGTACAGCATCACGACGAAGAGGCCGAAGAACAGCAGCGAGGTGCCGAGGTCCGTCTCGAAGACCAGGATCAGGATCGACAGGGCCCAGATCGTGATGATCGGTCCGAGGTCGCGTCCGCGCGGCAGGTACAGCCCCATGAAGCGGCGGCTGGCCAGCGCCAGCGCATCACGCTTCACCATGAGGTAGCCGGAGAAGAACACCGCGATCAGGATCTTGGCGAACTCTCCCGGCTGGATCGTGAACGGGCCGAGGCTGATCCAGATCTTCGCGCCGTTCACCGCGGGGAAGAACATCGGCAGGATCAGCAGGATCAGCGCCGCGACCATCGAGATGTAGGTGTAGCGCTGGAGGATGCGATGGTCCTTGAGGATCATCAGCACGGCGACGAAGAGGGCGACGCCGATCGCCGAGTACAACAGCTGCTTCGGGGCATCCGGGCTGTACGCCCCGTACAGGGTCTCCGCACGCTGGATCAGCCTCGGCGACTGGTCCAGTCGCCAGATCAGCACCAGCCCCAGGCCGTTGAGCAGGGTGGCGAGCGGGAGCAGCAGCGGATCCGCATAGGGCGCGAACTTGCGCACCATGAGGTGGGCGACGCCGCCGAGCAGGATGAGCCCGCCTCCGTATCCGAACATGCCGGACGGGAGCTTGCCGTCCATGGCGAGCCCGACGTTGGCGTAGGCGAACACCGAGATGGCGACGGCGAAGACCATCATCATCAGTTCGGTGTTGCGACGGCTCGGTGCGTCGATCGCGCCGATCGTGGTCGTATTGGTGACAACGCTCATGGTGCTGAAGGCCCCCTACGGCTTTACTGCTTACCGCACTGCGGGACCAGCTTTTTCTCTTCCTCCGAGAGGCTGGGACCAGGAGTGGGAGTCGCTGCGGTCGGCTTGGTCTTGGTGGGATCGGAGGTCTTGGCGGCGTCCGAGTCCGTACCACTGGCTTGGCCCTCGTCGGAGCTGATCTTCGCGGCCGCGCGCCGCTGGGCGTCCTTCTGGCAGGCGGATGCCTGGACCGCGAGTTCGCTGACCTTCTCGCGTGCGGCGCTGAGGTCGCCCTCGGCGATGGTCGCCTCGACCTGCTTGCGCTGGTAGGGCGGGAGGTACTTGAGTTCGATCTCGGGGTGGTCCTTCTCGACCTTCGAGAGCGAGACCCACGCCAGGTCCTGGCTGATGCCCCGGAACAGTGCGACGTGTTCGTCCTTCGCGCCGACGTAGAACTGGTTCTGTGTCCAGCGGTAGCCACCGTAGAGACCGCCGCCGATGACGGCGAGCACGAGCACGGTGTAGAGGGACCTCATGAACCACTTGCGGCCGCCGCCGGGCTTGACGAAGTCGTCGTCGGTGTACGCGTCGAAGGAGCTGTCCGGCATTCCGCCGTAGCCCGCGTCGTCGTCGCCGCTCCCGGGCGGGCCGAAGCCGCCCGCGGGCGGCGGGACGGGACGGCCGAGGCCGGCCGCTCGGCCGGCGGGGGTCTGCATGGCGCCGCCGTCGTTCTGCTGGGCGGCCTGGTTCTCGGCGACCGCGCCGACGACGACCGGGGTGTCGTTGAGCTGTGCGGCGAGGGTGTCGTTGCTGTCGACGTCGAGGACGTCGGCGACGATGCAGGTGATGTTGTCCGGGCCGCCGCCGCGCAGGGCGAGCTGGATCAACTCCTGGATGGTCTCCTGGGGGCCCTGGTAGCTGGCGAGGGTCTCTTCCATCGTCTGGTGCGAGACGACGCCGGAGAGTCCGTCGGAGCAGATCAGATAGCGGTCGCCGATCCGGACCTCGCGAATGGAGAGATCGGGTTCGACGTGATCGCCACTGCCGAGCGCACGCATCAGAAGGGCGCGCTGGGGGTGGGTGGTCGCTTCTTCCTCGGTGATCCGGCCCTCGTCGACCAGCCGCTGCACCCAGGTGTGATCCTGGGTGATCTGGGTGAGCACGCCGTCGCGCAGCAGGTAGGCGCGGGAGTCGCCGACGTGGACGAGGCCGAGGCGCTGGCCGGTCCAGAGCAGGGCGGTGAGCGTGGTGCCCATGCCCTCCAGCTGGGGGTCCTCCTCGACCATCATGCGCAGTTGGTCGTTGGCCCGCTGGACCGCCATGCCGAGCGAAGTGAGGATGTCCGAGCCCGGGACGTCGTCGTCGAGCTGGACGAGCGTGGAGATCACCTCGGAGCTGGCGACCTCGCCGGCCGCCTGGCCGCCCATGCCGTCGGCGATGGCGAGAAGGCGCGGACCGGCGTAGCCGGAGTCCTCGTTGCCCTCCCGGATCATGCCCTTGTGCGATCCGGCGGCGAAGCGCAGGGAAAGACTCATGCGCACCTCGCCCGTCGGCTCGGGGTACAGCCGGTCTCGAGCCACACTGCCCACCCTCCGGTCGGGAGCCGGGCCGGGTCCGTTGCCCGGGCCGCCGCGGCTCGCTCGCTCCGCTCGCTCATTGTCGTACTACTTCCGCAGCTCGATGACGGTCTTGCCGATCCGGATCGGCGCGCCCAGCGGAACAGGCGTCGGGGTGGTGAGTCGGGTCCGGTCGAGATATGTGCCGTTGGTGGACCCGAGATCCTCGACGATCCACTGGCCGTCACGGTCGGGGTAGATCCTGGCATGCCTGCTGGACGCGTAGTCGTCGTCCAGGACGATCGTTGAATCGTGGGCCCGGCCCAGCGTGATGGTCTGCCCCTGGAGCGCCACCGTGGTGCCGGTGAGGGTGCCCTCGGAGACGACCAGCTTTGTGGGTGCCCCCCGGCGCTGGCGGCCGGGCTGTTGGCGCTGCTGCTGCGGCGGCGCAGCAGCATTCTGGCGTGCCTGTGGCGGTCGCGCGTCGGTTGCGGTGCGGCGTGAGCCGCGCTGCGTGACGCGCGTTCCGAACAGGTCGCTGCGGATGACCTGGACGGCCACGATTACGAACAGCCACAGAACGGCCAGGAAACCTAGCCGCATGACCGTCAGGGTCAGCTCTGACATTGCCCCCGCTTCACCCTTCGGCTTGCCGGTAAACGATGGTGGTGCTGCCCACGACGATCCGCGAGCCGTCGCGGAGCGTAGCGCGGGTTGTGTGCTGCCCGTCCACCACGATGCCGTTGGTGGACCCGAGATCCTGGATCGTCGAGGGCGTTCCGGTCCGGATCTCACAGTGCCGACGCGATACGCCGGGGTCGTCGATCCGCACATCGGCGTCGGTGCTGCGCCCCAGCACCAGTGTCGGGCGGGAGATCTGATGGCGGGTGCCGTTGATCTCGATCCAGCGCCGCACTTGCGCGTTCGGCAGGGGGCTGGGCCCGGCCGACGTGTGCCGGTCGGCACTGGGGCTTCCGGGCCTGCCCGCGCCCGGCGGCGGGGCCGCGGGCATGGGCGGGGCGGAGCTGGGCGGGTAGCCGGAGCCGCTGGTGGGCTGCGAGGGACGCCCCGGGCCCGGGTGGGGAGGCTGCCCGTGCGGTCCTGGCCGGTCCTGGTGGTCCTGCTGCTGTGACGAACTCGACGCCAGGGTGCGGCTGCGCACCCGGTAGAGCCCGGTGTCGAGGTCGTCGGCCTTCTCCAGATGCACCTTGATCGGGCCCATGAAGGTGTACCGCTGCTGCTTGGCGTAGTCGCGGACCAGACCGGAGAGTTCGTCGCCCAACTGACCGGAGTACGGGCTGAGTCGCTCGTAGTCGGGGGTGCTGAGCTCGACGATGAAGTCGTTGGGGACGACGGTCCGCTCACGGTTCCAGATCGTCGCGTTGTTGTCGCACTCGCGCTGGAGGGCTCCCGCGATCTCGACCGGCTGGACCTCGGACTTGAAGACCTTGGCGAAGGTGCCGTTGACCAGACCTTCGAGACGCTGCTCGAAACGCTTCATGACTCCCATGGGGCACCTCCTCCGTTGTAGTCGTCCCTGTACTGCTTACTGATCGTATCCACGCGTCGGGAAATCGGCTGGTTCCCCTTGTCTGCCCTGTGGATGAGTGTCACCTCTCACACGGATCGTAGAGGCGGCCTCCTGACAGTGTCCCGCACCAGGGGTGTACTGAGGAGGAGTGGGGGCGGCCGTTGGGCGTTCCCCGTTCCCGCCAGGCGTTCGGTGAAACAACGGATGTGAATCCACCCTGTCCAGCGTGCTAATCTTCCGGATGTCGCCAGGCGCTCGCACCAAACGGTGAGAGAGTCTGAAAACACCACTCTTGCGCGAGTGGCGGAACGGCAGACGCGCTGGCTTCAGGTGCCAGTGTCCTTTGGGACGTGGGGGTTCAAATCCCCCCTCGCGCACAAGAGAGAAGCCTCACAGGCCAACGGTCTGTGGGGCTTCTTCGTTCCCTGGCGCTCGTCAATGTTTGCCATTGTCCTGTCATGCCCGTCATACCTGTTATGTCCGCCATGTCTGCCGTGTTTCTCGTTCGGGGTTCGGTGTGGTCGACGGGCGGAGCGGGGTGTGGGCGACTTTCGTTGCGGGAGGGTGCGACGAAAGTGGGGCGTCATGCCCATGAGGGCCCGCCTAGGGTGCGGGGCGTGTACGCGATATCGAAGCTCAGGGCCGGTTGGCAGTGGTGTGCGGCGCCTGAGCTGTGGTCCCGGCGCAGGACGGCCGGAGAGGCCGTGCTGGCCCTGGTGCTCGGGTTGCTCGCGGCCGGCGTGGAAGAGCTGTTGCGCAGCGGGGAGCTGCGTCTGTGGACGGTGTCGGCCGCGGTCGTGGTGCTGTCCTTGATGAGGCGCCGGCTGCCGGTGACCGTGCTCGTGGTCTCGGCCGCCCTGGCCGGGCTGTCCGGCGGATTCGCGCTGCTGCTGATGGTGGTGGCGTGGAGTTCCGGGCGCCGGATCGCCGGGGCGGGACGAGCTCTGGGGGCCTTCACCGCTTCGTACGCGTTCTATGTGGGTCTGACCATGGCGGTGAGTTGGCCGGCGTCGCGGCCGCTGACCGAGGTGCTGTTCACCACCCTGTATTTTTTTGCGACGACCCTCGTGCCCGGCCTCGCCAGCCGGTACTGGACCCAGCGCCGGACCCTGTTGCACGCCCTGCAGGAGCGCAATGCGCAGCTCGTCCGGGAGCGGGCCATGATCGTGGGACAGGCACGGCTCATGGAGCGCCAGCGGATCGCCCAGGACATGCACGACAGCCTGGGGCACCGGCTGGCGCTCATCTCTGTCCATACGGGAGCGCTGGAGGTCGACCGTGAGCTGACGGCACGGCAGCGGGAAGTGGTAGGGGTGCTGCGAGACGCCTCGGTCCACGCGATGCACGAGCTGCGTGAGGTCGTCGGCATCCTCCGGGACGGCGTCGAGGGGCCGGTGCAGGGCGGCGAGGGCGGGCAGCTGGCGGCACGGGGCACCGCCGGCATCGAGGAGCTGACGGCGGCGGCACGGGCGGCCGGAAGCGCTGTGGAGCTTCGCCGTACGGGAAGTATCCGGACGCTCGTGGCGGCCTCGGACCATGCGGCGTACCGCATCGTCCAGGAAGCGCTGACGAATGCATACAAGCATGCGCCGGGTGCGGCGATCACGGTCGAGTTGCGCTACGAGCCGGATTCGTTCGTCGTCGAGATCGTCAATGGTCCGCAGCGGCATGCGCGGCCCGCGGGTGAGGTGGTCAGCGGCGGGCAGGGGCTGCCCGGTCTGCATGAGCGTGCCCGGCTGGTCGGCGGCATGGTGCACACCAGCCGGACCGAGGACGGCGGCTTCCGGGTGGCCGGGGTGCTTCCGTACGGCGCCGAAGGCGTGGCCGGCGGGGCGGCGGGCGCGCCGATGGTTGCTGCAGAGGACGACTTCCGGCAGCAGTCCCGGATGGCCCCGCGGGGGAACGGTGGTCCGGTCATGGACTGGACGGTTTCCGAGCGGGAGTTGGCGATGAGCGGCAGCGGAAAGAGTACGGGCAGCGGGATCGCACTGGGCTGCGGGATAGGGGCAGGGGCCTTGGTGCTGCTGGTGCTGGCCTGAGGCTTCGGGCTGTACTTCCTGGTGGCGGAGGCGGACAAGGGGATGATTGATCCGCGTCAGTACCGGTCGATCGAGATCGGCACGGCGGAGGACGAGGTGCGGGAGAAGCTGCCTGCCGGGGATACATTCATGACGGCCGGACTGGACGGTGGGGGGCCCGAGAAGCCGGCCGGGGCGAGGTGTCTGGTCCTGATGTCCTCCGAGATCGGCGACGACTTGGACATCGAGCCGGTGTTCCGGTTCTGCTTCCGGGACGGCAAGCTGATCGAGAAGAAGTCCTACGAGGTCGCCAGTAGATGAGGCGCCCGGGACGAGTGCGGGGGTATGAGTGACGGGTCGGTTGATCAGGGTTGTCATCGCTGATGATGAGCCCCTCATTCGCGCCGGGATACGGATGATCCTCACCTCGGACCGTTCCATCGAGGTCGTCGCGGAGGCGGCGAACGGTCGAGAGGCCATCGAGCTGGTCCGCGCCCACTCCGTGGATGTGGTGCTGCTCGACATCCAGATGCCGGTGATGGACGGGCTCACGGCGCTGGCGGAGCTGCGAACGGCGGCTCCGGCGGCGCGGGTGATCGTGCTCACGACGTTCGGTGAGCGGGCGAATGTGCTGCGTGCGCTGGAGCAGGGGGGTGCCGGCTTCCTGCTCAAGGACACGGCTCCGTCCGAACTGATCCAGGCGGTGCGGGCAGCGGCGGCCGGAGACGCCTATCTCTCACCCGGCGCCACCCGGCATGTGGTGGATCAGCTGACCCTGGGCCGCACAGCGGTCCGGGGCGAGGCGGCGCGGCAGCGGATGGTCGCGCTCAGCGAGCGGGAGCGCGAGGTGCTGGCACTGCTCGGGGAGGGGCTGTCCAACGCGGACGCGGGCAGGCGATTGCACATGAGCGAGGCGACGGTGAAGACGTATGTGAGCCGGATCCTGGCGAAGCTGGGATGCGAGAACCGAGTGCAAGCCGCGTTGTTGGCGAGGGACGCGGGCCTGTAGAGGTTGGCATATCAGCTGGCAGCTGCCAGCTGCCGGTGGGCTCGGAGAGGGTTGCCAATGCCTGCGGGAGCCGCCTGGTCGCAGCCCGTCCGTGGCTGCTTTTACGGGGCAGGGTGGCCTGTGGGGTGCGGGTCAGGGCGCCTGCGGGGTGGTCACGCCCGCGTCTCCCGCCGAGTTGTAGCGCAGCAGGCACTCGGCGAACCTGGCGAGGTCGTCCGCCGCCCAGTCGGCGAGGCGTTCCTGGTATGCGGCGCGGCGGCTGGCCTGCGTCGAGGCGAGCGCCTGGGTCCCGGCCCCGGTGGGGTGCAGCACCTGGATGCGGTGGTCGTCCGGGTCCCGTTGGCGCTCGACCAGTCCGAGTTTTCCAGAGTGCCGATCTGCCGGCTGACTGTCGATTTGTCCAGCATGTAGTGCGCGGCAAGATCTGTCGCGCGGCAGCCGTGCTGGTCGTCGATGTGTGCCAGAAGCGTGTACGAGACCAGGGGGAGCTCCGGATGGAGGCGAGCTGCCGCGGCCCGCGCGCGACGCGCGAAGGCGGTCAGCTCGCGCTGGATGACATCCAGCGATTCTTCGCGTTCTCCGGGGTTGTCCGGCACTGATCCGCCCTCCGTCTCGCCCCTCTCGGGATTCAGTTGTATAGGACAACGGGTTGATAGTTGCAAAAGCCAACTATTGATTTATGGCAGGGCCGGCCGAGGCGAGGCGGCGGAAGGCCGCCGTGGCGACGGCTCCGGCCGGGGCGGTCCGCGGACCCGTGGAGGCCGGGGCGGTCCGCGGACCGGGCGGCACGTCGGGGCCGAAGCCCGGACCGAGGCGGACGGCGAGGAAGAGCTGGAAGAGGAGCTGGAAGAGGAGCTGCAAGAGGCCATTGGCGTCTGACCAGGACAGAGCGGTGCCACAGGCGGTTGTCCACAGGTTGGAAGATGAGTTTTCCACAGGGGCGGACGGCCTTCGGCGGACGGCGGTACCTTCGTCGCAATTGATCTGCGACGGGGCGTCGGGCCAGGAGCGCAGGACGAGGGCGGGGGAGGCTGTGCGCCATGGGCGAAATCGAAGCGACAGTGCCGGTGCAACGGGCTGTGACCGGGAATCCGCGCATTCCGGTCGTGCCCGGATTCGCTCGGCGGACAACTCGGCGGACAAGTGGAGAAGCTGGGGCCGGCGGCAGTGCGCCGCAGTCGCCCAAGGAGGCGGGCAAGGCCCTGCGGGAGAGGGTGTCCAGGGCCTCTCACTCCTTGCTGGAGCTTCCGGCCGGACGGCCCGACGCCGTGCAGGCGGTCGAGGAGTCGAGTCGCGGCAGGGTGTCCGCTCTCGCCCCGATCCGGGTGGGGCGAATGGCGGCCACGCCGTTCGCCTTTCTGCGCGGCTCGGCCGGGCTGATGGCCCATGACCTGGTGGGTACGCCCGTCAGCGGCGTGGGTGCCCAGCTCTGCGGCGATGCGCATGCAGCCAATTTCGGGTTGTACGGCGATGCGCGCGGCAGCCTGGTCATCGATCTGAATGATTTCGACGAGACCGTGTTCGGTCCCTGGGAATGGGATCTCAAGCGCCTCACCACTTCGCTGGTGCTCGCCGGCCGGGAGGCCGGTGCGGACGAGGAGACCTGCCGTCAGGGCGCATACGACACGGTGGGCGCCTACCGGCGGACGATGCGGCTGCTGGCCAAGCTGCCCGCACTCGATGCCTGGAACGCCATCGCGGACGAGGAATTGGTCTCGCACGCGGATGCGCGGGATCTGCTCGGCACCCTGGAGCGGGTCTCGGAGAAGGCCCGCAACAACACCAGCGCCCGTTTCGCGGCCAAGTCCACGGAGGTTTCCGGGGACGGCGGACGTCGCTTCGTCGACGCGCCGCCGGTGCTGCGGCGGGTGCCGGACGAGGAGGCCGCCGCGGTGGCGACGGGGCTCGGCGACTATCTGGGCACGATCTCGGAGGACCGGGTGCCGCTCCTCGCCAGGTACGCGATCCACGACGTGGCGTTCCGAGTGGTCGGCACGGGGAGCGTCGGCACCCGGTCGTACGTGGTGCTCCTGCTCGATCACCGTGGCGAGCCCCTGGTGCTGCAGGTGAAGGAGGCGCGACCCTCCGTACTGGCGCCGTATCTGCCGGCTGCCGGGTTCGATGTGCCTGAGGTGGCGCACGAGGGGCGCCGGGTGGTGCTCGGGCAGAAGCGGATGCAGGTTGTCAGCGACATCCTGCTGGGGTGGGCCAGCGTGGCCGGGCGCCCCTTCCAGGTGCGGCAGTTCAGGAACCGCAAGGGCAGCGTGGACCCGGCGGCCCTGGCAGCCGACCAGGTCGACGACTACGGCCGGATGACCGGTGCGCTGCTGGCGCGGGCCCATGCGCACAGCGTCGATCCGCGACTGATCGCGGGGTACTGCGGCAAGAACGACGAGCTGGACGAGGCGGTGGCGGCATTCGCGGTGACGTACGCGGACCGTACGGAGGCGGACCACGCAGAGCTGGTACGGGCCATAGGCGCGGGGCGAATAGCCGCCGAATGGGGCGTGTGAGGGACAGTCCGTCGACCGCGCGTGATCGGGGCGTCGAAGGTGGCCATACGCTGGATGGGTGAGCCACGAAGCCGCCGGGGTGCCGACCTCCCGGAACGACGATGACCGGCAGGACAACGACCGGCAGCACGAGCAGCACGCCCCGGATGCGCAGGACGGCCGGTCAGCCGGTGCCGGCGATGGTGCCGGTTCGGGGGCCGGTGCCGCTGAGGGGGCTGGCGGGGCTGCCGAAGGGAACCCGGAGGATGCTCGTCCCGAGGCTCGGCTCGCCAAGGCGGTACGGGTGGCGGAGCAGGCACTGATCGAGTTCGAGATCGCGGTGGAGACCTTCCGGGTCGAGGTCGAGAACTTCTCCCGGCTGCATCACCAGAAGCTCGGGCCGATGTACGCCCGCCTCGATGAGCTCGATGCGCAGATCGCGGAGGCCCTGGCCGCCAGGACCGGTGATCCCGAAGACCTCCGCAAGGCCCAGGAGGCCCGGTCGATCGTGATGCCGATGCCGGGCGTCGACGAGCTGTTCCACGACTGGATCGACTCCGACGGGCTGTCCCCCGAGGCGGCGGCGATGCTGACCGAGCAGCCGGTCCGGCCGCCCAAGCGGGTCCGGCCGACCGAGGAGGCGCGCAAGCTCTACCGCGAACTGGCGCGCAAGGCCCACCCGGACCTGGCGCAGGACGAGACGGAACGGGCCCGCCGCGACGAGTTCATCACCCGTGTCAACGCCGCGTACGGGCGTGGTGACGAGGCGCTGCTGACGGAGCTGGCGCAGGAGTGGGCGGCGGGGCCGGTGGTGCCGGAGACGGAACTCAGTGAGAGCGAGGAGCTCTATGTCCGGCTGAACTGGCTGACCCAGCGCAAGGAACTTCTGACGGTGCTCGCTCAGGAGCTTGAGGAGAGCGCGATCGGGGCCATGCTGCGGATGGCGCCGGACGATCCGGACCGACTGCTCGACGAGATCGCCGATCAGCTGCTGGGCGAGGTCGCTCAGCGTGAGGCGGAGCTGGCCGGTCTGGTGCAGTAGCGTTCCTGGTGACTCTGGAGCGTACGTATGAGAGAAGGCATGCCCCATGAATTTCGCCCCGCTGCCCTCGGTGGATGCCGCGGCGGTTCCGTCGGACGGCTTCGTGCTGGACGTCCGGGAGGACGACGAATGGGCGGCCGGGCACGTCGAAGGCGCCCTGCACATTCCGATGAGTGACTTCGTGGGCCGCTTCGGTGAGCTCACCGAAGCGGCCGAGGACGGGCGGCGCGTGCATGTGATGTGCCGGGTCGGTGGCAGGTCTGCCCAGGTCACCCAGTACCTGGTGCAGCAGGGCATCGACGCCGTGAACATCGACGGCGGGATGCTCGCCTGGGACGGTGCCGGGCGTCCGATGATCACCGACAACGGCAACCCGGCTCTCGTGCTCTGAGCCGGGTGGCAGTCCGGTCGCCCGGTCGCAGGGCGGCCGGGGCGCCGGGCAGCGAGGCTGCCTGCCTGGCCGCCGCGCCGCATGGCTGCTCAGCTGCTCGGGCCGGCGTCGGTTGAGGGCCTGGTAGGGAATCAGCCGAGCGGATGCGCGGCCAGAAGGTCGCCCAGTGCCTCCTCGTGCGCCGCCGCCGGGCCGAGGGACAGTTCGATCTGCTTCGCCCAGGCGTGGAAGCGGTGCAGCGAGTAGTCGGTGTCCGCACCGAAGCCGCCGTGCAGATGCTGGGCCGTCTGTACGACCCGGCGGACACCGTCCGACGCCCAGATCTTCGCCACGGCGATGTCGCCCTCGACGGGCATCGCGCCGCCGGCCCCCGTGGAGATCCGCCAGGCCGCTTGCCAGAGTGTCACTTCCATGGCCCGCAGGTCGATGTAGCGGTCCGCGGCCTGTACTGCGACGGACTGGAAGGTCGCTACCGGAAAGCCGAACTGCTCACGCTTGCCGGTGTATTCACTCGTCATGGCGAGCACGGCCTCGCCCAGCCCGAGCGCGAGCGCGCAGGTTCCGGTGGTGAGCAGGGCGCGCAGCCACTCCCAGGCTCCGGCGGTGCCGATCAGCGCGCGGCTGTCGATCCTCACCGAGTCCAGCCGGACCTCTGCGAACAGCTCACCACTGGTGGAGACCTGCTCGGCCAGAGTGACGCCTTCGTGGGCGGGCCGGACCAGTGCCAGAACGGCCCGGCCCTCGCCTGTGTGGGCGGGAACCGCGATCCAGTCCGCAGCCTGCGCCCACGGCACCCCCGACTGCACTCCGTCGAGCACCCAGCCGGTGGCATCACCGTCGGTGTCCGCGGTCGCGATGCCAGGACCTTTCTCGGGACCTTCGCCAGTTTCTGCACCCGACCGGTCGTTCCCCGTGGGAGCTTCACGGCGGGCCGTGACGGCGAGCTCGGCCGGATCGTGGCCGGAACGCCCGTTGGCCCCAACGGTGAGGACCAGCTCGCCCCGGCCGACCCGGGGGAGCAATTCGGCGGCCAGCCCCGGGTCGCCGTAGCGCTGGAGGGCCATCGCGACCCCGCACGTCTCCAGCAGCGGCACCCGCGCAAGCACCTTGGCGGACTCGCGAAGCACCAGACAGAGCGCGACGAGATCCAGCCCCGCCCCGCCGTGCTCCGGCGACAGCGTCAGGCTCAGCAAGTCGCCTGCGGCGAGCCCGGCCCACAGGGACCGGTCGATGTCCTCGGCCACCGCGCCCGGCACGAGAGCGGGGCTGGGAACCCCGTCGGGTGCGACGTCGGAGAAGATCGCTCCAGCCGCCTCGGCGGCTGCCTGCTGTTCCTCGGTGAAGGTGAAGTCCACTGCCCTGGCCTCCCGCGAACCGTTGCTCCCGTACCCGGATCTGACGGAGCGTCAAGATAGAACACGTTCTATGAGAAGGGAACAGGAGGGGAGGCGTGGATGCGTGGATGCGTGGGGTGACGGGGTGGGCGAAATGGGGTCCGGCCGGCGGTCGGCGGCCGGACGCCGACGTTCAGCGGTCGAAGTCGAGTTCCACCTCCGGTGTGGCCGGATGCGATTGGCATGCCAGCACATAGCCGGCGTCCGTTTCTTCGGGCTCCAGAGCGAAGTTGCGGTCCATCCGCACCTCTCCCGAGACCAGGAAGGCCCGGCAGGTCCCGCACACGCCGCCCTTGCAGGCGTACGGGGCGTCGGAGCGGCTGCGCAGCACTGTCTCCAGCAGTGATTCGCCATCCTGCACGGGCCAGGTTCCGGAACGGCCGTCCAGGGTCGCCGTGAGCCTGCTGTGGGCGGGCGTTTCAGCCGGGGTGCGGGCGGGAGCGTTCGGGCCGTCGTCCACATGGAAGATTTCCTGGTGGATGCGGGTCCGGTCGATGCCCAGGTCGTGCAGCGCGCCTTCGGCCGCCTGCACCAGTCCGAACGGCCCGCACAGGTACCAGCCGGCCACCTCCGCGACCGGAAGGAGCGCGGGCAGCAACTCGATGAGCCGGTCCCGGTCCAGCCGCCCGGACGGGAGACCTGCCTGCTGTTCCTCCCGGGAGAGCACCGTGATCAGCTGGAACCGGTCCGGGTAGCGGTCCTTGAGGTCGGCGACTTCGTCGAGGAACATCGTCGAGAGCGCTGTCCGGTCACTGCGGATCAAGCAGAAACTGGCGTCGGGCTCCCTCGCCAGCAGTGTTGCCGCGATCGACAGCACCGGGGTGATCCCGCTGCCCCCGACGATCGCCGCGAAGTGTCCGGCGCGGGGCGTGAGCACGAAGCGGCCCATGGGAGGCATCGCCTCGACCAGGTCACCGACGGCGAGTTCCTTCAGCGCGTACGTGGAGAACACGCCGCCGTCGACGAGCCGAATGCCCACACGCAACACCGGGTCGGCCGGTTCCTCCGTGGCCGGGGAGCAGATCGAGTACGAGCGGCGGATCTCCTCGCCATCGACGGTGTAGCGCACGTTGAGGTGCTGACCGGGTTTGTGGTGGAAGGTCTTGCGCAGCTCGGGCGGCACGGCGAGGGTGACGGCCACCGAATCGTCCGTGAGCCGTTCGATCGCGCGGACCCGGAGCGGATGGAACATCTACAACTCCTTGAAGTGGTCGAACGGTTCGCGACATGTCACACACCGGCGCAGCGCCTTGCAGGCGGTGGAGGAGAACCGGCTCAGCAACTCCGTATCGGTCGAGCCGCAGTGCGGGCAGCGCACCGAGAGCGTGAGCGGCACCGGGCCGCCCGAGGGCGCCGTGGCGTCGTGCGGGCGCGGGGGCGCGATGCCGAACTCGGCCAGCTTGCGCCTCCCTTCCGCGCTGATGTCGTCGGTCGACCAGGCGGGTGAGAGCACGGTGACCACGGAGACCTCCGGTATGCCGTGGTCATGAAGCACCCGCTCGATGTCGGAAGACATGGCCGCGATTGCCGGGCAGCCGGTGTAGGTCGGGGTGAGACGCACGGTGACTCTGCCCGGCGCGACGATGTCCACGCCCCGGAGCACTCCCAGCTCGTTCAGGGTCAGTACGGGCAGTTCGGGATCGGGCACGGACCCTGCCAGCCGATACAGCTCCTCCTCCAGGAGAGTCCCGGTCACCATGACGCCCCCGGGTGGCTGCGATGCAGATGCTGCATCTCGGCGATCATCCGGCCGAAGGGTTCGGTGTGGATGCCCTGGCGGCCCGCACCCGCAGTCCATGCTCCGGACTGCGGACCGGTCGGCACGGTCAGCGTGGCCCGCTCCAGTACCGCGGTGACGGACTCCAGCCAGCCGCTGTGCAGCGACTGCCAGTCGATCTCCACGCCCTCCACGGGCTGGAACAGCTCACCGGTGAACCGCCACAGGGCGTCGACCCCTCGCTGCATCCGCTCATGGCTCTCGGCTGTGCCGTCGCCGAGCCGCAGCGCCCAGTGTTCCGCGTGGTCCTGGTGGTACGCGACTTCCTTGACCGCCTTCGCCGCCAGCCCGGCGAACGGGCTCTCATCGGCGGCCAGCTGCTCGTACAGCAGTCGCTGGTAGGTGGAGAAGTAGAGCTGGCGGGCGACGGTGTGGGCGAAGTCGCCGTTCGGCTGCTCGACCAGCTGGACGTTGCGGAAGGCGCGTTCCTCGCGCAGATATGCCAGCTCGTCCTCGTCCCCGACGAGGGAGAGCAGTACCCGGGCCTGCCCCAACAGGTCCAGCGCGATGTTGGCCAGGGCCACTTCTTCTTCCAGCACGGGGGCGTGGCCGGCCCACTCCCCCAGCCGGTGCGAGAGCACCAGCGCGTCGTCGCCCAGGGCGAGGGCCGCGGTCACAGGTGCTTCACCCCTTCCGGGATCTCATAGAACGTCGGGTGCCGGTACGGCTTGTCACCGGCCGGCTCGAAGAAGGAGTCCTTCTCGTCCGGAGAGGAGGCCGTGACCTGGGCGGACGGGACCACCCAGATGGAGATGCCCTCGGAACGGCGTGTGTACAGATCGCGCGCGTTGCGCAGGGCCATCTCCGCGTCCGGGGCGTGCAGGCTGCCCGCGTGGGTGTGGGACAGCCCGCGGCGCGAACGCACGAACACTTCCCACAGCGGCCATTCGGTCGAGCTGTTCATGCTGTCGCCTCCCCGTCGGATACTGCTGTGTGTTTCTCCGCGTACGCGACTGCCGCGTCCCGGACCCAGGAGCCCTCCTCGTGCGCCCGGCGGCGCTGGGTGAGGCGCTGCTCGTTGCACGGGCCGTTGCCCTTGAGGACTTCCTGGAACTCCTTCCAGTCGATCGCCCCGAAGTCGTGGTGCCCACGCTCTTCGTTCCACCGGAGATCCGGGTCCGGAAGGGTGAGCCCCAGCGCTTCGGCCTGGGGGACACAGATGTCCACGAAGCGTTGCCGCAGCTCGTCGTTGGAGTGCCGTTTGATCTTCCAGGCCATTGACTGTGCCGAGTGGGCCGATGCGTCGTCCGGCGGGCCGAACATCATCAGGGACGGCCACCACCAGCGGTTCACCGCGTCCTGGGCCATCTCGTGCTGCGCCGGGGTGCCGCGGCTGAGGGTGAGCAGCAGCTCGTATCCCTGACGCTGGTGGAAGGACTCCTCCTTGCAGATGCGGACCATCGCCCGGGCGTACGGGCCGTAGGAGCAGCGGCAGAGCGGTACCTGGTTGGTGATCGCGGCGCCGTCTACGAGCCAGCCGATCGCTCCTACGTCCGCCCAGGTCAGCGTCGGGTAATTGAAGATCGACGAATACCTCTGGCGGCCCGCGTGGAGCTTGTCGAGCAACTCCTCGCGGCCGGTGCCGAGGGTCTCCGCGGCGCTGTACAGATAGAGCCCGTGCCCGGCCTCGTCCTGCACCTTGGCCATCAGGATCGCCTTGCGGCGCAGCGAGGGCGCGCGCGAGATCCAGTTGGCCTCCGGCTGCATGCCGATGATCTCGGAGTGGGCATGCTGGGCCATTTGCCTGACCAGCGAGGCGCGGTACGCATCAGGCATCCAGTCGCGCGGCTCGATGCGCTCGTCCGCGGCCACCGCGGCGTCGAAGGTCGCCTTCAAGGCCTCGTCCGCCCCCTCGGGCCTGGCTGGTCCCGCCTGCGCCGCTTGGTCCGCAGTCACTGCCGTCATCCCGGACTCCCTACCGACCGACCGATCGTTCGGTTCAATGTCTTCAATGGTGAGTCGGTGGCCCGTAGGGTGTCAACCCTGTGGATAACTGACCGGGGATCGACGGGGATCGGGGCGGGATGGATTCGTACGACGACAGGGGTGTCGGGAGCGGGAGCACCAGGCCGGGGCCTGGGCCGGGCGAGGACACATCGCCCGGCCCCGGTCCGGAGCCGGGTTCGTCTCCCCGCGGCGGCATCGCCGCCCTGTCGCTTCCGTACCAGATCGTTGCCGCGATCGCGCTGTCCGTCATCGGGCTGATCGCGTGTGGACAGCTGGCCATGGTGTTTCTGCATGTCGCGCCCTCCAACACCCTGACCAAGCAGCACGGCAAAGCTGTCGACGACTGGATCTATCCCGAGTTCGAACAGAACTGGAAGCTCTTTGCCCCGAACCCGCTCCAGCAGAACGTGGCCGTTCACGTCCGAGCCGAGATAGCCGGCACCGACGGCCGCCGCACCACCTCCTGGATGAGCCTCTCCGGTGAGGACGGGAAGGCGATACGCGGCAATCTTCTCCCCAGCCACATCCATCAGAACGAGCTGCGCCGGGGCTGGGACTTCTACATCAATTCGCACGACAACGAGAACCGGGCGAACGGCCTGCGCGGTGAGCTCTCCGAGCGCTACATCCGCCGCATCGCCATGCGGCGCCTCAGTGAGCACGACTACGGCGGCACTGTCGAGCGCATCCAGATCCGTTCCGAAGTGCGGTCCATCGCGGCGCCCGGCTGGAGCGAGGAGAAGATCAGTACGAAGCCGTCCTACCGGGTGCTGCCGTGGTGGACCATTACCCCGGCCGACCTCCCCGAGAACGCCAAGGGGGCGGACAAGTGAGTACGTCAACCTTCGATCGCAAGCTTGCCCGCGGCATCCAGCGCGTCACCTCCTCGGCCCTCGGCCCGTACCAGAGCGCCGTCATCCGGATCGGTTTCTCCGCCACCTACCTGCTCTTCCTGCTGCGCGAACTGCCGCACCGCCATGAGATGTACGGCCCCGACGCCACATGGCGCTGGGACATGGCGCAGCAGCTCATATCGGGCAATCAAGCCTTCACCGCGCTCATGTGGTCGGACAGCACCGTCTGGTTCGAGATCGTGTACGCGGTGGCTCTGCTCTCCGCCGCACTGCTCATGGTCGGCTGGCACACCCGCGCCATGTCGGTCCTCTTCATGGTCGGTGTGCTCTCTCTGCAGAACCGCAGCATCTTCATGGGCGACGGTGGCGACAACGTCATCCATCTCATGGCGATCTACCTCGTGCTGACGCGCTGCGGGCAGGTCTGGTCGTTGGATGCCCGGCGCGCAGGTCGTGCGGACCGTGCGGCCGGGGCGGGGCGTGCGGGCCGCACACCGGGGCTGCCGGCTGATGCGGATACGGATGCGGATATCGCCGGCCTTCGGCGTTCGGGGCGGCGGGACGTGGCCGGTCCGATTCTCTGGGTGGTGCTCGGCCTGGTTCTGATCGCGGCCACCGTGACCGACGGGCTCGGCGGCACCACGTGGCTGCCGGCTCTCTTCTGGCTTCTCTGGGCCGGTCAGGGCGCCTGGTGGGTCGTGAACCGTCGTGCGCCGGACAGCGAAGCGCGCACCCTGCTCGACGTCATCGCCAATCTCGCCCACAACGCGACCCTGGTCGTGATCGCGGCCGAGGTCTGCGTGATCTACGCGACGGCGGGGTGGTACAAGATCCAGGGATCGCGGTGGCAGGACGGCACGGCGCTGTACTACCCGCTCAATCTCGACTACTTCACGCCCTGGCCCGGGCTGTCGGACATTCTCGCGTCCAGCGGTGTGATGGTGATGCTGCTGACGTACGGCACGGTCATTGTTCAGGTCGCCTTCCCCTTCACCCTGTTCAACCGGCGGGTCAAGAACGTCCTGCTCGTCGTCATGATGTGCGAGCACGTCGGCATTGCTCTGCTGCTCGGGCTGCCGTTCTTCTCGATGGCGATGATCGCCGCCGACTCCGTCTTCCTGCCGACTGTCTTCCTGGTCTGGCTCGGTGGCCGTGTGACCCTCGGGCGGGAGCTGCTGTTTTCGCGCAGGGGCAAGGTGCCGGGGCAGCGGCGTGCCGTCGATGACGAGGAGGTCCCGCAGCACAGCGGCGACGGGGGCCATACGCTCGTCGGGTGAGTAGTGAGAGCGGCAGCAGCACCGGCGGCATGGGCGGCACTGGCAGTACCGGCGGGAAACCGCTGATCGAGGAGTCCCCGGGACATGAACCGTCCGTCGCATCCGTACCTGCGGCGGCACCTGGCCCGGCCACGGAACCGATGCAGTACGACGACGGGTTCGGAACGGAGATCGGCGTCGGGCCGCACCCGCTGCCCTGGCCCGTGGACGAGCGGTACGACCCCGAGCTGCTTGCCCACGGCGACCGGCGCAACGTTGGCGACGCCTACCGGTACTGGACCCGGGAGGCGATCGTCGCCGATCTTGATCTGCGACGGCACGACTTCCACGTGGCGGTCGAGAACTGGGGCCACGACTTCAATATCGGCTCCGTGGTGCGAACCGCGAACGCCTTCCTCGCCAAGGAGATCCACATCGTGGGGCGGCGGCGCTGGAACCGGCGCGGTGCGATGGTCACCGATCGGTACCAGCATGTGCGGCACCACCCCGACACGGAGTCGCTGACCGCGTGGGCGGCGGCGGAGGGCCTGCCGATCATCGGGATCGACAACCTGCCGGGGGCGGTTCCGCTGGAGCGTACCGAGCTGCCGCGGCGGTGCGTGCTGCTCTTCGGGCAGGAAGGGCCCGGGCTGACGGAAGAGGCCCGCGAACACGCGGCGATGGTGTGCTCCATCGCGCAGTTCGGATCGACGCGGTCGATCAACGCGGGAGCCGCGGCCGCGATCGCCATGCATGCGTGGGTGCAGCGGTACGCGGAGATTCCGGGGACAGCGCCCTAGCCGGGGCAGGCATGGGGCGGGCGTCTGCGGCGGGCTCGTCTCCCTGCCCTCCCCTTTCGGCAACCGAAGGCTCCGTCCCCCGGACCTCTGCTCCTCGACCGCCCGAGGGGCTGGAGAGAGGTCCGGGAGAGCGGTGCGGGGGTTACGCCTGGCGGCGGACTTCCACCGTGCGGAAGCGGTTTGCCACGAATGCTCCGTCGCACAGGGCCGCGTTCGCCGCAGGGTTGCCGCCCGAGCCGTGGAAGTCGGAGAACGCCGCGGTCTGGTTGACGTACACCCCGCCGGTCAGATTCAGCGAGAGCTGGGCCGACTCGTCCAGGCAGACGTCCTCCAGCGCGCGCTCCACCTCCGGCGAGGTGGTGTACGCGCCGACCGTCATCGCGCCCTTGTCGCGGATCGTGCGGCGGAGCAGCTCCACGGCGTCGGATGTCGAGTCGACCGCCACAGCGAAGGAGACCGGTCCGAAGCACTCCGACAGGAAGTGCTCCTCGTCGTCCGGCTTGGTGCTGTCCAGTTTGACGACGACGGGGGTGCGGACCACCGCGTCGGGGAATTCCGGGTTGGCCACCTCGCGGGAGGGCAGGGCGACCTCACCCAGTGCCGCGGCGGCTTCCAGGCGGTCCTTCACATCGGGGTTGACCAGCGCACCGAGCAGCGCGTTCGCCCGGGCGTCGTCGCCCAGCAGTCCGTTCACCCCGGCGGCGATGTCGGCGACGACTTCGTCGTACGACTTGCCGCCGTCGTCGGTCGTGATGCCGTCCCGCGGGATCAGCAGGTTCTGCGGGGTGGTGCACATCTGGCCGCTGTACAGCGAGAGGGAGAACGCCAGGTTGGCGAGCATCCCCCGGTAGTCATCGGTGGAGTCGAGGACGATCGTGTTGACTCCGGCCTTCTCCGTGTAGACCTGGGCCTGGCGGGCGTTGGTCTCCAGCCAGTCGCCGAAGGCGGTCGATCCGGTGTAGTCGATGATCTTGATCTCGGGGCGCACCGCGAGAGTCTTCGCGATGCCCTCGCCCGGCCGTTCGGCGGCCAGGGCGACGAGGTTGGCATCGAAGCCTGCCTCGACGAGCACCTCGCGGGCCAGCTGCACCGTGAGCGCGAGCGGAAGCACGGCGCGCGGGTGCGGCTTGACCAGGACGGGATTGCCGGTGGCCAGGGAGGCGAAGAGGCCCGGATAGCCGTTCCACGTGGGGAACGTGTTGCAGCCGATCAGGAGCGAGATGCCACGGGGCGCCGCGGTGAACGACTTGTGCAGCTCCAGCGGGTCGCGCTTGCCCTGGGGCTTGGACCAGTCGGCGCTCCGCGGGGTGCGGATCTGTTCCTCGTACGCATACGCCACCGCTTCCAGGCCGCGGTCCTGGGCGTGCGGGCCGCCCGCCTGGAAGGCCATCATGAAGGCCTGGCCGCTGGTGTGCATCACCGCGTGGCCGAATTCATGGGTCCGGGCGCTGATCCGCGCGAGGATCTCCAGACAGACCAGGGCCCTGGTCTCGGGACCCGCCGCACGCCAGGCGGCCATCCCCGCACGCATCGCCGGCAGCAGGACGTCCAGGTCGGAGTGCGGATATTCGACCCCCAGCTCCGGCCCGTACGGAGAGATCTCCCCGCTCGTCCAGCCGTCGGTGCCCGGCTGACCGAGATCCAGCCGGGTATGCAGCACGGCGTCGAAGGCGGCCTTGCCCTCGGCGGCGCTCAGGCTGCCGGGAGCGCCGCCCTCGCCGTATGCCTTCGGATGCTCGGGATGCGGGGACCAGTAGGCGCGCGTACGGATCGCGTCGAGGGCCTGGTCGAGCGTGGGGCGGTGCTTCTCGGACAACAGGTTCGGGGAGAGATCGGCGGCCATGACGGACCAACTCCTCAGCGAGCTGGGCAGGGACGGGCGGACAGAGTTAGAGTAACCGAACGATCGGTCGGGACAAGGGGGCCCGCCAAACCTGTGGACAACTCGTAGGGGAGGATCGCGGACATGACCACGGCCAAGCGGGACACGTACACCCCGGAGACCCTGCTCACCGTCGCCGTCCGTGTCTTCAACGAGCGCGGCTACGACGGCACGTCCATGGAGCACCTCTCCAGGGCTGCGGGCATCTCCAAGTCGTCCATCTATCACCATGTCGCCGGCAAGGAGGAGCTGCTTCGCCGTGCGGTGAGCCGGGCGCTGGACGGGCTCTTCGGCATCCTCGACGAACGGGGGGCGACGCAGGGGCGTGCGATCGAGCGGGTCGAGTACGTCACCCGCCGCACCGTCGACGTGCTGATAGCCGAGCTCCCCTACGTCACGCTGCTGCTGCGCGTGCGGGGCAACACGAAGACCGAGCGGTGGGCCATGGAGCGGAGGCGCGAGTTCGACCACCGGGTGACCGACCTCCTCGGAGCCGCGGTCGCGGACGGTGATCTCCGCTCCGACGTGGACATACGACTGGTGACGCGACTGCTCTTCGGGATGGTCAACTCTCTGGTGGAGTGGTACCGGCCGCAGCCGGACGGCGGCGTCGACGGTGAGCGGCTGGCGGACACGCTCGTTCTGGTGGCCTTCGAGGGGATGCGGTCCAGCCGTTGAACGGTCCGGCCATCGGGCCGAACCGTTCTGGTGTCCGGCAGCCGGGTCCCGTTACGTGAGCTCGGCGGGTCCGGCCGGGCCCGGGGCCAGGTCCGTCTCCTCGAAGACCAGGAGCGTGCGGGTCGAGAGCACCTCCGGAATGGACTGGATCCGGGTCAGGACCAGTTCGCGCAGCGACCGGTTGTCCGGGGTGTGCACCAGCAGCAGGACATCGAAGTCGCCGCTGACGAGCGCGATGTGAGTGGCCCCAGGCAGCGCCTGGAGCTGCTCGCGCACGGTGCGCCAGGAATTCTGGACGATCTTGAGCGTGATGTACGCGGAGGCGCCCTGCCCCGCCCGCTCATGGTTCACGCGCGCGCCGAAACCGCGGATCACGCCGTCGTCGATGAGCCGGTTGATCCGGGCGTACGCGTTGGCCCGGGACACATGGGCGCGATCGGCCACCGACCGTATCGAGGCCCGGCCGTCCGTCTGGAGCAATCGCAGAATGTCGCGGTCGACGGCGTCCAGCGGGCGCGCGGGCGGAATCTGGCCGGGGCCCTCGCCCCCCTCGGCCATTTGTTCAGCTGACATGTGCCCGCGCCTCCCTGTCCTGGACGACCTGCCCCTATCCCAGGCTGTGGAAAACCGTTTGTCCACAGGCTGAAGGCGCCTGTAGCCAAAATGCGCTCGCGACCGAACAATCGGTAGGTGAGGCACGCCACATCGGCGCCTCGGACAGTGCTCGACATTTCGATGTATTTCGACGCCCCTCGGCATCGGACGACCCCGATGCCGGCAGATGCCGCTCGAAACCCCTCAATGCCAGGAGGTGCTTGTCATGACGGTCCAAGAGCTGCCCGGCGCGGCCGCTTACCGGCCCACGCCGCCCCCGGCCTGGAAGCCGCTCACCGATCCCGCGCCGCTGCTCCCGGACCCCGAGCCGTACCGGGTGCTCGGTACGGACGCCGTGGCCGATGTCGATCCCGGGCTGCTGCTGCGGCTCTACAAGGAGCTGGTCCGCGGCCGGCGGTACAACGCGCAGGCCACCGCTCTCACGAAGCAGGGCCGGCTCGCCGTCTATCCGTCGAGCACGGGGCAGGAAGCCTGCGAGATAGCGGCCGCGCTGGTGCTGGAGGAGCACGACTGGCTCTTTCCCAGCTACCGCGACACGCTGGCGGCCGTGGCGCGCGGCCTGGACCCGGTCGAGGCACTGACGCTGCTGCGCGGCGACCGGCACACCGGTTACGACCCGCGCGAACACCGCATCGCGCCTCTCTGCACCCCCCTTGCCACCCAGCTGCCGCACGCCGTGGGCCTGGCACACGCGGCGCGCCTCAAGGGCGACGACGTGGTGGCGCTGGCCATGGTCGGTGACGGAGGGACCAGCGAGGGCGACTTCCACGAGGCACTGAATTTCGCGGCCGTCTGGCGGGCCCCGGTCGTCTTCTTCGTGCAGAACAACGGCTTCGCGATCTCCGTGCCGCTGGCGAAGCAGACCGCCGCTCCGTCCCTGGCGCACAAGGCCGTGGGGTACGGGATGCCGGGCCGGCTGGTGGACGGCAATGATGCAGCCGCCGTGCATCAGGTCCTCGGCGAGGCGGTGGCACGGGCCCGGAGCGGTGGCGGTCCGACGCTCGTCGAAGCGGTGACGTACCGCATGGACGCCCATACGAACGCCGACGACGCCACGCGCTATCGCGGTGAAAGCGAAGTGGAGGCGTGGCGTGCGCACGATCCGATCCAGCTCCTGGAGCGGGAGCTGACCGGGCGGGGGCTGCTCGGGGACGACGGGATCGAGGAGGCGCGCGTGGCCGCGGAGCGGATGGCGGCAGCTCTGCGCGAGCGCATGAACACCGACCCGGTGCTCGACCCGATGGATCTCTTCGCCCATGTGTACGCGGAACAGACCACGCAACTGCGGGAGCAGGCCGCCCGGTTGCATGTCGAGCTGGAGGCCGGGCAGGACCAGCACGGCAACGACATGGAGGAAGGGCGATGACCATCGCAGCGGCGCCGGCCGGAGAGCGGACGGCGAAGGCCAAACCCGCCACCATGGCGCAGGCGCTCGGGCGAGCGCTGCGCGACTCGATGGCCCAGGATCCGACGGTGCACGTCCTCGGCGAGGACGTCGGCACGCTCGGCGGGGTCTTCCGGATCACCGACGGCCTGGCCAAGGAGTTCGGCGAGGCCCGTTGTACGGACACCCCGCTGGCCGAGGCGGGCATCCTCGGCACGGCCGTCGGTATGGCGATGTACGGGCTGCGGCCCGTGGTGGAGATGCAGTTCGACGCCTTCGCCTATCCGGCGTTCGAGCAGCTCATCAGCCATGTTGCCAAGATGCGGAACAGGACGGCCGGCGCCATGCCGTTGCCGATCACGGTCCGGGTGCCGTACGGCGGCGGGATCGGCGGCGTCGAGCACCACAGCGACTCCTCGGAGGCGTACTACATGGCGACGCCCGGCCTCCACGTCGTCACGCCGGCCACCGTCGAGGACGCGTACGGGTTGCTGAGGGCCTCGATCGCTTCCGACGATCCGGTGGTCTTCCTGGAGCCCAAGCGGCTCTACTGGTCGAAGGCGGACTGGTCTCCCGAGGCACCGGTGGCCGTGGAACCGATCGGACGGGCTGTCATCCGCCGGACCGGGCGCAGCGCGACGCTGATCACGTACGGGCCGTCGCTTCCGGTCTGCATGGAGGCCGCGGAAGCCGCCGTCGAAGAGGGGTGGGACCTCGAAGTCGTCGATCTGCGCTCACTGGTGCCGTTCGACGACGAGACCGTCGCCGCTTCCGTGCGGCGTACGGGGCGCGCGGTCGTCGTCCATGAATCCTCCGGTTTCGGCGGTCCGGGCGGCGAGATAGCGGCACGGGTCACCGAGCGCTGCTTCCACCACTTGGAGGCGCCGGTGCTGCGGGTCACCGGGTTCGATGTTCCGTATCCGCCGCCGATGCAGGAGCGGCACCACCTGCCGGGCGTGGACCGGGTGCTCGACGCGGTCGCCCGCTTGCAGTGGGAGGCGGAGAGCTGATGCCACAGGTACTCGAATTCAAGCTCCCGGATCTCGGTGAGGGGCTCACCGAGGCGGAGATCGTGCGCTGGCTGGTGGAGGTCGGCGATGTCGTCGCTGTCGACCAGCCGGTCGTCGAGGTCGAGACGGCCAAGGCGATGGTGGAGGTGCCGTGCCCGTACGGGGGCGTGGTGACCGCGCGGTTCGGTGAGGAAGGAACGGAACTTCCGGTCGGGGCACCGTTGTTGACGGTGGCTGTGGGGTCCGAGGGGACCTCGGGGGTGGCGGGATCCCCGGGGCCGGCCGGAACGACGAGGTCGGGGAACGGCGCGGGGAACGGCGAGGTGGCGTCGGCCGGGGGGGCCGGGTCCGGTCCGCGTGGGGCGGGTTCCGGCTCGGGTACCGGTGAGGTGGAATCGTCCGGCAATGTGCTGGTCGGCTATGGGACGGGCGCGCCGGTGGCGCGTCGTCGACGGGTCCGTCCGGAGGCGGTGGCGGCGCCTGCTGTCGCACCGGTGATGGCGGTGGCCGCGGAACCCGCGTCCGTTCCGGACGCGGCACAGGGGACGCAGGGCCCGGTGGCCGTCGTCTCTCCGCTGGTTCGGAAGCTGGCACGTCAGCATGACCTCGATCTGCGGCAACTGGCGGGCTCCGGACCCGAGGGGCTGATCATGCGTGCCGATGTCGAGTCCGCGATCAGGGCGCTGGCAGAAGGCAGGGCGACTCCTTCGCCGGCCGCGGTCCCGCAGCCGGTTTCGACGCCCGGGCCGGTTTCGGTCTCCGAGCCGGTATCGGCGGCCGGACCGGTTCCCGCAGCGACGGCGCTGCCCCCGGTGCAGCCGTCGGCCGGGCGGAGGGCCGCGGGTCCGGCCGGGGAGCGCATTCCGTTGCGCGGTGTACGGGGAGCGGTCGCCGACAAGCTGGCGCGCAGCCGGCGGGAAATCCCCGATGCCACCTGCTGGGTCGATGCCGATGCCACCGAGCTGATGGCGGCCAGATCGGCGATGAACAGCGCCGGTGGTACGGCCGCCGGGCCCAAGGTGTCGGTGCTCGCCCTGCTGGCCCGTATCTGCACTGCCGCACTGGCCCGGTTCCCCGAGCTCAACGCCACGGTGGATCCGGAGGCGCGGGAGATAGTGCGGCTGCCGGAGGTCCATCTCGGGTTCGCGGCGCAGACCGAGCGGGGCCTGGTCGTCCCCGTCGTACGGGATGCGCAGGCCCGGAACGCGGAGTCGATCGGGGCCGAGATCGCCCGGCTGACCGAGGCGGCCCGGACCGGGAGGCTGACCCCGGCGGAGCTGACCGGCGGGACGTTCACGCTGAACAACTACGGGGTGTTCGGGGTCGACGGCTCGACACCGATCATCAACCACCCGGAGGCGGCGATGCTGGGCGTCGGCCGGATCGTGCCCAAGCCATGGGTGCACGAGGGCGAGCTGGCCGTGCGCCAGGTCGTCCAGCTCTCGCTGACCTTCGACCACCGGGTCTGCGACGGGGGTACGGCGGGTGGCTTCCTGCGTTACGTGGCGGACTGCGTGGAACAACCGGCGGTGCTGTTGCGCACGTTGTAGCGGATTCGGCTGCGGGCTCCCGTTGGTCCTCCCGGTCCTGGATCCGCCGGATCCAGGACCGGGAGGACCAACGGGAGCCCGTGACCCGCATACTCGGAGGCATGACCGCGTACGACGCCATCGTCCTTGCCGGAGGAGCCGCCAGGCGGCTCGGCGGAGCCGACAAGCCCGGGATCCGGGTCGGTGGCCGTGCGCTGCTCGACCGGGTGCTCGTGGCCTGCACCGGCGCCTCGACCACCGTGGTGGTGGGCGGGCGGCGGCCCACCGTGCGCGCCGTGACCTGGACGCGTGAAGAACCGCTGGGCGGCGGTCCGTTGGCCGCGCTCGACGCCGGGCTCCGGCGTACCGGCGAGGAATGGGTTCTCGTACTCTCCGCCGATCTGCCGTTCCTCGGGGAGAGCACCGTCGGAGCGTTGCTGACCGCCGCGCATGACGGCGGGCGGGAAGGGGCCCTGTGCACCGATCAGGACGGCCGCGACCAGCCTCTCGTTGCCGTCTACCGTGGCGAACCGCTGCGCCGCGAGCTCGCCCTGATCGCCACCGAGCACGGCGGTCTCTCCGGGCTTCCCCTGCGGTTGCTGACAAATGAACTCGATCTTGCCCGGGTGGAGGCAGGTCCCCTGGCTTCCTTCGACTGCGACACCTGGGAGGACATCGTGTCGGCCCGGGCCTGCATCAGAGAGCATGGCACCGTGCTGGACGAATGGATCACCGCAGTCAAGAACGAACTGGGTATCGAACTCGACGTCGACACCGACGTCCTGCTCGATCTCGCCCGTGACGCCGCCCACGGCGTCGCCCGCCCCGCCGCGCCCCTGACGACGTTCCTCGTCGGGTACGCGGCGGCGAAGGCGAGCAGAGACGGCGACGGCCCGGAGGCGGTGGTCGAGGCCGCCCGCAAGGCTGCCGCGCTGGCCCTTCGGTGGGCGGACGAGAACGAGACGCAATGACGGCCCGCCACAGCGGGCCCGACCCGTCCCCGGCGGCCGATGCCGCGTCGATGGGCGATGCCGTGTCGATGGGCACTGTGCCGACGGACGGCGGGCCCTCGGCGGGTGTGGGGGTCCCGGTGGACGGCGGGCCCTCGGCGCGTGACCGTCCGTCGTCGGGCGACCGGGGACCGACCCGGGAGGAACTGCTGGCCGCCGAGGAGGACCGGGCAGTTGAACAGGCCCTCGCCCTGGTCGGGCGCCGGTCTTCGGGTGAGCCCCACCGGTCATATCGGCCTCGGCACGCGGACCGGCCCCACACCGCGGACCTGCCTCAGCCCGACGATCGCCCGCACTCCGTGGGACGCCCCCACACCGCGGATCGCCCCCATACCGCGGACCCGCCCCATTCCATGGGCTCCTGCTCCCCGGAACCGTCGAATTCCACGGACCGGGCCCGCCCCACGGAAGAGCGCGCGTCCGCATCCCGGCCCCCGGCCCTGTCGCCAATCTCGTCTTCACCCCCGCCTCCGAACCCGACCTCGAACCCGACCGCGCCTCCGAACCCGACCTCGAACCCAAACCCGACCGCGCCCCTGAACCCGACCGCGCCCCTGAACCCGACCCCGGACCCAAACCCGACCGTGCCTCCGAACCCGCCCCCGCCCCAGGGCGCGGTCCGGCCGCGTGGGCGTGTCCGAGCGCCCGGCCGAGCGCTCTCCTGGCGGGAGGCGCGTGCCCTCGCCGCGCGCTCGGGCCGTGACGTTCCCGTCCGTACCCGGCGGCTCCCCCTCGACCGGGCGCTCGGACACGTACTCGCCGAACCGCTCGTCGCGCTCACCGATCTGCCGTCCTTCGACACCTCCGCCATGGATGGCTGGGTCGTCACCGGACCGGGGCCATGGACCATTCGCGAGGTCGAGGGGAACGGAAGCGAGGAGGGCTCCGGAGACGGAGACGGGGGCGCCGGCGCGGGCCCGCGCCCGAGCCGGGGACTGGGCATCCTTGCCGGGCACCGCGTCCCCGCCGCGCTCCCCGACGGCGATGCCGTACGGATCGCCACCGGGGCACGCATCCCGGCGGACGCCAACGCCGTGATCCGTAGCGAACACGCTCGCGTGGACGAGGCCAAAGGGCTGCTCCACGCGAAGTACCAAGTGCATCCCGGCCAGGACATCAGGCCCCGCGGTCAGGAATGCCGTTCCGGAGATCAGCTCCTCCCTGCCGGGGCCCTGGTGACACCCGCAGTCCTCGGTCTGGCCGCCGCCGCCGGGTACGACGAGCTGATCGCCGTCCCCCGCCCCCGTGTCGATGTCCTCGTCCTCGGTGACGAACTGCTGACCGGCGGACTGCCGCACGACGGGCTGATCCGCGACGCTCTCGGCCCGATGATCGGGCCCTGGCTGCGCGCGCTGGGCGCCGAGGTCGCCGCACCGCGGCGCCTCGGCGACGACGCCGCGGCCCTACGGCACGCCCTCACCACCTCCGACGCCGATCTGGTCATCACCACCGGCGGTACGGCCTCGGGGCCAGTCGATCACGTCCACCCGGTCCTTGCCGAGATCGGGGCCGAGCTGCTGGTGGACGGTGTCGCCGTCCGCCCCGGCCACCCCATGCTGCTGGCCGGGCTCAAGCCGGAGGGCCCGGGGGCGGGCCCGTATCTCGTCGGGCTGCCCGGCAATCCGCTGGCCGCCGTCTCCGGGCTCCTCACGCTTGCCGAGCCACTGCTCCGAGGGCTGGCCGGCCGTGGGCCGGCGGCGCCGTACCGGGTCGTCGTGCGTGACGAGGTGCACGGGCACCCGCACGACACCCGTCTGGTGCCCGTCGTCCACCGCATGGGTGGCACCGGCGGCAGCGCACGCAATCTCGGCAGCACGGGCGGCAGCGCACGCAAGCTCGGCAGCACGGGCGGCAGCGCACGCAAGCTCGGCAGCACCGGCGGGAGCGCACGTAGCCTCGGCACCACGGGAACCGGCGGCGGCGCCGAGCACGTCGTACCGCTGCATTACAACGGTCCGGCGATGCTCCGAGGAATTGCCGCGGCTGACGGGCTGGCCGTCGTACCTCCGGGCGGGGTACGGTCCGGCACCGAGGTGGAGATCCTCGGTCTACCGTGGGCCTCGGCGATGCCGTGGACGGAAGGGTGTTTCACGTGAAACTTCCCGGCCACGATGCGATGGCCAGGCGCGCCGACGAGCATGTCGTGCCCACACGGGTGCAGCTCCCGCGCAGGGTCGTGTACGGACCAGCGCGGCAGGTCGTCAAGCGGCTGATGATGGCGTTGCTGGTGCTTGCGGTCACCGTGCTGATCGTCTGGCTCGACCGTGGTGGATATCACGATGCAGCCGATGGCAAGGTCGACCTGCTCGACTCCGTGTACTACGCGACGGTCACCCTCTCCACCACCGGCTACGGAGACATCACCCCGTACGGAGACGCCGCCCGGCTCACGAATGTGTTGCTGGTGACACCACTGCGGGTGCTGTTCCTGATCATCCTGGTCGGCACCACTCTTGAGGTCCTTACGGAACGGACCCGGGAGGACTTTCGGCTGAAGCGTTGGAGAGCCAACTTGCGTGACCACACCGTTGTCGTCGGCTTCGGCACGAAGGGCCGTTCGGCCATCCAGACCCTGTGCGCCACCGGCCTGAGAAAAGAGCAGATCGTCATTGTCGATCCGGCGAGCAAGGTGATCGAGATCGCCAACGCCGAAGGGTTCGTGGGTGTGGTCGGAGACGCGACGCGCAGCGAGGTGCTGCTGCGCGCCGAGCTCCAGAAGGCACGGCAGGT
This sequence comes from Streptomyces sp. NPDC015032, assembly GCF_043080425.1. NCBI lineage: Bacteria > Bacillati > Actinomycetota > Actinomycetes > Kitasatosporales > Streptomycetaceae > Streptomyces > Streptomyces sp. NPDC015032. The sequence continues at coordinate 123,604 of NZ_JBIBVN010000015.1, read as the reverse complement.
CATCATCGCCACCCAGCGCGACGACACGGCGGTGCTGGTGGCGTTGACGGCGCGGCAGCTCAACCGCGGGGCGAAGATCGTGGCCGCGGTGCGCGAGGAGGAGAACGCCCCGCTGCTCCGGCAGTCCGGGGCCGACGCCGTGATCACCAGCGCCAGCGCGGCGGGCCGACTGCTCGGTCTCTCCGTTCTCAGCCCCAGTGCGGGCACGGTGATGGAGGACCTGATCCAGCAGGGCAGCGGCCTCGACCTCGTCGAACGGCCGGTGATAAAGGCCGAGGTGGGCAAGAGCGTCCGGGAGACCGAGGATCTCGTCGTCAGTGTCCTGCGGGGGCACCGACTGCTCGGATACGACGATCCGGCGGCCAGTCCTTTGCAGCTGACGGACCGTTTGATCACCATCGTGCGTGTCTCGAACGAACCGCCGCTGAGCAACCCGGCTACGGGCACGCCGCGCCTGTAGCCGGCATCGTTCTGGCGTCGCGCTCGATGCCGGGCACTGTTCTGGCGTCGCACTCGTCGCACGGGCCGCGTCGTACTCGTCGCACGGATCGCGTCGTACTCGTCGCACGGGCCGCGTCGCGTTCGTCGCACGGACCGCGCCATGCCGTCGTACAGCTGGCGCCCCGGCATCGTCCGGCCCGCGCCCCGGCATCGTCCGGCCCGCGCCCCGGCATCGTCCGGGGCGTCCGACGGCCCCGGCCGGGTCGGGCCACGGAGTAGCCTCGCCGCCATGTATGCGATCACGATCCCCGAACCCGGTGGCCCCGAGGCGCTCGTATGGGCCGAGGTGCCCGATCCGGTAGTCGGCGAGGGCGAGGTCCTCGTCGATGTCGTGTCCAGCGCGGTCAATCGTGCCGATGTGCTCCAGCGGCAGGGCTTCTACAACCCGCCGCCCGGCGCGTCCCCGTACCCGGGTCTGGAGTGCGCGGGCCGTATCTCGGCGGTCGGGCCCGGGGTCAGCGGCTGGTCGGTCGGTGACGAGGTGTGTGCGCTGCTCGCCGGAGGCGGCTACGCGGAGAAGGTCGCCGTACCCATCGGCCAGCTGCTGCCCGTACCGGACGGAGTCGACCTGACACTGGCTGCGGCGCTGCCCGAGGTGACGGCCACGGTCTGGTCGAACGTGTTCATGGTGGCCCATCTCCGCCCCGGCGAGACGCTGTTGGTGCACGGCGGGTCCAGTGGCATCGGCACGATGGCGATCCAGCTCGCCAAGGCCGTGGGCGCACGGGTCGCCGTGACCGCGGGCGGACCGGAGAAGCTGGCGCGCTGCGCGGAGCTCGGTGCCGACATCCTGATCGACTACCGGGAGCAGGACTTCGTCGAGGAGCTGCGCAAGGCGACGGACGGGGCCGGTGCGGACGTCATCCTCGACATCGTCGGCGCGAAGTACCTCGACCGGAACGTGAAGGCGCTCGCCGTCAACGGCCGACTGGCCGTCATCGGCCTCCAGGGCGGCGTCAAGGGTGAGCTGAATCTGAGCGCCCTGCTGAACAAGCGGGCCGCCATCACCGCGACTTCGCTGCGCGGCCGCCCGCTCGCCGAGAAGGCCGCCATCGTCGCCGCCGTACGCGAACACGTCTGGCCGCTGATCGCCGCCGGCATCGTACGGCCGGTCGTGGACCGCACGCTGCCGATGCCCGAAGCTGCCGAGGCCCACCGGGTACTGGAGTCCAGCGCGCACATCGGGAAGGTGCTTCTGCAGACACCCGCGGGCTGACCCCCGCCCCCGAGCGGCACCCACACACCACAGGGCCCGGCACACAGGTCGTCGACCATGTGCGCCGGGCCTTGGTGGTGTTGCTCCGCCCTTGAGAGGCACGGGCCGGAGGGGGCGTACCGACTAGAGGTACGGGCGTACCGACTAGAGGTACGGGCCCGACCGGATGGCTCCGTGCTGGTCCCCGCTGCCGACCTCGTCCTCGTGTCCGCTTCCCGGCGGAAGGGCGCGACGCATCTGCTCCAACTGGGCCCGCGCCGCCATCTGCTGCGCGAACAGCGCCGTCTGGATGCCGTGGAAGAGGCCCTCCAGCCAGCCCACCAACTGGGCCTGCGCGATCCGGAGTTCTGCCTCCGAGGGCACCGACTCCTCGTTGAACGGCAGGGAGAGCCGCTCCAGTTCCTCCACCAGCTCCGGCGCGAGGCCGTCCTCCAGCTCCTTCACGGAGCTCGCGTGGATCTCCTTGAGCCGGACCCGGCTCGCCTCGTCGAGAGGAGCAGCCCTGACCTCCTCCAGGAGCTGCTTGATCATGCTGCCGATGCGCATGACCTTCGCGGGCTGTTCGACCATCTCCGTCACCGGGACCTCACGCGACTCGTCGTCAGTGCCACCGCCGCCGATCGCCATGCCGTCCTGCCCCACCACGAGGACTTGGGGGTGCTCCTGCGACCGTTCATTCCTCGGCATCTCCATGGCGTCATTGTCTCGCACACCTGCCGTCCAACACGGTGGTGCCCCCGTCAACGGTTGATCCACCGTTGACGGGGGCACCAATTCAGCCGGTCAGGCCACTGACCGCACCGACCGCACCGACCGCGTCGTCATCCGGCCCGCCGGGCCAGCTTCAGGCGCGACCGTGTGAACGCCGCCGCGAGCAGCCCGGCCAGCAGCGGAATGCACACGACGAGCAGACCGATGGTCGCCCAGGGCAGCACGATCGGCGTGTACGCCGACTGTGTGGGATCGGACCGCATCGCCGCCAAGGCTTCCCGCAGGTCGACGAGGCGCAGCGCCACCGCGGGCACCAGGCCGGCCAGTGTGCCGAGCACCACACCTGTGAGCGCCACCACCAGGCACTGGAAGCCGGACAGCTTCCGCCGGACGCCCGGAGGCGCGCCCACCGCGCTGAGGGTGTTGAGATCGGCCTCCGCGTCCGCCTTGGCCAGGCCCGTGGTGATCGCGGCCGCGCCCAGGGTCACCACGCCGGCGAACAGGGTCAGGATCAGCAGGATGATGTCCGGCTCCCGGCCGAGACCGTAATCGGACTGCACCCAGATGCCGCCGCCGGCCTGCTCGATGGCACCGGAAACCCGCTGGTCCTCTGCGGCCGTCGGCGCATGGGCGACGGCATACACGCTCCCGGACGCCCTGGTGTGCAGGCCGAGCCGTTCCGCGGTCCGCTCCGGAAGGATCATGCGGATTCCCGGGGTGGCGGCGTACTTCGCCGGGGCCACGTACACCTTCAGCCTGTCCACGGTGGTCCGCGCCTTGCCCGGGTGCTGCTTCCCGTACTTCTTGTCCTTCTCGCTGTACCGGTGGACCGCCTTGACGGTGACCTCGCCGTTCTCCGCGTACACCGGGTTGAGCAGCACCGGTGTGCCAGCGGCCAGTGCCCTGGCGGCTGCGGGGTCGTCGAGTTTCACATACGTGGCGAGCAGGGCCGCGTCCGCGACGACGATGTTGCTCTCATCGTTGTTGAAGAGACCCGAAGCCATCACGTCGGTGAGGCACGCGGGGGAACGCATCAGCTTCTTGTGCTCGTCGTCGGAGAGCCGTGCGGCGAGTTCCTTGGCTCCCTTGCGGGTGAGCGGACAGCTGTGGGCCTTGCCGGTGGGCTTGACCAGTTCCAGCGAGCCGCAGTGGTTCTCCTCGTAGTTGTTGCAGTCACTTCCTGCCCAGACCCGTCGGAAGTCCGCGTGCCCGCTGGTGACGGCCATGTTCCGCTCCACCGCCGTCCGTGCCGACGGGAGGCGCTCGGCCGCCTTCTCGTCGAAGGACGAGACGACGATGGTCCCCTCGGCGACCGAAGGGATGCGGTTGTACTCGATCTCGGCGGAATGGCTGGACATGTACGTGGCGATGGCCACCGAACCCGCGACCGCGGCCATCACCGCGGCGACGGCGGGAGCGGTACGCCCGCGGTTGCGGGCCGCGTCGCGCAGCGCCATCCGAGGGGAGAGGGGCAGCCTTGTGCCGAGCCGCCCGAGGAAGCCGACGATCATCGGGACGCAGGCGAGCAGCCCGAGTTCGGCGACCATCGAGCCGCCGGCGACCAGTGCCGAATTCCCGCTGGTGCCCCCGTAGAAGGCGGCCGCGGCACCGAGCGCCAGCACGCAGGCGCCCAGGACGGGCAGCACCCGTGAGGAGCGGCGGACGCCGCGTCGTCCGGTGAGCGACTCCAGTACGGACTGCCGACTCGCCACGATCGCCGGGGCGAACGCCGCCAGCAGCCCGGTGATCAGGCCTATCGCGGCGATGAGCAGCAATTCCAGCGGCGGCATCGAGAGCGATCCGAACCGGTGTCCGGCCCAGTTCTCCAGCACGGGCCGGAGGGCCGCGGTGAGCCCGACGCCGACCGCGACACCCGCCACCGCTCCGATGCCACCGAGCACCAGACCGCCACCGAGCACCACGGCCCGGACATGGCGCCTGTCTCCGCCGCAGGTGCCGAGAAGGCCGAGCTGGCGGCGGGAGCGGCGCGCACCGACCGCGAAGGCCGGACCGGCGAGCAGCACGATCTCCAGCACCGCCATGGCGATCACGGTGACGAGTGCTGCGCTGAGCTCTCCGGAGCCGCCGTGGTCGGCGATGCGGGGGTTCCTGGAGGTCAGCGGGACCTCGGAGTCGGGCGGCGGGTCGAGGGCGACCTGCCGGGATGTGACGAGCACGCCCGACTTATTCGCCTCCATGATGTGCGGCCAGGTCACGCCGACCCCTGCGGGGCCTTTGACCAGCCATTCCGTGAAGCCGGAGTTCGGCGGCAGCACCTTCTTGTCGTGGTCGGCCGCGGCCTTCCACGGAGCGATGACCGCACCGGGATCGGCGTAGAGGGCCTCGGCCTTCAGATCGAAGGGCAGCTCGACCGCGCCGGTGATGGTGTACGTCCGGCCGGAGTTGCGCACGGTGGTGGTCGAGCCGACGTCCAGCCCGGTCGCCTTCAGGAACGGCTCGGTGGCGGCCATCTCGCCGTTGCCGTGCGGGTAGGCGCCGCGCACGAGGTCGATCTTGCCGCGGGCCATCGCGTCCGACGTCCGGAACTCGACGACTTCGGTGTTCCTGACGCCGTACCGGGTGGTGACACTCGCCGGGACGGACTGGATGCTGATCGCCCGCGAACCCTTGGGGAACGTCGTTCTGATGTCGACCGGTTCGCGGTTCTCCACGGGCGGTGCGTCGTCCAGGCCCATGTAGATGTTGCTCAGCGCCCCATCGGGGAGTTGCTCGATGGGCCCCATCATCTCGTCGCTGAACAGTGCGTCGGCGGAGCCCATCGTGCTGGTCAGCTGCTCGGCGACGGTCTGCGTCATGCTGCGGTACGTCACATCGAGGGCCGTGACGCCGAGTACCGGCACGGCGATCATCGCGACCACCAGTGCGCTGCGGCCCTTGGCGCGCATGGCGTCGCGCCTGGCTATGCGGAGGGAGGCGCGCCAGCCCGTGAAGACGCTCACTTGGCGTCCTCGGCGGCCAGCAGCGAGTCGGCGTCGATGGCGAGTGCCTGGTCGACGACCGAACCGTCCCGGAGGAACACGACCCGGTCCGCCCAGGCGGCGTACCGCGGTTCGTGTGTCACCATCACACCGGCCGCGCCCTGGTCGCAGCGGTTGCGCAGCAGCGCGAGCACGGCCTCGCCGGTCTCGGAGTCGAGTGCCCCGGTGGGTTCGTCGGCGAGCACGAGGCGCCGGTCCCCCACCAGCGCACGGGCGATCGCGACGCGCTGCTGCTGGCCGCCGGACATCTCGTCCGGGAACCGGTCGGCGATCTCCAGGAGCTTCAACTCCTCCAGTGCCGCCCGCGCCTCCTTGCGGGCCTTGCGCACGGAGAACCCGTCGAGTTCGCGCGGCAGGGCGATGTTCTCGGCGGCGGTGAGTGCCGGGATCAGGTTGTAGTCCTGGAAGACATAGCCGACGCTTCGGCGGCGCAGGGCGGCGACGCCCTTGCGGCCGAGACCGGATATGTCCTGCCCCTCGATCATGACCTGGCCGCTGGTCGCGGTGTCGAGACCGCCCGCGATGGTCAGCAGGGTGGATTTTCCGGAGCCCGAGGGCCCCATCACCGCGACGAGTTCACCGGCGTGGACAGAGAGGTCGATGCCGCGAAGGGCGTGCACCTCGGCGATGCCGGTGCCGTGGGTACGGGTGAGTGCCCGGAGTTCGAGCACCGGTGTGTCCGCGGCCGGCGGTGAGCCGGACGCGGATCGGGACGGGGCGTGCGAGGACATGGTGGTGGTTCCCCCCTTGGAACGGGTTGTGGGGCCGACGCCGGGGCGCCGAGGCGGTCCGACGTCGGACAGGGCACGTACGCGGTGGTGCGTCGTGGTGGCGGAAGCCGGGATGCGTACGCGCGGTGGTCCGTGGTCAGCGCCGGCCGCGCGGGCGGGCGGCGCGGGCCGGAGTGCCGGCGGCCGGGGTGCGGCCGGTCCTGCGTACCTCGGGCTCCGGCTCCGTGGCGGCGGCCTCGGCGAGGCGGACCAGCCGGGACTCGCAGTGGTCCAGCCAGCGGGCCTCGGCCTCCGCCTGGAAGATCAGCTGTTCGAGTACGAGCAGCCAGGCCACCTCGTCGCGGTTGGCCGGGACATCGGCGAGGGCCTGCGCCTTGAGCCGGGTGTAGTCCTGCATCGCCTTCACCGTGTGGTGGCGCTGGGCCTGGATGACGGCCCGGATGTCCACACCGGGCGCGCCGACCGCCATGGCGAGTTTGATGGCCAGCTCGTCGCGGGGCGGGCTGCTGCGGTCGACGGGGGTCTCGAACCAGTTCCGCAGTTCCGTGCGGCCGTCGTCGGTGATGGCGTAGAGGGCGTGCCCCTGGTCGTCCTCGTCGTCCTGGACGACCAGGCCGTCGCGCTCCAGCCGGCTCAGTGTCGTGTACACCTGGCCGACGTTGAGCGGCCAGGTGGAGCCGGTGCGCGACTCGAATTCGGTACGGAGCTGGGAGCCGTATCTGGGCCCACGCTCCAGCAGGGCCAGCAGCCCGTGACGGATCGACATACTGAGTATGTATACCGAGTATGTTCCGTGGTGCAAGTTCCGTCCGGGGCGTATGGGGGTTGAGGGGAGGAGCATGGTGGGGTCGTGGCCCGCCTCAGTTCGGGCGGCGCATGCGGAATGCCAGGAAGCCCAGACCCGTTCCTATCAGCGCGATTCCCGCTCCCAGGGACACCCGCTGCATCCGCTCCACGGACGGCCCGCCGAGGGCCTGTGGTGCGGGTCGGCCCGGCGCGGGGGACGCGCTCGTCGCCGGTATCGCCGCGGGCACAAGCCCCGGATCGGTCGCCGTGGGCCGCTCGTCGAGCTCGTCGAGGGAACTGGAACTGTCCGCATGGGTGAGCTCCCCCGGTGAGAGCGGCCGTCCGGGCCGCAGCCGTCCCTCCCCGGCCTCGCGCCCGGCGAGCGGGGACTGCGTTTCGGGGGGCGGTGACCCGTCGGCCGCAGCAGTGGAGGAGGGGCCGGTGGAGGGCGGGGCCGGAGGGGCGCCGTCCGGCGCGGCGGAGGACGGCGAGGGCGCTGCGGCGGAGGACGGCGAGGGTGTCGCGGAGGAGGATGGCGAGGGCGCCGCAGCGGAGGATGGCGAGGGTGTCGCGGTGGAGGATGGCGAGGGTGCTGCGGAGGAGGGCGGCGAGGGCGTCGCGGGTGCGGGGGTGGCCGAGGTGCCGTCCGGGGGAGTGGTCGTGGGCATCGCCGGGGGTTCGGCCGAAGGAGTGGCCGAGGGGGTGGCCGGAGCCTCGTCCGGCGGTTCTCCACCGGGGGCGGTGGACGGGTGGGCGGGAGGTGCGGACGACGTGGCCGAGGCCGGCGTCACCGGGACGCTGACCGCCTCCGGTGTCCCGCCGGAGGTGCGCCGTTCCGCGTGTGCCTCGCCCGTCGCGGCACCCATCGCCGCGCCCGCCGAGAGTATGAGGCAGACCACGCACCTCGTGGATCGCGAAGGGAGAAGTCCTGGAGCCATGAGGGAAGCGTCACATGTGGCGATATGTCCGGCATCTCGGGCGTGTAGGGACCCCTTGAGGGTTGGATCGGCCCCCGGGAGCCGCCTCTACGCGTACGCCGCGCGCCCGCGTATCCGTGCCTGCCCGCGTATCCGTACGCCGCGCGCCCGCGTATCCGTGCCTGCCCGCGTATCCGTACGCCGCCCGCCCGCGTTCCGTGCCCGCCCGCGCGTCCGCTCAGGCGGGGTCGCCCGTCGCGATGCGCAGTTCGAAGTGGGCGCCGGTCTTGGCCACGGCCGCTCCGGAGGTCGGGAACTGGTCGATGACCTGGTCCTCCGCGTAGGCGTTCCCGGGGACCTTGATCTCCTTGATGGTCCAGCCCGCCGCTTCCGCGCACGCCTTCGCCGAGAGGATGTCCTTGTAGAGGAAGCTCGGTGCGTCGACCTTGTTCGGGTCGTCGTTGTTCTCCAGGGCGTCCGTGCAGGCCTCGGTCCTCATGGTCCGGTTCCGCTCCGGGTCCTTGTGCTCGCTCGCGGTCGACGAGCCGTTCGCGGAGGGGTCGTCGACCGTACCCCGGTCCTTCAGCGAGACCACCGTGATCAGCCCGCCGACCGCGATCAGCGCGACCACGATCGAGCCGACGATCACCGGCATGTTCCGCCTGGAGCCGCCCCCGCCGGAGCCGGCCTGCGTCTGCGGCGCGATCGAGTACGGCGGGGTCTGCTGCTGCATCGGGGACATCGGCGCCTGGCCCTGGTACGCCGGGCCCGACTGCGGATAGCCGTACGACGGGGCCGGGGTGGGCGCCGGTGTCGGTGCGCCGTACGGGCCCGACTGGTACGGGCCCGGCTGGTACGGCATCTGGACGTTCTGCGGTGCCGGAGTGGACTGGTCGACCGGCGGGAAGACCGCCGATCCGACGCCCGAACCGCTGTTCGACGGTGCGCCGCCGCCCGCGACGATCACCGGGGCGCCCGTCTGCCCGCCCGCGCTCAGCACGCGCGCGATCTCGTCCTGCATCGCCGCGGCGCTCGGGAAGCGCTCGTTCGGGTTCTTCTTCAGCGCGCGGGCGACGAGCGCGTCCATCGCCGGGGTGACCGACCGGTTGATGGTGGAGGGCGCGACCGGCTCCTCCTGGACATGCGCGTACGCGATGGCGAGCGGCGAGTCCGCGTCGAACGGGATGCGTCCGGTCAGCAACTGGAACAGCATGATGCCGACCGAGTACAGGTCGGAGCGCGCGTCCACTCCGCGGCCCAGGGCCTGTTCGGGGGAGAGGTACTGAGGGGTGCCGACGACCATGCCGGTCTGTGTCATCGAGGTGACGCCCGACTGCATGGCGCGGGCGATGCCGAAGTCCATGACCTTCACGACACCGCGCCTGGTCACCATCACGTTGCCGGGCTTGATGTCGCGGTGGACCAGTCCCATCTCGTGGCTGGTGTCCAGCGCGGCCAGCACGTCGGACGTCACCTTGAGCGCCTTGTCGGCCGGCATCGCGCCGTGGCTCTGGATGTCCGCCTGGAGCACGGAGCCGAGCGGCTGCCCCTCCACATACTCCATGACGATGTACGGCATCAGCGCGCCGCCGAGCTCGTCCTCGCCGGTGTCGAAGACGGAAACGATGTTGGTGTGCTGCAATTTGGCAACGGCCTGCGCCTCGCGCCGGAACCGCTCGCGGAACGACTGCTCGCGGCCCAGCTCCGTGTGCAGTGTCTTGATCGCGACCTGGCGGTCCAGGGCGGAGTCGTACGCCAGATATACGGACGCCATCCCGCCTTCGCCGAGCAGGTCGCGAAGCTGGTACCGGCCACCGGCGACCGAACCGCCCGCGTAGCGCCCCTGAGCGCTGTGTGCGCCGTGTGCGCCGTCCTGGCTCATGGCTTGTTTCCCCCTTGGCGCGCGACTCACGCGGTGATCTCTGTGTACGCGCCAAGTCTGCCCGAGGGGTACGACACGTCAAGCCAGGTGCCCGTTCCGTGATCCTCCGCACAGGAAGCGTCTCGGAAGCGTTACAGGAAGCTCATGGAATCTGCCCGCCCGGCGCGCCGGGCGGTGGGACGAACGGTCCCTCTCGGAAACGGGGGGTCCGGCAGAGGCTGTAGCGTGACGTGGCAATGCAGCTAGACACCGTGAGAACCCGCGGACGCGCGGACAGATACGACGGCGAGGACTGATGGCACCCGATTCCGAAGCAAACGGCGGCGGAGTTTCGGATGGCACCGACTCCTGGGGCATCGATGGTGTCGTCGGTGACGGACGCTACCGGATGACCCACCGGCTCGGCCGGGGCGGCATGGCGGAGGTCTTCGCGGCCGAGGACGTCAGACTGGGGCGTACGGTCGCGGTGAAGCTCCTGCGTGCCGACCTCGCGGAGGACCCGGTCTCCAAGGCCCGGTTCACGCGCGAGGCGCAGTCGGTCGCGGGCCTCAACCACCACGCGATCGTCGCCGTGTACGACTCCGGCGAGGACATCGTGGGCGGCCAGACCGTTCCCTACATCGTGATGGAGCTCGTCGAGGGCCACACCATCCGCGATCTGCTCCTCAGCGCCGAGGCCCCGCCGCCCGAGCAGGCGCTGATCATCGTCTCGGGCGTGCTGGAAGCCCTCGCTTACTCGCACCAGCACGGCATCGTGCACCGTGACATCAAGCCCGCCAACGTGATCATCACGAACTCGGGCGCGGTCAAGGTGATGGACTTCGGCATCGCCCGTGCGCTGCACGGCGCGCAGTCGACGATGACGCAGACCGGCATGGTCATGGGCACGCCGCAGTACCTCTCCCCCGAGCAGGCGCTGGGCAAGGCCGTCGACCACCGGTCCGACCTCTACGCCACCGGCTGCCTGCTGTACGAACTCCTGGCGCTGCGGCCCCCGTTCACGGGTGAGACGCCGCTCTCCGTCGTATATCAGCATGTGCAGGACATTCCGGTCCCGCCGTCCGAGGTTCTGGACGTGGTGCCGCCGGAGCTGGACGGGCTGGCCATGCGCTCGCTCGCGAAGGACCCGGACGACCGGTTCCAGAGCGCCGAGGAGATGCGCGGCCTCATCCAGTACAGCCTGCAGATGCTCCAGGTGCAGGGCGGCCACACGGGCACCTGGAACACCGGCCCGGTCGCGATGCACGAGGGCGGCCACACCCCGGCCATGGGTGTCACCGGCGCCACGATGGCGATGGGCCACCCATCGCACGGGGACACCTCGCAGGGCCCGATCCTGCCGCCGATGAACCCCGACGACGGTGGTTACGAAGGCGGGCGCCCGGGAGGTGGCGGCCGCGGCAAGCTGTGGCTGTTCGTCGTGCTCGCGCTGATCGCGATCGGAGCCGGTGTCGCCCTCGCCCTCAACGCGGCAGACAGCAACGGCACCCAGCAGAAGGAGACGCCGACAGAGACCTCCAGCTCGTCGTCCTCGCCGGAGAGCTCGCCCTCGCCGAGCGACGAGCACACCGAGCAGGACCCACCGCCGGAGAACTCCACCGGAAATCAGCAGGACCCGCCCCCGCGGCGGAACACCTACTCCCCGCCGGTCAAACCGGACAAGCCGTCCGAGCCGCCGTCGACGGACCCGTCCACGCCGGGCACGGGTGGCACGGACACCGGCGGTACGGGCACGGACACCGGCGGTACGGGCACGGACACCGGCGGTACGGGCACCGACACCGGGGGCACCGGCACGGACAGCGGTGGCGCCGGGACGCCCAGCGGCGGTACGGGCACGGACACCGGTGGCACCGGCGACACGACCGGGACCAGCACCGGTACGTCCTCGTCGGGCGGCGGCACGTCGGGCGTCATCCCGTAACCCACCGTGCACGGGGTGGATTCACCCCGTGAACGCCTCGCGCACCGCCTCGTACTCGCGCGTCCACCAGACCACCAGGGCCGACACCGCAGGGAACTGCGGGTCGGCCCTCCGGTCGTGCAGGCGGTACCGCCAGCGCAGTATCCAGAAGTCGTTGAGCCGCTCCCACCACACCCGGTGCACGGCCGCGGCCAGTTCCGCCGCCCCCGCCCCGGCCGCCCGCCGGTAGGCGCCCGCGTACGCCCGCACCTTCTCCAGCTCCAGCTTCCCGGCGGGCTGCACGAAGAAGATGGCCGCGGCCCGCACCGCCTCCTCCGCGCGGGGCTGGACCCCCAGCCGGTCCCAGTCGAGGATCGCGACCGGGTCCGTGCCCCGGTAGAGGACGTTCAGCGGGTGGAAGTCGCCGTGCACCCACCCGGTGGCCGGGATGTCGGGGGTGGGCGGCCTGCGGTCGGCGTGCTGTTCCAGCAGGGCCCGCCGCTCCAGGAGACGGTGTTCGGCCAGCTCGTCGAAGGAGTCCCGGGGCCGGCGCCCGCGCGCGGCCGCCAGCAGGTCCTCGATCAGCGCGAAGGTGTCGGCGGGGTCGGGGCTCCGGTGCCCGCCGGACCGGCCGACGAGCCCGGTGCCCGCCCCCATGACCTGTTCGAGGCCGGTGTGCACGGCCCCGAGCAGCGCCCCGAGCCGTCGCGACTGGTCGGTGGTGAGCTGGGCGCCGGCCCGGTGCAGTCCGTCGACCCAGGGGTGCAGGGCGTAGCACCGGCCGCCGATCTCCGTCACCGTGTCGCCCTCGGTGTCCTCCACGGGCGGGGCGACGGGCACGCCGAGTGACTGGAGCCGCTGGGTGGCGCGGTGCTGGCGGACGATCGTGGCGCGGTCGCCGGTGGCGTCGTCGAGGTGGTGCTTGAGGAAGTAGCGGCCGCGGGTGGTGGAGACGCGGTAGCCGTGGTTGAGCAGGCCCTGGGTGACAGGCTTGCAGGTGAGGGGCTCACCGGCATCCGGGTAGCGGCGCAGCACCTCGTCCACCGGAGGGACGGGCGGACGGGGCACGGCCGGGCGGGGTGCGGACGAGCACAGCGCCTCGCCGGCCGGTGGAGCAGACGGGAGGGTTACAGATGAGCGCAGCACTCGCCAGATGTTAGATCACGCTGTGTTGCGGTTCGGTGGACTTGCGCGGGAAGCCCAGAGTGTGCACGGAGACGAAGTGCGGGTCGACGCCGAGGTAGGCCGGGGCGAACGGCTCCCCGTTCACCTGGGCGGGGACGGCGCCGAAACGCTCCTGCTGGCCGGGGGTCGGGCGCACGATCTCGGCGGGGCCGGTGAACTGCACGGACCACAGCTCGCCGTTGTCGTCCCCCGAGGGCGCGGTGTTGAAGTTGTCCGCCCCGTACGCCACGACCGTGCCGTTGCATGCCTCGTGGTAGCCGAGGCCACCGTGCATCCGCAGGACGACGCGGCCGTCGATCACGATGTGGCGGGCGACCGCCAGTATCGGGAGGGCCCGCATGCTGGTCGCCAGCCGGCCGTACGGGACGCGGCCGAGCAGTTCGATCGCGTGGAGTTCCTCAGGGGGCATGCCCTCGACTCTCCGCCACCGGGGAGGCCGTGAACAGAGGCCGCGGCCCCGGGCGAACCGGGACCAAAGTCCCGAAGATCACCGAGGGCCGCGGCCTTCTCGCCGTCTCTTCAGGCAGTGCTCGGCGCTTCCGGCGCGCGGTGCTCGCCCGCGCCCCCGGGCCGTCCCGCGGTGCGCCGCGCGGCGGGCCCCGGCCGTCTCTTCAGGTGGTGCCCAGCCCGTCGCGGCTGTTCCGTCCCGCCGTACGCCGTCCAGCCCGTCGCGGCCGTCCCGCCGTACGCCGCCCAGCCCCGTCGCGGCTGTTCCGTCCCGCCGGGCGCCGCTCAGCCCTTCTCGGCCTGCAGCCTGGCCACATACGCGGCGGCCTGCGAGCGCCGTTCCATGCCCAGTTTGGAGAGCAGGCTGGAGACATAGTTCTTGATCGTCTTCTCGGCGAGGTGCAGCCGCTCGCCGATCACCCGGTTCGTCAGTCCCTCCCCGATCAGATCGAGGATCTTGCGCTCCTGATCGGTGAGGCTGTCGAGCTTGTCGTCGCCCCGGCCCTTCTTGCCGTCGCGCAGCCGTTCCAGCACCCGGGCGGTCGCGACCGGGTCCAGCAGCGACTTCCCGGCCGCCACGTCCCGTACCGCGTTCAGCAGTTCGTTGCCGCGGATCGCCTTCAGCACATAGCCCGAGGCACCCGCCATGATCGCGTCGAAGAGCGCCTCGTCATCGGCGTACGAGGTCAGCATCAGGCACTTGATGCTGTCGTCCTGGGAACGGATCTCCCGGCAGACCTCCACCCCGCTCCCGTCCGGCAGCCGTACGTCGAGCACCGCCACATCGGGCCGGGTCGCGGGGATGCGGACCATCGCGTCCGCCGCCGTGCCGGCCTCGCCGACGACCTCGATGCCGTCCTCGACCGAGAGCAATTCATGGACCCCGCGCCGGACGACTTCGTGGTCGTCCAGCAGAAAAACAGTGATTTTTCCTTGTTCGCGCACAAAACGCAGTCTCACACACTCGCCTCTTCCCTGCCGCCGAACGGCGGGATAACGTGCCGTTGTTCCGGCGGCCTGCAAGGCTGTTCCCAGAGCTGTGACCAGCGAGAGTTCCCGACTTTTTCGATTTACTTGGAAATCCAAGCAAAATCGCAGGTCAGATAGGGTTTCGCAGTTATGCGGCCTTCTGGGTAACGTGCTTTTGGCAGGACGCTCGCCGGGGCACCTGTCACGCCTGTTCCCGGACCGAGCGGCACCCACCCCGTGCACGGGTACGGACACAGGCGAGCCGCACTGGCTTCCCGGCAGACCCCGGGGGCCGGACCGACGGAGGAGCACGCACGTGACCGTGGAGAGCACTGCCGCGCGCAAGCCGCGACGCAGCAGCAAGCGGACCAGCGCCGTGAAAACGACCGCGAAGACGTCCGCGAAGACGCCACAGAGTTCTGAACCCGAGCTCGTACAGCTGCTGACGCCCGAGGGCGAGCGCGTGGAGCACCCGGACTACGGGATCGACCTGACCGCCGAAGAACTGCGCGGTCTGTACCGGGACATGGTCCTGACCCGCCGCTTCGACGCCGAGGCCACCGCCCTCCAGCGCCAGGGCGAGCTGGGCCTGTGGGCCTCCCTGCTCGGCCAGGAGGCCGCCCAGATCGGTTCCGGCCGGGCCCTGCGCGACGACGACTACGTCTTCCCGACGTACCGCGAGCACGGCGTCGCCTGGTGTCGGGGGGTCGACCCGACCAATCTGCTCGGGATGTTCCGCGGCGTGAACCACGGTGGCTGGGACCCGAACAGCAACAACTTCCACCTGTACACGATCGTCATCGGCTCGCAGACCCTGCACGCCACCGGCTACGCCATGGGCGTCGCCAAGGACGGCGCGGACTCGGCCGTGATCGCGTACTTCGGCGACGGTGCCTCCAGCCAGGGGGACGTCGCCGAGTCCTTCACGTTCTCCGCGGTCTACAACGCCCCGGTCGTCTTCTTCTGCCAGAACAACCAGTGGGCGATCTCCGAGCCGACCGAGAAGCAGACCCGCGTCCCGCTCTACCAGCGCGCGCAGGGCTTCGGTTTCCCCGGGGTCCGGGTCGACGGCAACGACGTACTGGCCTGCCTGGCCGTCACCAGGGCGGCGCTGGAGCGGGCCCGCCGGGGCGAGGGCCCCATGCTCATCGAGGCGTTCACCTACCGCATGGGCGCGCACACCACCTCCGACGACCCGACGAAGTACCGGGCGGACGAGGAGCGCGCCGCGTGGGAGGCAAAGGACCCGATCCTGCGGCTGCGCACGTACCTGGAGAAGGAGGGCGCCGCCGACGAGGCGTTCTTCACCGAGCTGGAGGCCGAGAGCGAGGCCCTCGGCAAGCGTGTGCGGGAGGCGGTGCGGTCGATGCCCGATCCGGACCCGATGGCCATGTTCGACCACGTCTACGCCGACGGGAATCCGCTCGTCGACGAGGAGCGCACCCAGTTCGCCGCCTACCAGGCATCGTTCGCGGACTCCGCCGAGGAGGGCAAGTAGCCATGGCCATGGAAAAGATGTCCATCGCGAAGGCTCTCAACGAGTCGCTGCGCAAGGCACTCGACACCGACCCCAAGGTCCTCATCATGGGCGAGGACGTCGGGAAACTGGGCGGGGTCTTCCGGATCACCGACGGACTCCAGAAGGACTTCGGCGAGGACCGGGTGATCGACACCCCGCTCGCCGAGTCCGGCATCGTCGGTACGGCGATCGGGCTCGCCCTGCGCGGCTACCGGCCCGTCGTGGAGATCCAGTTCGACGGTTTCGTCTTCCCCGCGTACGACCAGATCGTCACGCAGCTCGCCAAGATGCACGCCCGCGCGCTCGGCAAGGTCAAGATGCCGGTCGTCGTGCGGATCCCCTACGGCGGCGGCATCGGCGCCGTCGAGCACCACAGCGAGTCCCCCGAGGCCCTGTTCGCGCACGTCGCGGGCCTGAAGGTGGTCTCGCCCTCGAACGCGAGCGACGCGTACTGGATGATGCAGCAGGCCGTCCAGAGCGACGACCCGGTCATCTTCTTCGAGCCGAAGCGCCGCTACTGGGACAAGGGCGAGGTCGCCACCGACTCCATCCCCGGCCCGCTGCACCGCGCCGCCGTGGCGCGCACCGGCTCCGGCCTCACGCTCGCCGCGTACGGGCCGATGGTGAAGGTCTGCCTGGCGGCGGCCGAGGCGGCCAAGGAGGAGGGCAAGTCGATCGAGGTCCTGGACCTGCGCTCGATGTCCCCGATCGACTTCGACACCATCCAGACCTCGGTCGAGAAGACCGGCCGGCTCGTCGTGGTCCATGAGGCGCCGGTGTTCTACGGCTCCGGGGCCGAGATCGCCGCCCGGATCACCGAGCGCTGCTTCTACCACCTGGAGGCACCGGTGCTCAGGGTCGGCGGCTACCACGCCCCCTATCCGCCGGCGCGGCTGGAGGACGAGTATCTGCCGGGTCTCGACCGTGTGCTCGACGCCGTCGACCGCTCGCTGGCGTACTGAGGACTGGGACGTGACAACGATGACCGACACTTCCAACGCTGCTCGCTTCCGCGAGTTCAAGATGCCCGACGTGGGCGAGGGACTCACCGAGGCCGAGATCCTCAAGTGGTACGTCCAGCCCGGCGACACCGTCACCGACGGTCAGGTCGTGTGCGAGGTCGAGACGGCGAAGGCGGCCGTGGAGCTGCCGATTCCGTTCGACGGGGTGGTGCACGAGCTGCGCTTCCCCGAGGGCACGACCGTCGACGTCGGCCAGGTGATCATCGCGGTGGACGTGGCCCCGGGCAGCGGTGACGCGGCCCCGGCTCAGGTGCCCGCACCGGCGGCGGAACCGGAGCCGGAGGCTCCCAAGGGCCGTCAGCCCGTTCTGGTGGGGTACGGCGTCGCCGAGACCTCCACGAAGCGGCGCGCCCGCAAGGGCGCCGGGGTGGTGGCACCCGTCGCGGCGGCCGCGATCCAGGGCGAGTTGAACGGTCACGGCCCCGCGACCGTCCGGGAGAGCCGGCCGCTCGCCAAGCCGCCGGTGCGCAAGCTGGCCAAGGACCTGGGCATCGACCTGGCGACGGTCGTCCCGACCGGCGAGGGCGGGGTCATCACCCGCGAGGACGTGCACGCGGCGGCCACGCCCGTACCGGTACAGGCGCAGGCACCCGTCGCGGCGGAGGCCGCTCCCGTCGCTGCCGGGGCGCCGGCCGCCGTCGTCGCGGGCGCGCGGGAGACCCGTATCCCGGTCAAGGGCGTACGGAAGGCCATCGCCCAGGCGATGGTCGGCAGCGCCTTCACCGCGCCGCACGTCACGGAGTTCGTGACCGTCGACGTGACGCGCACGATGAAGCTGGTCGCGGAGCTCAAGGAAGACAAGGACATGGCGGGGGTCCGGGTCAACCCGCTCCTGATCATCGCCAAGGCGCTCCTGGTCGCGATCAGGCGCAACCCGGACGTCAACTCCGCCTGGGACGAGGCGAACCAGGAGATCGTGCGCAAGCACTACGTCAACCTGGGCATCGCCGCCGCCACCCCGCGCGGTCTGATCGTGCCGAACATCAAGGACGCGCACGACAAGACCCTGCCGGAGCTCGCCGCGGCGCTGGGCGAGCTGGTCTCCACGGCACGTGAGGGCAAGACGTCCCCGGCTGCGATGGCGGGCGGCACGGTGACCATTACCAACGTCGGCGTCTTCGGCGTCGACACGGGTACGCCGATCCTGAACCCGGGCGAGTCCGCGATCCTCGCGGTCGGCGCGATCAAGCTCCAGCCGTGGGTCCACAAGGGCAAGGTGAAGCCCCGTCAGGTCACCACGCTGGCCCTGTCGTTCGACCACCGTCTGGTCGACGGCGAGCTCGGCTCCAAGGTCCTGGCGGACGTCGCCGCGATCCTGGAACAGCCGAAGCGGCTGATCACCTGGGCGTAGCTGTATGAGATGGGCCCGCGCGAAGTTCGTGCGGGCCCATCGGCATGTCCGGCTTCCGCCGCAGGGCGAGTTCGGCGAACACGGTCTTCCCGACGGTGCGCGGCTCGACGCCCCAGTGGTCCGCGATCCGCGCGACGATCAGGAGCCCCCGCCCGTAGCACTCGTCGTCCCCAGCCGCGCGCAGACCGGGCAGCCGCTCGCCGCGCGGGTCGCTGACCGCGATACGGAGCGTGGTCGAGGTCAGCGTGAGGTGGACGCGGAAGAGCCGCCCCCGGATGGCGCCGTGCAGTAACGCGTTGGTCGCCAACTCGCTGACCAGCAACGCCGCGTCGCCGGCCAGGTCCGGATACCCCCACTCCCGGACGAGCCGCGCGGTGCGGCGCCGGGAGAGGGAGACGCTGCGGGCGGTCGGGGTGAAGTCGAGCCGGTCCTCGTGGAGGACGGGGTCGGGAGCGGGGAGATTCTCCTGGGTTTCGGCCATGGACAGGTGCCTCTCGATGAGGGGGCGGTGGCGATGCCGCGCCCGCGGGGCGCCGGTTTTGGCGCGGGGCAGGGCGGTGCACTTCCGCCGGTTTCGGCTCCGCTGTGCGAGCGGTGGAACACCGACGGTAGCGGGATGGTTGTGCGTGCAGCAATAAGTTCGGGCAGAAAATTCTCTGCCCTAGTTGGTGTTCGAGGAGAATGAGTCCCAGACTTGGGCGACTTGGCGGAGGGATGCGACGTGGCAGGTAACAGCCCTGATCGGGGCCGGACGGTTTCGACTGTGCTCGGGCGCCGTCTCGGCGGCGAGTTGCTGCGCATGCGTGAGGGGCGCTCCCTGCGGCAAGCGCACGCTGCGGAGGCGCTGACGGCGTCGGTCGCCAAGGTTGCGAAGATCGAGCGGGGCCTCGTACCGATACGGGACCCCGACATCAGGGCCTTGTGCCACCTGTACGGCGAGGCTGACGCCGAGGTCGTCGACAGGTTGCTGGCTCTCGCCAAGACCGACCGCGAACGTCGCAAGGCGAGCGGTTGGTGGAATCAGTACCCGGGACTTCAGTCCATGGTCGAGTACGTGGCTCTGGAGGACATCGCCACCAGTCTCCGCACCTGGCAAGTCGCCATCGTGCCCGGACTGCTGCAGACCCCGGACTACGCCAGAGCGCTCGCCGTGGGAAACGGGTCCTGGGACGACCCCGATGAGATCGAACCCTTCGTCGAGTCCAGGATGACGCGGCAGGCGCGGCTGAGTGGTGACCGACCGCTTGAGCTGCGGGCGGTGGTGCACGAAGGTGCCCTGCGTCAGTTGGTGGGCGGACGCGAGGTGATGAGGGGCCAGCTCGGCAGGCTGCTGGATGTGGCTCGGCAGCCGAACGTGAAGCTTCAGGTGATGCCGTATATCGCGGGTGCTCACCCCGGCATGACAAGCGCCTTCACCATCGTGTCCTTCGCTGAGCCGGGAGCGCTCGACGTGGTCCACATGGATACGACCTCGACCACTCTCTGGCTGGAGAGCGATACTGATGCCGAACGTCACAGCAGCCTTTTCGACCGCATCTCGCGCCTGGGGCTTGCGCAACATACTTCGGTCAGGCTTATCAATGACATCCTCAGGGAGCTGTAAACCGCGTGCTCGGGTACAAGTTCGTCAAGTCCAGCTACAGCGGCGGCAACGCGGGCCAGGAGTGCGTCGAAGTGGCCCGCAACATACCCCGCACCGTCGCCGTCCGCGATTCCAAACGGCCCGAAGGCCCCGTCGTCCTTCTCGGCCCCGCCGCCTGGGACGCCTTCCAGGCCGGGCTGTGCCGGGGTCATGGGCTGCCCCGCGATTGATGGCGGGGCAGCCCGCAAGACGTCATGGAAGATCGGTTACCAGGTGCACGAGCCGGCCGTCCGAATCCGCTTGTCCGCCGTTCCGAGTGCGGCTTACCGTGTCGTAGTGGATCTCTTCTCACACTCGTGGACAGCATTGCGCACGGTGGTCGCCGAACTACCGGACAAGGACTTCGAGCAGCTGTCCGGCTGTACCGGCTGGCTCGTGCGGGACCTGGTCTGCCACCTGGTCATCGACGCCCAGGACGTCCTGATCACCCTGGTCACGCCCACCGAAACCCAACCGACCGCGGACGCGGTCACCTACTGGGGCCTCCTGGACGAACCACCGACCGGCGAGGACCCCCTCGATGCGCTGATCCCCCGGCTGGCCGCCGCATACGGCGAGCCGCGGTGGCTCAAGTTCCACCTCGACGACGTGGGTTCCGCCGCGGGCCGAGCCGCCGAACTCGCCGATCCCACCCGCCGCGTCAGCACCCAGGACAAGGTGCTGACCGTCGGCGACTACCTGTCCGCGTACGTGCTCGAATGGACCTTGCACCACCTCGACCTGATTGCGCATCTGCCGTCGGCCGCCGAGCCGCCCACCGAGACCCTCGTCGCGGCTCGCACGTCGCTGGAGAAGATCGCCGGGACCCCGTTTCCCGCCTCGTTCTCCGACAAGGACGCGTTGCTGATCGGCACCGGACGTCGCACGCCGACCGACGCTGAGAAGGCTGCTCTGGGCGATCTTGCCGCAAGCCTCCCGCTCATCCTCGGCTGACGACGTGAGGATCGGAAGCGTGGCCGTGACGTGGAGGGGGCCGCACGGGATCTGCGAGTGTGATCAAGAAGAGGTGGGCCCGTGCGGCCTTGTCCCATCCTGCCTGTACCGGCATCTCCCGCACACATCTCGGCGGGTTGATCGAGGAGTTGGCCCCTCGGTGGCGGCTTCGACGCGCTGGGAATCCACATCGCCGCGCGCCTCACCGACACCCCCTACCTCGCCTACTCCCGCAGCGCCACGGCGCCGGTGCCGCGGACGCGCCCCTCGGGGATAGGGCCGTCGCCGTCGACGCTTCGTCAGTTCGGTCGATCCGGTGCGGACGGGGGCAGGAACGCGCTGAGCACCGTGCGGATGCCGGGTTCGGGGTCGAACTCCACATCTGGCATGGAGACCTGATGGAACATCAGGCCATCGAGGTAGTCGAAAAGGATCCCGCAGTGCTCCCGCGGTGCGGGCGACCCGAGGTCCGCCAGCCACCTCGAGGTCAGTTCGATCATCGACTCGCGCGCGCGGCTCAGCGGCTCGCGTACCGCGGGGCGGACGATGCCCTCGAGCGTCAGTGCGTAGCGGGCGGTGGTGCGGTGCCGGGCGGGGCCGAGCACGTGCTGGACCGTGCGGGCCAGGGCGCCGGCCAGCTCCTCGGGGTCGCCGTCCACCGGGGTGGCCGCGAAGCGCTTCCAGTCGCGGGCATCGAGCGCCTCGAGGTGGGCCACGACGCCCGTCACGAGGAGGTCGCGGCTGCGGAAGTGGTTGGACGTGGTGCCGGCCGGCACCGCGGCCGCCTTGTCGACGGCCTGGTACGTCAGGCCGCGGAGGCCGCTGGTGCCCAGCACCTTCACGGCCGCGTCCAGTACCTGATCGCGCCTGCCCGGCATCCGCGCCCTTTTCTCCATCGGCCTGTCGTGCCCTCTACTATAAACATAGTGCTTCTACTACAAACATAGTAGCGTGGTGGCATGCCCAGAAAAGCGATCATCGTGGGCGGCGGCATCGGAGGCCTCGCCGCCGCCGTGCACCTACAGGCCGACGGCTGGGACGTCGAGGTACACGAACGCGCCCCCGCGCCGCCCGGCACCGGCACCTCGCTCGGCCTGTGGCCCGGCGCGCTGCAGGCGCTCGACACTCTCGGCCTCGGGGACACAGCCCGCCGGCTCGCCCGGCCGGCGGCTTACGGCACCTTCGTACGCGCCGACGGCGGCCTCATCGGGAACGTCGACATGGCCGCTCTGCGCCGCCGCACCGGCGACGCCGTCCACGTGACCGCCCGGCCCGCGCTGCTGCAGACGCTGGCCGCCGCGCTCGCCGACGGGGTCGTGCGCTACGGCTCCGCGGTGACCGACGTCCGCGAGCTCACCGGCTACGACGTGGTCATCGCCGCCGACGGCCTGCGCAGCCGGGCCCGCACGGTGCTCTTCGGCGACGCGCACCGCCCCCGCTACTCCGGCGTCACCGCCTGGCACGGCACCGCCGACCTCGACACCGACGGGATGACCGAGACCTGGGGGCGGCGCGCCCGCTTCGGCGTCATCCCGCGCGCAGGCGGCCGCACGAGCTGGTTCGCCTGTGCCCCGGCAGCCGAGCGCGTGCCCGTGCCGGGCGGCGATCTGGCAGCCCTGCAGGCGTGGTTCGGCGACTGGCACCCCGGCGTGCGCCGGGTCCTGGACCACCTGGCGCAGACCGGCGGCACGGGCCTGCAGCGCAACGACCTCTACGACCTCACCGCGCCCCTGCCGAGCTACGTCAGCAGCCGCATCGCCCTCATCGGCGATGCCGCCCATGCGATGACCCCCGACCTCGGCAGGGGGGCGTGCGAGGCGCTCGTCGACGGCGTCACCGTCGCCCGTGAGCTCACCGCACGCGCGCGCGTCGAAGACGCCCTCGCCGCCTACGACGCGGCCCGTCGCCGGCCCACCCAACGGCTCGCGCGCGCCGCCCGGCTGATGAACCGCGCGGTACACACCCCGCGTCGGATCGCGCCGGTACGGAACGCGGCCATGCGGCTGTTCCTGACCATCGGCAGGCCACCGGCCTGACTCCCGCCAGGCGCATCCTGCACCGCCGCCTCCGGGCCGGCCCCCTGACGGGCTGCCCCGCGATCGGGCGCGGGCGAGGCGGGTTGAGGAGGGCACGCCGCCGGTTGTGGTCAAGATTCGCCGGGTTACGGGTCTGTCCCAGTGGGCGGCGGCCGCGAACAGGTGCGCAACGGTGGCGGGAACCGCCGAATCGGCCGGCCGATGGCGTGCCCGGGAGCGGTGTGGCGCACTGTGTTCGGGCCCCGTTTCCCGCGCCGGACGGCGGCAAAGGCAGGGGTGCGGGGCGGGCGGGTGCGAGCGGGGTGTTCGCGGTGGTGGTGTGCGTTGTGCCGGGCTGTGCGTGTAACAGGGATGTATTAGGGGGTGGTTGGGCGGAACGGTTGGCCGGTCCGGGTGGCTCCTGGTGATCAGAAACGCTCGCTCGTACCGGCTCGTACCGAGCAGTCCGCACTCCCCCCACCGATGTTGAGGAAGAAACGATGCGCGTTCGCAAGCTCACCTTCGCCGCCCTGGCCGTTGCCGCGGGTCTCTCGCTCACGGCCTGCCAGAACGACGATGACGCCATGGCGCAGAACGACCCGCCGGCCGCGTCCGCCGGGTCCTCCTCGGGCGGTGGGAAGGACTCTGCCGGGAAGGGCTCCGGCGGGCAGGGCACGGCCGCCGGGACCGGCTCCGGCGAGAACGGCAAGATCGGCAAGTGCCGCACCGACGACCTGGACATCTCCGCGACGGACAGCACCATCGACGGCGACACCGAGGGCACCGTCGCGGTGGAGCTGAAGAACGGCGGCGGCCGGGACTGCGTGCTCTCCGGGTACGCGGGCGTCGATCTGAAGACCAGCGCGGGATCGCTGTCCGCGGAGCGTACCGGTGAGAAGAGCACCCCGATGACCCTCAAGGACGGGAAGTCGGTGTACTTCGGCGTCACCTACCCGATCAACAAGTCGGGCGGCTCCGGCGTCCGCGTCACGGCCCTGGTGGTGACCCCGCCCGACGAGACGAAGTCGTTCTCCGTCGAATGGCCCGGCGCCGCCACGCTGCCCGCCACGGACGGCTCCGGCTCCCCGGTGAAGGTCGGCCCGATGGGCAGCGCCGGCCAGGGCGACTGACCCGCACACCCGAAAAGCCGAAGGCGCCCAACCTCGCGAGTCGGCCGGATCCGCCGGGCGGCACGCGAAAGGGCCGCTGGATGCGTTTGCAGCGTGCCTGAGCGACCTGTCGGCCCTCGACGCAATGGCTCGCACGGCGCTGCGAGCGTACCTGCACGAGGATCGCTACTTCATCGACACTTCATCGACTACCACGTCGAGGAGCTCGAAGACAGCGAGACGGTGGTGCGTCTGGTACGGGACGCGGCCGGTGGAGCGGTCGGAGCTGATTCCTTCGCCGCCGCCATGCGTCTGAGCAGCGTCGATCTGTGGGTGAGCGGCCTGTCCGATGGGCCCCCTGTCCTTTTGGACTACGTGTTCGATCCTGATCTCAGTGATCAAATACTCGCCGTCAAGTTGACCCGGGACCGGACGGTGGTTTCCGTCGACTGGGAGAGCTGACGACTTCGCCGCTGCACGACGCGACGGCCCGTGCGGATGCGATGGCGGCATCTGTGTGGGTATGGGAGCGAACAGCCGGGGCGATTTCTGTTCATTCGCTGGTCAACGTAGCGATCCTCGGCGGGAATTGGCCGGAGGATGCCCGCTGTTAGGCTGGCCGAATGGCATCGGTGAGGCAGATCCAGATCACTTTCGACTGTGCGGACCCCGAGCGCGTCGCTCGTTTCTGGTGCGAGGTGCTGGGGTACGTCGCACCGTTGCCGCCGGAGGGGTTCGACTCCTGGGACGCCTACAACGACTCACTGCCGCCCGAGGAGCGGGGTGCGTGGTTCGCGTGCTCCGATCCCACGGGGGAGGGTCCGCGCATGTACTTCCAGCGCGTTCCCGAGGGCAAGGTCGCCAAGAACAGGGTGCACGTCGACGTGCGGGCCGGTACCGGGCTCGTGGGTGCGGAGCGGCTGGCCGTGCTCGAGGCCGAACGCGATCGGCTGGTGGCGCTCGGTGCGGTGTGCACGAACGTGCTGTATGCCGACGAGAACAACGAGTCGTGCATCAACATGCAGGACGTCGAGGGCAACGAGTTCTGCCTCGACTGAGCATGCTCCGGTACGGCGAGAGGGGGCCCGTGTGGTGCGGGCCCCCTCTCGCGTGCGTTGCCGGGCGGGCTACTTCTTGAAGGAGTAGTCCATGATCTTCTTCATGTCCGCCGAGCGGTTGGTCGCGTTGGTGGAGGAGAGCACCGTGCCGATGACCGTCTTGCCGTTGCGGGTCGCGGCGAAGACCAGGCAGTACTTGGCCGTCGGGCCGGAGCCGGTCTTCACGCCGATCGCGCCGCTGTAGCTGCTGAGCATCGTGTTGGTGTTGGACCACGACATGTAGCGGTAGCCACCGGACTTCGTGGTGACCTTCTGCTTGGTCGACTTGGTCTTCACGACCGTGCGGAACGTGGAGCTCTTCATCGCGCTGCTGGCGAGCTTCGTCAGGTCGCGCGGCGTCGAGTAGTTCGAGCCGTTCCCGATGCCGTCGAACGAGTCGAAGTGGGTGTTCTTCAGCCCGAGGGACTTGGCCTGGGCGTTCATCTTGCCGACGAACGACTTCACGCGGGCCGCGCGGGTGGTGCCGGAGCCGAACTTGTCGGCCAGCGCGTACGCGGCGTCGCAGCCGGACGGCAGCATCAGGCCGTACAGCAGCTGGCGGACCGTGACCTTGTCGCCCACGATCAGGCGGGCCGACGAGGCACCCTTGGAGACGATGTAGTCGCTGTACGCCTTCTGGATCGTGACCTTGGAGTCCAGGTTGAGGTTCTTCTGCGACAGGACGACCTTGGCGGTCATGATCTTGGTGGTGGAACCAGTGGAGCGACGGGTGTCCGCGGCCTTGGTGAAGAGGGTCTTCGCGGTGCCGTTGTTCATCACGTAACCGCCCTTGGCGGTGATCGTGGGGGTGGGGGGCGTAGCAGCCTGCGCGGTGGAGGCGAACACGCTGCCCGCGATGACGGCACCCGCCGTCAGGGCCACGGTGGCAGCGGCGGAAACACGGTTTATGCCCTTAATGCCGATTTTCAACTTGAATGCTCCAAATGCCCCTGGAATGCGGCCACATGAGGGTGCCGCTCGGTGGTGAGACTCATGAGAGCCGGGGAAGGATGTGCTGATTCCTGGGGCAATTTCGGAGCAACGGAGGGTTCGGGCCGGGGGAGGGTGCCCGTCCGGAAACCTGGCCCGCGTCCGGACAGTTTTTCGGACGGATTCCTGGACGGATTCCTGGACGGATTCCTGGACGGATTCCTGGACGGGTTCCTGGACGGATTCCTGAAGTCCGTCGCCCGGCTACGGTTGCTCCGTATGACCCACACCGAGATCGATATCACCGCGGAGCTGGTCCGGGAACTGCTGCGCGACCAGCACCCCGACCTGGCCGATCGCCCTGTGAGGCTCGGCGCGCGTGGCTGGGACAACCAACTGTGGCGGCTCGGCGACGACCTCGCCGTCCGGCTGCCCTGGGCGACGCAGTCCGCGGACGCGCTGCTGCGCAAGGAGCATGCCTGGCTGCCCGCCCTCGCCCCGAGGCTTCCTCTGCCGGTTCCCGTCCCGCAGCGGCTCGGCGAGCCCTCCGAGCGGTTCCCGCGGCCCTGGATCGTCACCACCTGGGTTCCGGGTGAGCCCGCCGACCGCGCCCCCGCCACGCGCGCCGCGGACGCGGCCGACAGCTTGGCCGCCTTCCTTTCGGCTCTGCACCGACCTGCCCCCGACGGTGCGCCCGTCGGCCGTGGCCGCGGGGGACCGCTGGCCGACGTCGCCGAGGAGTTCGCCAAGATGCTCGCCTCGGCCACCGAACTGGGACTGATCCCCGACCCGGACGCCGTCCGCGCGGTTTGGGAAGACGCCGCCGCCGCGCCCGACTGGGCGGGTCCGGCCCTGTGGATCCACGGCGACCTGCATTCGGCCAACGTTCTCACCGCGGACGGCACCTTCTGCGGCGTGATCGACTTCGGCGACCTCTGCGCGGGCGATCCAGCCTGCGACCTCGCCGCCGCGTGGACCCTGCTGCCGGACGGCGCGGCCGACCGCTTCCATGACGCCTACCAGTCGGCCATGGACGCCGCGACCCTGCGCCGCGCCCGCGGCTGGGCGGTGCTGCGCGCTTTCGTCGGGATCCTCGTCGGAGATGCCGGCGTCCACGGACGCCCCGGCGGCAAGCCCACCTGGGGCCCACCCGCTCAGGCTGCCCTGCGACGCCTCATCGCGACGGGCCGCGGCTGAAACCTCCCACCGTCACGGAACGTCGCGGTACTTCCTGTACCTCAACTGTTCACACCCGGGACTCCGGACGGGTGTCCCCATGTACGCATCTTGTATCTATGCTGTGTGCATGCCTGCCGCGCCCCCAGCCCTGAAGCCCCCTGCGAAGTCCGCCGTGAAGTCCTCCGCCAAGCAGCCGCCCGCCGCCGAGCGCGTCTACACCCACATCAAGGAAGCGGTCCTCGACCGTCGTTACGAAGGCGGCACGCTCCTCACCGAGGGTGATCTCGCGGAGGCCGTCGGAGTCTCCCGCACGCCGGTGCGGGAAGCGCTGCTGCGGCTGGAGGTCGAGGGGCTCATCAAGCTGTATCCGAAGAAGGGTGCCCTCGTTCTCGCCGTCTCCGCGCAGGAGATCGCGGATGTGGTGGAGACCCGGCTGCTGGTCGAGGAGTTCGCGGCCCGCAAGGCCGTGCCCGCATCAGCGCAGTTGATCGGACGGCTGGAAGAACTTCTAGAAGATCAGCGGCAGTTGGCTCAGGCCGGGGATCTGGCCGCCGTGTCGGTGAAGGACCGCTGCTTCCACGCCGAGATCGTGCGCAACGCGGGCAACGACATTCTCTCGCGCCTCTACGACCAGCTGCGCGACCGGCAGTTGAGGATGGGTGTCGCCGTGATGGAGGCGCACCCGGGCAGGATCGCCGCGAACATCACCGAGCACGGCGAGCTGCTGGAGGCGATCAGGTCCGGTGACGCAGACGGCGCCGCGCAGGTCGTGCGGCGTCATGTCGGCCGGGTCAAGGTGCTCGTCAGGGGTGAGGACCGGTGAGTTCCG
This sequence comes from Streptomyces sp. NPDC015032, assembly GCF_043080425.1. Lineage (NCBI taxonomy): Bacteria > Bacillati > Actinomycetota > Actinomycetes > Kitasatosporales > Streptomycetaceae > Streptomyces > Streptomyces sp. NPDC015032. Next base: position 95,731 of record NZ_JBIBVN010000015.1, on the reverse strand, counting down.
GTGCTGCTCCCACCCTGTCTCTGCCCGGCGATCCCCCCGGCGGCCGACGCGCCGTCTGGGTCTGGGGCATCGGTGTCGCCGTCTACTTCGTCGCCATCATCTTCCGCACCAGCCTGGGGGTCGCCGGACTCGACGCCGCCGACCGGTTCCACGTCAACGCCTCCGCGCTCTCCACGTTCTCCATCCTTCAGCTGCTCGTCTACGCGGGCATGCAGATACCCGTCGGCCTGATGGTCGACCGGCTCGGCACCAAGAGGGTCCTCACCCTCGGGGCCGTCCTGTTCACCCTGGGGCAGCTGGGCTTCGCGCTCTCCCCCTCGTACGGCATGGCGCTGGCGTCCAGGGCGCTGCTCGGCTGTGGTGACGCGATGACGTTTATCAGTGTGCTGCGGCTCGGCACCCGCTGGTTCCCGGCCCGGCGCGGTCCGCTGATCGGGCAGGTCGCCGCGCTCTTCGGGATGGCGGGCAACCTCGTCTCCACGCTCTTCATCGCGCGGGCCCTGCACGGATTCGGCTGGACCACCACCTTCGTCGGCAGCTCCGTCGCGGGGGTTCTCGTCCTCGTTCCCCTTCTCCTGTTCCTGAAGGACCACCCCGAGGGGCACGAGCCGCCGCCCGCCGAGCACGCGGGCGCCGCCTATGTGCGCAAGCAGATCGCCGCCTCCTGGCGGGAGCCCGGCACCCGGCTCGGTATGTGGGTGCACTTCACCACGCAGTTCCCGGCCATGGTGTTCCTGCTGCTGTGGGGGCTGCCGTTCCTGGTGGAGGCGCAGGGACTGAGCCGGTCCGCCGCCGGTGAGCTGCTCACTCTGGTGGTGCTCTCCAACATGGCGTTCGGACTGGTCTACGGGCAGATCATCGCCCGCCACCACGCGGCCCGCGCCCCGCTGGCCCTCGGGACGGTCACGGTGACGGCGCTGTTCTGGGCATCGACCCTCTTCTACCCGGACGACCACGCGCCGATGTGGCTGCTCATCGTCCTGTGCGTGGTGCTCGGCGCCTGCGGTCCCGCCTCGATGATCGGCTTCGACTTCGCACGGCCCGCCAACCCGCCGGAGCGGCAGGGCACCGCGTCGGGCATCGTCAACATGGGCGGCTTCACCGCCTCGATGACCACGCTGTTCGCCGTCGGCGTGCTGCTGGACGCCACCGGGGACGACTACCGGATCGCGTTCTCCTCGGTCTTCGTACTGGAGACGCTCGGCGTCGTACAGATTCTGCGGCTGCACTCCCGCGCCACGCACCGCGAGCGGGACCACCATGTGATCAGCCGGGTGGAAGCCGTGCACGTACCCGCGTAGCGCGGCTGTCGCGCCGGATCGGCGGCGCGCCCGTCCTCGCGCGACGGGCGCCGCCGACCACAGTGGCACGGCACCGGGGTGCTACGGCGCCGGGGAACTGTGCCGTCCCGGCGTCATGGCCTCAGGGCGTCACGGCCTCAGGGGACGTAGGGCCTCAGGGCATCACAGCCTCAGGGGGCCGTACGGCGTCATGGCGTCACGGCGTCACGGCGAAGTTCTGCAGGATCGCCGCCGCCAGGTCCGCGTCGCCCTCGACCTTGACCCGGTCCGCGACCGCCCCCGCACGCACCCGCCCGCAGGCGAGGCGGTAGTACGTCTCCCAGTCCATCGCCAGCGTCACCGCGGGCCCGAGGGACGGCGAACCGTCCACCGAACCGCGGCCCTCCGCGTCGACTCGGACCGTGCGCAGGAACTCCAGCTCCCCGTGCACATCGAGCACGACCGCCGAACTGGCCGGCGCGCCCGCGTCCTTCGCCACCACCTTCGGCAGCGCGGCAAGCAGCGTGTCCCGGACGACGGTGGCACCGGGGGAGTCCAGATTGCCGGGCTGCCGCAGCGTCCACCGCAGGTCCTGCTCATGCACCCAGACGTCGAAGGCCCGCATCTGCAGCGCCAGTTCGAGGGTCTGCTCGGCACCGAGCGGCGCCCGGACCATGGTCTGGGGGTCACGCGATTCGTTGCGCAGCTGACGTGCGCGGCGAATGATCGTGTACTCCAGCTCGGAGGTCATCTCCGGCGCGGTGTGGTGGCGCCGCACATCGACCTGCATCTCCATGTAGCGGGCGAAGTCGTTCTGTATGTGGAAGAGATCGCGCGGCAGTGTGTGGATCGGGCGCGGGTCGCCGAGCTGCTCGCACTCCATGCCGATGATGTGCGAGATGATGTCGCGCACCGACCAGTTGGGGCACGGCGTGCGGGCGTTCCACTCTCCCTCGGCGAGCGGCTTCACCAGCTCGGCTATCGACTCGATGGAGTGGGTCCAGGCATCGGCGTAGGTCTGGAGGCTGGGATGGACGGTCACGGGACCCCTCGTGCGGTTCTGCGGTGCATGGGCTGGAGTGCTGATCGCGGGCGGCGGGCTGCGTGGGAGGTTCGATCGCTAAGTTACGCTGCGAGCAGGCACCCCGGCAGTGCTTTCGTGTGACGATCGTAGGCCCGTGTTGACGGCTCGAATGCCAGGACGGTGGTAGTGTGCGCGCCTCCCTCATCCAGATCGCAGTAGACCCGGACGAATCCGTCAATTCCCGCAGGGAGCGTGCGGCTTCGCTGATCGCGGCCCAGCGCGGTGCGGATCTCGTGGTTCTTCCCGAACTCTGGCCGGTCGGCGCCTTCGCGTACACCGCCTTCGCGGACGAGGCCGAGCCGCTCCGGGGGCCCACCCACGACATCATGGCGAAGGCCGCCGCCGACGCCGGTGTCTGGTTGCACGCCGGCTCCTTCGTCGAGCGCGCGGACGACGGCACCCTCTACAACACCTCGCTCGTCTTCACACCCGAGGGCGAACGGGCCGCCGTGTACCGCAAGATCCACCGCTTCGGCTTCGACCAGGGCGAGGCGGTCATGATGGGGGCCGGCGAGGAGCTCGTCACGGTCGCCCTGCCGCGGACCACGCTGGGCCTCGCCACCTGTTACGACCTGCGCTTCCCGGAAATGTTCCGCGGCCTGGTCGACGCGGGCGCCGAGACGCTGATCGTCGCGGCGGGCTGGCCCGAGCGCCGCCGTGCCCACTGGACGCTGCTGGCCCGGGCCCGCGCCGTCGAGAACCAGTCGTACGTCCTGGCCGTCGGCACCGCGGGCACCCACGCCGGAATCCAGCAGGCCGGACACAGCATCGTCGTCGACCCCTGGGGCGAGGTGCTCGCGGAGGCGGGTGCGGACGAGGAGGTGCTGAGCGTGGAGTTCGACCCGGCGAAGGTCGCCGCCACCCGCGAGCAGTTCCCTGCGCTCAAGGACCGGCGGCTGGGGCCGGCCCTTCCCGGGGCGGGCAAGTAGGGGGCATCCCGAGACAGGCGCGCAGGGCGCGTTCCGCGAGGCGGGCGAGCGGGCGAGGCGAGCAAGCGGGCAAGCGGGCAAGTGGGCACGTTTCACGTGAAACGTGCCCGGCGCCCGGTGCCCGGGTCAGCCCTCGTGCTCCTTGTCGGCGAGCACGATGACGCACACCGAAACGGCGATGAGCAGCGCCGTGTCGGCGTCCTCCCGCACGACATCGATGCCGTACGTGTCCCGGACGGTCAGCCACCGTCGTGAGATCTGGGCCAGCAGTTCCCCGTCGTAGTCGATGGCGAACTCGCGGTCCAGGATCTTGCCGCTGACGTCGAGCTCGGTGCCGTCCACCAGCGTGACCCGGTAGTGGTTGCGCAGCAGCGACAGCCGTTTGCGCCTGACCGTGGCGAGCTGTTCGCCGTCGCGCTCGATGAGCATCGTGTCGCGCAGGCTGAGCAGCTTCTGCCGGATCTCGACCAGGATCCGGCCCTGCGCGTCCTTCAGCTCGAAGGTGTCACGCACCCGCATGGCCTTGCCGTCGACGAGGAAGACCTTGCGGCCGTCCGCGTCCTCGATCCAGTAGTCGTCACCGACGGCGAAGAGCCGTTCACGCACCAGGAATCTCATGGCTCACAGGTTCCCCCAGGACGCCCCGGAATGTGCGGACCCGCCGGAATGCGCGCGGGCCATGGTGATGTTGACTCCTCACATGGCAACACGTGCACGCGTCAGGGCCCCCGAGCTGATCGGCAAGGGCGGCTGGCTCAATACAGGCGACCAGCAGTACACCCTCGCTGACCTGCGAGGACGCATTGTGATCCTGGATTTTTGGACCTTTTGCTGTGTGAACTGTCTGCATGTCCTCGATGAGCTGCGCGAGCTGGAGGAGAAACACCGCGACACCGTCGTGATCATCGGCGTGCACTCGCCGAAGTTCGTCCACGAGGCCGAGCACCAGGCGGTCGTCGACGCCGTCGAGCGGTACGAGGTCCACCACCCGGTCCTCGACGACCCGGAGCTGGCCACCTGGAAGCAGTACGCCGTACGCGCCTGGCCCACGCTCGTCGTCATCGACCCCGAGGGGTACGTCGTCGCCCAGCACGCGGGCGAGGGCCATGCGCACGCCATCGAGAAGCTGGTCGGGGAGCTGGAGGCCGAGCACGTGGCGAAGGGCACGCTGCGCCGCGGCGACGGCCCCTACGTCGCGCCCGAGCCGGTCGCCACACATCTGCGGTTCCCCGGCAAGGCCCTGCCCCTGCCCGACGGCGGCTTCCTCGTCTCCGACACGACTCGCCACCGCCTGGTCGAGATCGATCGCGACAGTGAAACGGTCCGCCGGCACGTCGGTACGGGGGACCGGGGGTTCACCGACGGCGGACCCGAGGACGCCCGGTTCTCCGAGCCGCAGGGGCTCGCCATGCTGCCCGACGGCCGGATCGCGGTCGCCGACACCGTCAACCACGCCATTCGCGCCCTCGACCTCGCCACCGGGGTGACGACGACGCTCGCCGGCACCGGCCGTCAGTGGTGGCAGGGCTCGCCGACCGCGGGCCCGGCCCGCGAGGTCGACCTCTCCTCCCCCTGGGACGTCGCCTGGTTCGCGGACCGGCTGTGGGTCGCCATGGCGGGCGTGCACCAGCTGTGGACGTACGATCCCGCGACGGGGACGGTGCGGGTCGCGGCGGGCACGACCAACGAGGGCCTGGTCGACGGTCCGGCCGACGAGGCCTGGTTCGCCCAGCCGTCCGGGCTCGCCACGTCGGCCGACGGGGAGCGGCTGTGGGTCGCCGACTCGGAGACGTCTGCCCTGCGGTACGTGGAACGCGACGGGACCGGCTTCGCCGTCCGTACGGCCGTCGGCACCGGCCTCTTCGACTTCGGGCACCGCGACGGCGGAGCGGATCAGGCGCTGTTCCAGCACCCGCTGGGGGTGACCGCGCTGCCCGACGGGTCCGTGGCCGTCAGCGACACGTACAACCACGCACTGCGGCGCTACGACCCCGTGAGCGGCGAGGTCACCACCCTGGCGACGGATCTGCGGGAGCCCAGCGACGCGGTGCTGGTCGACGGCGATCTCGTCGTCGTCGAGTCCGCCCGGCACCGGCTGACCCGGCTGCGGCTCCCGGAGGAGGCCGTACGCGTCGCCGACCGGGCACATCACACCCAGCGCGCGGCCACCGAGATCGCGCCGGGCACGCTCCGGCTCGACGTGGTCTTCCAGGCGCCCGCCGGGCAGAAGCTGGACACCCGGTACGGTCCCTCGACCCGGCTGCTGGTCTCGGCCACCCCGCCCGAGCTGCTGGCAGAGGGTTCCGGTCCCGGTACCGACCTGTTCCGCGACCTGGTCCTGGCCGACGGGATCACCGAGGGGGTGCTGCACGTCTCCGCGATGGCCGCCTCCTGCGACGACGATCCGTCGAACGAGTACCCGGCCTGCCATGTCCACCAACAGGACTGGGGCGTCCCCGTCCGCGTGAGTGCGAAGGGAACGCCCCGACTGCCGCTGGTGCTGGCAGGGATGGACGAACAGGCCTGACGGCGCGCGGAGACCCGGATACGGAGGGCCCCCTGTTCCGGGTGGGCAGGGGCCGCATCCGGCGGGGCTCGTCGTACGCCAGGCCCTCAGCGGGTCAGGAGGTGCCCGCCTGCTTCATGGAGCTCACCGCGTCGGCGACCGTGCTCCGGTACAGGCCGAGCTTCGGGTCGCGCACCTTCACATCGGGGCCGAGCTCGAAGTTCTGCGTCTCCGCGTTGGGCATGTGGTCGCCGTCGGCGAGCACGTTCATCTCGTCGATCCAGGTCAGGCCGTTCGCACCGCTCGGGTTGAGGTCGATCACCGCGATGGCGGCCGTCTTGGGCTTGACCGGGTACGCGGGTGCGCCGCCCAGGCCGCCGGGAACGGCCGGCCTGATGTCGGAGCTGCGGTCCGAAGCCTTCGCGGCGCCCAGGCTGACCTGCGGGAAGTAGCTCAGGCCGCAGGAGTTCGCGCCGACGTTGTTGACCTCGATCACCTGCTGGGTGGCCGAGCCCTCGCGGGGGTACACGCGCACCGACAGGTCCTCGCTCCTGCACGGGTGCTTGTAGGCGTAGCTGTCGCTGGTGTTGCCGCCCGCCGTGGTGCTGCCGTTGGACGTGCCGGTCTTCGAGGCGCCCGTCTTCGTGGCTCCGGTGTTCTGCCCGGCACCGCCGTTCTTCGCGGTGGTCGTGGCGCCGGTGGCGGACTGGGTGGCGTCCGTCGAGGCGGCAGCCGCTGCGGCGTCGTTCGCCGGGCCGGCGGACTTCGTGCCGGTGTCGTCGTTGCCGCCGCAGGCGGTGAGGGCCAGGGCGAGCACGGCGGTGGTCGCGGCGGCGAGGACGGTGGTGCGGTTGCGGAGAGTGCTCATGGAAATTCCCCCGAGTCTGACGGTGAGACGGACGCCTGGTCATTGGCGAGCGCCCCTGACCTGCTGACACGTATGAGTCTGGGGCGGGCCGCTCATGTTCTGCTGGCGTCCCGCTGACGTCCCGCTGACGTTCGGACCGTCACTCTCACGTCATCGCGTCGGCGTGCGGCTCAGCCGTCGTCGGTGAGCCGCCGGACCGCCTCTTCGTACCGCGTGCGGTACTCCGCGCGTGCCGTGACCCGCAGGAGCGCTTCGAGGGCCCGTACCGCGCCCTCGTCGTAACCGGCGCCTTCCGCTTCCCTGGCCGCCAGGTCCAGCAGCTGGATGCCGTCGTCCTCCTCGCCGAGTGCCAGCCGGGCCTCGCCGCTGACGGTCAGCAGCAGCACCCGGCGTGCGACCTCCTCGTGCTCGGGCCCGAGGTCGAGCGCCGCGCGGGCGGAGTGCAGGGCGTCCTGCGGGCGGCCGGCGGTGAGCTGCATCCGGGCGAGGTGCTGCAGGGCGAGCATCTCGGTGTGCGCGTCGGATTCCTCGCGGGCCAGACCGACGGCCTGTTCGCAGCCCTCCAGCGCCGCGTCGAGCCCTCCCTGTTCGGCCTGGACGATGGCCAGGTTGATCAGTGCGGTCGCCTCGCCGAGCGGGTCACCGGCCTGCCGGGCGAGGCCGGGCGAGCGCTCCAGCAGGGTGACGGCCTCGGTGGTCCTGCCCTCCTCGGTCAGCACCCAGCCCAGCAGATTCAGCACGCGTGACTCGGCGTACGGATCGTTCTCGGTGCGGGCGGAGTCCAGGGCCAGTTCCAGCAGCGGGGCCCAGCCGTCCCGTACCCGCCACACCACCTGCGGCCACTGGAGCAGGATGATCCGCCAGGCCCGGTCGTGGAAGCCCGCGGTCCGGGCCGCGACGGCGGCCAGGGCGAGGTCGTCGCGTTCGGCGGCCAGCCAGTTCATCGCCGCCGCCCGGTCGGTGAAGTCCCTGACGGCGGTGGGGCGGTGGTAGTCGTCCGGCAGGACGAAGCAGGGCTCACCGCCGGGTTCGGCCGTGTCGGCGGCGGCGAGCGCGGTGGCGATGTAGTGGTCGAGGACATTGCGGAGCGCCTCGTCCGCGGACCCCGGGCCCAGGCCGCGGGCGTAGAGGCGCACCAGGTCGTGCAGTATCCAGTGCCCGGGGGCCGTCTCGGCGACGAGATGGGCGGTGGCGAGCCGTTCCAGTGCCGTCGCGGCGGTGACCGGGTCCGTACCGGCGAGCGCGGCGGCCGAGTACGGGTCGAAGTGGCTGCCGGGGTGGTGCCCGAGCCGGGTGAACTGGTGGACGGCGTCCGGCGACAGCTGCTGCACGGTCAGCCGCAGCGCGGCCGGGACACCGGTGTCGTCCACATCGAGGTACGTCAGCCGGCTGCGTTCGTCGGCCAGTTCGTCGGCCAGGCCCGCCAGTGTCCGGCGGGGGCGCCCGGCCAGCCGGGCCGCGGTGACCCGCAGGGCCAGCGGCAGGCCCCCGCACAGCTCGGCGAGCCGTCGGGCCGCCACGGGTTCGGCGAGGACCCGTTCCTCGCCGAGCACTCCGGCCAGCAGGGCGGTGCCGTCCTGGGGTTCGAGGACATCGACCGGCACGGGGCGGGCCGCGTCCGACGCGATGAGGCCCTCCAGCCGGTTCCGGCTGGTGACCAGCGTGACGCAGTCGGCGCCGCCCGGCAGCAGGGGCCTGACCGTGGCGGAGTCGCGGGCGTTGTCGAGGACGACGAGCAGTCGGCGCCGGTCGGTCAGCGACCGGAACAGCGCGGCCGCCGCGGACACGGACTCCGGGATGCGCCGCGGTGCGACGCCGAGCGCCAGCAGGAACTCGCGCAGGACCTCGACGAGCGCGGGCTCACGGGCGTCGCTGAACCCGCGCAGATCGGCGAAGAGCCGCCCGTCCGGGAAGGCGGCGGGGGTGCGGTGCGCCCACTGGAGGGCCAGCGCGGTCTTGCCCACCCCTGCCGGTCCGGTGACCAGGCAGACGGGTGCCTCGCCCGCTGCGGCCCGGCCGAGCGCGGCCAGCTCGGCGGCCCGCCCCTGGAAGCCGCGGGGCGCGCGGGGGAGCAGATCGGCGGGGCGCGGTTCGCCGGCCGAGAGGGTCGGGGAACCGGGGAACCAGGGCGCCGGGGCGGTGGGGGCATGGGGAGGCGACGGGACGGGTGCGCGGCTTGCGGGACCCGGGCCGCCCGCACGGCCGGGACCGTCCGCATGGTCCGTGCGGGCCGAGTGATCGGTGCGGGCCGGTGCATGGCGTGCTTCGTCCATGCGGACCGAGTGGTCCCTGCGGACCGGTGCGTGGTGCGCTTCGTCCGTGCGGTCCGTTCCGTTCGTACGGTTGGTCCCGTCCGTTCCTCCGGCCGTACGGTCCGGCTCGGCGGCGTGCTCCGGGCCGGCCGCGTGCTCCGGGCCGGGGTCGCCGCGGAGAATCAGCGCGTACGCGTCGGCGAGTTCGTGTCCCGGATCGATCCCCAGCTCGTCGGCGAGCAGCCGCCGCGTGCGGTGGAACCAGTCCAGCGCCTCCGACTGGCGCCCCGCCCGGTACAGCGCCGTCATCAGCGCCGCCGCCAGCGACTCCCGCATCGGATGCGCGACCGATTCCGCCCGCAGCATGGCCGCCGCCCGGTTGTGCTCCCCCAGCGCCGCGTGGGCGCGCGCCAGTTGCTCGACCGCCGCCAGCCGCGACTCCTCCAGCGACTGGGCGGCGGCCTGGAGCGGCGGCCCGGCGAACGCGCCGGTGAGCGCCGGACCCTGCCACAGGGACAGGGCCTCCCTGAGCATCAGCACCGTGTCGGCGGGGCTGCGCTGCTCCCGCGCCAGCACCAGCAGCTCCTCGAACCGCTGCGAGTCCAGCAGGGTCTCCGGCGCCCGCAGCACGTACGCGTCGCCGAGGGTGACCAGGTCCACCCCGTACGCCTCCGCGTCCGCGCCCACCAGGAGGGCCCGCAGCCGGGACACATGTCCCTGGATGACGCTGCGGGCATGCAGCGGAGGCTCGTCGTCCCACAAGGAGTCCGTCAGCCGGGCGATGGACACGGGTGTGTTGGCGGACAGCAGCAGTGCGGCCAGCAGGCTGCGGCGTTTGGCGGGGCCGAGCGGCAGCGGCCCGGTGCGCGTGTCGACGGAGACGGTGCCGAGCAGCCGGAACTCCACGTACGGCTTCCCTTCCGGGCGGGTGCACCCGAGGTGGGGGCACGGGCAAAGTCCCAGAATATCGAGGGTGCCGTGGAGCCGACGAGGGGTCACCGCCCGGTCGGCGGGGCGCTGCCCGGCGGACGCCGTGGCCGGTACCGCCCCGGGAGTCAGCCCGCCAGGAACGCCGCCACCGCGTTGGCCAGCAGATACGGATCGTCCGCGCCGCACAGTTCACGGGCGCTGTGCATCGACAGGATCGCGACGCCGATGTCCACGGTCTGAATGCCGTGCCGGGCCGCGGTGATCGGGCCGATCGTGGTGCCGCACGGCATCGAGTTGTTGGAGACGAACGTCTGCCACGGCACGTCCGCCTTCCGGCACGCCTCCGCGAACACGGCCCGGCCGCTGCCGTCGGTCGCGTACCGCATATTGACGTTGACCTTGAGGATCGGTCCGCCGTTGACCACCGGGTGGTGGGTCGGATCGTGGCGCTCGGCGTAGTTGGGGTGGATCGCGTGGCCGGTGTCGGAGGAGAGGCAGACGGTTCCGGCGAAGGCCCGGGCGCGGTCCTCGTACGCCCCGCCGCGGGCGAAGACGGAGCGCTCCAGGACCGTGCCGAGCAGCGGCCCGTCGGCGCCGGTGTCGGACTGCGAGCCGTTCTCCTCGTGGTCGAAGGCGGCCATGACCGGGATGTACGGAAGCTCGGCGTCCGGCAGCCCGGCGACGGCGGCGAGCGCGGCGGTCGCCGCGTGCACGGAGAGCAGGTTGTCCATCCTGGGCCCGGCGAGCAGCTCGCGGTCCCGGCCCAGATAGGCGGGCGGCTCGACGGCGTGCGGCATCAGGTCCCAGCCGGTCACGTCCTCGGCGTCGACGCCCGCCTCCTCGGCGACGAACCGGATCAGGTCGCCCTCCTCGACGTCCCCGAGCCCCCAGATCGGCTGCATGTGCTTCTGCCGGTCGAGCTTCAGACCGTCGGGGTTGGCCGACCGGTCCAGATGCACGGCCAGCTGCGGTACGCGCAGCAGCGGCCGGTCGATGTTCACCAGCCGGTGCGTGCCGTCGCGCAGCGAGATCCGGCCGGCGAGGCCGAGGTCACGGTCGAGCCAGGTGTTGAGGAGCGTCCCGCCGTAGATCTCCACGGCGACCTGCCGCCAGCCGTGTGCCCCGGTGTCGGGCAGCGGCTTGACCCGCAGGTTCGGCGAGTCGGTGTGCGCTCCGACGATCCGGTACGGGGTGTGCGCCGTGGCGCCCTCCGGCACGTACCAGGCCACGATCGCACCGCCGCGCAGGACGTACTTCCCCCCGCTGGTGCCGTCCCAGGCCGCGGTTTCCTCGACCTGGCGGAATCCGGCCTTCTCCAGCCGCTCGGCCGCGGTGGCCACGGCGTGGTACGGGGAGGGGGAGGCCATCAGGAAGGCCATCAGATCGTCGGTGTGCCCGCGGTCGAAGCGGAGGGAGGAACTCATGTTCTTCACTGTAACGAGGCAGGACCGGGAGGCTTCACCCTCGCCCCGGGGCTGCGGCCGTTCAGTCCCCGGGCAGCGCCGCCGAGGGCTTCTCGCCGTCCTGGGCCTGCTGGGCCCGCCCCACGAACATGGCGGCGATCGCCTTGACCTCCTGGTCGGGGACGACCGCTCTGCCGGTGGTGCCGGTACTGAAGCCGAGGACGGTCGTTCCGACCCGGATGTACGTGAGCGTGCCCGGGCCGCCCAGGGCGCCGATCTCGGTACGGTTGGCCTCCCGGTCGTCGCCCGGGCTGCCGAGGTCCATCTTCTCGGCGTTCACGCCGACCCTGTCCCCGCCGTACCACCCGGCGAGGGCGTCATACGCGGCGTCCGCGGCCTTCTCGTTCTTGTAGGCGAGGGCCCAGAAGTCCAGGGTGGTCGCGTCGGCCTTCCGCGCGAAGGACGACGAGCCCCAGAACGTGGCGTTGCCGCAGGCCGTTGCCTGCTTCTTCGTCATGGAGGTCACGCAGGCCGCGGGCGGGAGTTCGGGGTTCGGCTCCAGGACGCCCGGCTTCATGTTCATCCGCCAGCCCGGTACGGCTTTCGCGTCCGGCAGTACGGAGGTGAGCTGCTTGCTGTCGAGCGCCACCCCCTTGGCCTCGTCACCGCTCCCGCCCCCGCCCCCGCAGGCCGCGAGCAGCAGCGCCGCCGCCCCGGCAGCCAGGAGCCCCCGGCTCCCTCGCGTACCCACGAAACCCTCGCCCCCCATTTATGAACCCGCCCCCTCCGGCTACCGGGTGTCCGATCCTAGTGTCGGGAGAGGCACCAGAGAGGGCCGGCGGGTCCGCCCAGACCTACAGCCGGTCGATGGCGGTCAGGTCGATGTCGATGTCGTACGGGACGGAGAGCTTCAGCCGGTCGTGGTGAATGCCGGTGGAGACGTACTTCTTGTTGACCGGGTCCAGTGCGTACGTCCAGACCACGGGCCGGCCGCTCGCCGACATCTCGACGAGCCAGAAGTTCTGGATACCGGCCCCGGCGTACTTGTGCGGCTTGGTGTCGCGGTCCCGCGCCTCGGAATCGGGCGAGACGACCTCGACGGCGAGGAGGACATCGGCGGCCTGGTAGCGGGTCTGGAGCTGGTCCCCGTCCGCTTCGGCAGTCACCACGACGAGGTCGGGTTCCGGTGCGTTGCGCTTGCCGAGGACGACGGCCATTTCGCGGCGGACCCGCAGATCTTCCGGGACGTGGCTGCGCAGCCCCTGTTCCAGCAAATACATCGCCAGCGTGTGGAACTTCCGCTGCGGACTCACGAAAACCAGACTCCCGTCGATCAGCTCTGTGTGCGGCGGGAGGTCGTGAAGTGCGAACAGGTCGTCCACGGTGTAGCCGTCCGTCGGCGGGACCGGCCACCTGGATCCGTCCGGCTGACGGTGCAGCGAGTCGGGCAGGGCCTCGGCAGTCATGGTTCCTCCCATGGACGGGATTCTCGGACCTGCACTCAGCGTACCCAGCTGATACGACAGCACCGCCATCCGAAAGCGTGTCCGGATGACGGTGCGTGTTGACGATCGTGAACGGTGCGGGTCCTAGAATGCGGCCTCGTCCAGCTCCATCAGCGAGTTGTCGACGGACTCGGCGAGCGCGCGCTCGGCGGAGACGCCCGGCAGGACGTTCGCGGCGAAGAACTTCGCGGCGGCGATCTTGCCCTGGTAGAAGGCGACATCCTTCGCGGAGGCGGTCGGCAGCTTCTCGGCCGCCACCGCCGCGCCCTTGAGCAGCAGGTAGCCGACGACGACATCGCCGGAGGCCATCAGCAGGCGCGTGGTGTTGAGGCCCACCTTGTAGATGTTCTTGACGTCCTCGCCGGTGGCGGTGAGGTCGGTGATCATCGTGCCGACGATCGCCTCCAGGTCCACGGCCGCCTTGGCGAGCGAGTCCAGCGCGCCGGACAGTTCCTCGGTGCCCTGGGCGCCCGCGAGGAACTTCTTGATCTCCTCGGCGAGGGTGTTCAGCGAGGCGCCCTGGTCGCGGACGATCTTCCGGAAGAAGAAGTCCTGACCCTGGATCGCCGTCGTGCCCTCGTACAGCGTGTCGATCTTGGCGTCACGGATGTACTGCTCGATCGGGTACTCCTGGAGGTACCCGGAGCCGCCGAACGTCTGGAGCGACTGCGCCAGCTGCTCGTACGACTTCTCGGAGCCGTAGCCCTTCACGATCGGGAGCAGCAGGTCGTTGAGGCCGTGCAGCGCCTTGGCGTCCTCGCCCGCGGCCTCCTTCTCCTGGATCGCGTCCTGGACGGTGGCGGTGTACAGCACGAGGGAGCGCATGCCCTCCGCGTACGCCTTCTGCGTCATCAGCGCGCGGCGCACGTCCGGGTGGTGCGTGATGGTGACCTTGGGGGCGGTCTTGTCCATGAACTGCGACAGGTCGGTGCCCTGGACGCGCTCCTTGGCGTACTCCAGCGCGTTCAGGTAGCCGGTCGACAGGGTCGCGATGGCCTTCGTGCCGACCATCATGCGGGCGAACTCGATGATGCGGAACATCTGGCGGATGCCGTCGTGCCTGTCGCCGATCAGCCAGCCCTTGGCGGGGTGCCGGTCGCCGAACGTCATCTCGCAGGTGTTGGACGCCTTGAGGCCCATCTTGTGCTCGACGTTGGTCGCGTACACGCCGTTGCGCTCGGCCAGCTCGCCGGTGGTCCAGTCGAAGTGGAACTTCGGGACCATGAAGAGCGAGAGGCCCTTCGTGCCCGGGCCCGCGCCCTCGGGGCGGGCCAGCACGTAGTGGATGATGTTCTCGGACATGTCGTGCTCGCCCGAGGTGATGAAGCGCTTCACCCCCTCGATGTGCCAGGAGCCGTCCTCCTGCTCGACCGCCTTCGTGCGGCCGGCGCCGACGTCCGAACCGGCGTCCGGCTCGGTCAGCACCATCGTGGAGCCCCACTGCTTCTCGACGGCGATCTCGGCGATCTTCTTCTGCGCCTCGTTGCCCTCCTCGAAGAGGATGCCGGCGAACGCCGGGCCGGAGGAGTACATCCAGACGGCCGGGTTCGAGCCGAGCAGCAGCTCCGCGTAGGACCAGATCAGGGAGCGCGGGGAGGTGGTGCCGCCGATCTCCTCGGGCAGGCCCAGGCGCCAGTACTCGGAGTCCATGAACGCCTGGTACGACTTCTTGAAGGTCTCCGGGACCGGCGCGGTGCTGGTCTCCGGGTCGAAGACCGGCGGGTTGCGGTCGGCGTCGGCGAAGGATTCGGCCAGCTCGTTCTCCGCGAGGCGGGCGACCTCGTCGAGGATGCTCTTCGCCGTCTCGACGTCCATCTCGGCGAACGGGCCGGTGCCGTACGTCTTGTCGCGCCCGAGGACCTCGAAGAGGTTGAACTCGATGTCGCGGAGATTCGACTTGTAGTGCCCCATGGGAAGGCTCCGTAATCAATAGCAGTGGCGTGCAGCGCCCCGGGAAGGGTGTGGGCCGGGCGGGCGACGAGCTGGCGGTGCGTATATCAGCTGACCTCTACGATGATGCTACCCGTCAGTAATAAGACGCAACCCCTCAAGGTCCCGATGTGTCCGATTACTCTTTGCGGCATGTACGGCTACGACCAGAACCCGGGTGCACAGCAGCAGATGGGTGGCGGCTACGGCGAGCAGCCGCTGTATCCCGAGCCCTCGCCGCCGTCCCTGGGGGACGCGGTACGCGCCTTCACGACCGGCTCGCTGTCCGCCGAGGACTTCCAGCAGATCTTCGCGACGTCGAAGGTCTACTGCCCGCGCGGCGACAACCCCGGATTCCTCGCGCTGCACAACACCCAGCAGCCGGTGATCCCGATGTTCACCACGCTCAAGGAACTGCGGCTGTACGCGGGCAAGGAGTCCAAGTACTTCGTGATCACCGGGGCCGAGGTGATCGACCTGCTGCCGACCGGCTACGGCTTCGTCCTCGACATGGAGGGTGAGCACCGCATGGTCTTCGACGCCAAGGCCGTGGAGCAGATGGTCGACTTCGCGATGCGCCGTATGTACGGCTGACGTCCGGTCTTCGTCCGAGAAGGGGTCCGTACCGCCAGGTACGGGCCCCTTCTCGGCGCCGTGGGAGGTGCGGGCTCGTCGCCGTGGGAGGTGCGGGAATGAACGACGCCTTGCGGGATGTTCACCATTCAACTAAATTGAGCTCAGGACAACCCGGAGGTGGCTCCCATGCCCGCAGTGACCGTCGAAAACCCGCTGACCCTGCCCAAGGTCGTCGCCTCGGGCGACGCCACAGCCCGCCCCGTGCTCACCGTCACCACGGCTCCGAGCGGATTCGAGGGCGAGGGCTTCCCGGTTCGCCGCGCGTTCGCCGGGATCAACTACAAGCACCTCGACCCGTTCATCATGATGGACCAGATGGGCGAGGTGGAGTATCAGCCCGGGGAGCCGAAAGGGACTCCATGGCATCCCCACCGTGGCTTCGAGACCGTCACGTACATCATCGACGGGATCTTCGACCACCAGGACTCCAACGGCGGTGGCGGCACCATCACCAACGGCGACACCCAGTGGATGACCGCGGGCTCGGGCCTCCTGCACATCGAGGCCCCGCCGGAGTCCCTGGTCATGTCCGGCGGCCTCTTCCACGGCCTCCAGCTCTGGGTGAACCTGCCCAAGGCCGACAAGATGATGGCCCCCCGCTACCAGGACATCCGCGGCGGCCAGGTCCAGCTCCTCGCCTCCCCGGACGGCGGCGCGCTGCTCCGCGTCATCGCCGGTGAGCTCGACGGGCACGAGGGCCCCGGAGTCACCCACACCCCGATCACGATGATCCACGCCACCGTCCGCCCCGGCGCCGAGATGACCCTGCCGTGGCGCGAGGACTTCAACGGACTCGCGTACGTGCTGGCCGGGCGCGGCACCGTCGGTGCGGAGCGCCGCCCCGTCCACATGGGGCAGACCGCGGTCTTCGGCGCCGGTTCCTCGCTGACCGTCCGCGCGGACGAGAAGCAGGACGGCAACACCCCGGACCTGGAGGTCGTCCTGCTCGGCGGCCGCCCGATCCGCGAGCCGATGGCGCACTACGGACCGTTCGTGATGAACAGCCAGGCCGAACTGAAGCAGGCCGTCGAGGACTTCCAGGCCGGCCGCCTCGGTACGGTGCCCGCCGTCCACGGAATGTGACACTCGCGGACGGAGTGGACATCACACCTGCACCATGATCGGGTGGGAGGGTGCAGACCCCCAAGCCCCTCCTGCCCGATGTCGCGCGGCGTACGGCCGCCTGGTGCGGTGTCGTCCTCCTTGTCACCGGGGTCGCCGCGGTCGCGGTCTGGCTGTGCGTCGTCTTCAAGACCGCGGTCACGCCCGTTCTCCTCGCGCTGCTCGGTACGGCGCTGCTCGGGCCGGTCCACAGCCGGCTGACCGGCCGCGGGGTGAACCGCTCGGTGGCCGCGGGACTCACGTGCGTCCTGCTCGTCGCGGTGGTCGGCGGCGCCGGCTACATCGTCGTCACCGCGCTCGTCGACACCGGCGACCAGATCGTCCGCTCGCTGAAGGACACCGGGCAGTGGGTCATCGACCACGTCGGGATCAGCCGGACCACCAATGCGGATGACCTCGTCGCCAATGCCCGGAAACTCTTCGAGAAGTTCGGCGCGAGTGCCGCGGGCGGCCTCCTCTCCGGGATCAGCCTGATCGGCTCGCTGCTCGCGACCAGCGTCCTCGCCCTGCTGCTGACCTTCTTCTTCCTGCGCGACTCCGACAAGGCCGTGGATCTCGCCCACGCCGTCGCCCCGCGCGGTACCGGGGACCTGGTCGAGGCCATGGGGCGGCGGGCCTTCGAAGCCGTGCAGGGCTTCATGCGCGGCACCACGTTCATCGCGCTGATCGACGCGCTCTGCATCACCGTCGGCCTGCTGATCCTGAGAGTCCCGGGCGCGGTGGGGCTCGGTGCGCTGGTCTTCGTCGGCGCCTACATCCCCTATCTCGGGGCGTTCATCTCCGGTGCGGTCGCGGTGCTCGTCGCGCTCGCCGACCGGGGCCTCGTGATCGCGCTCTGGGCGCTGGGGGTCGTGCTCGCCGTACAGGTGCTGGAGGGGCACGTCCTGCAGCCGATGATCCAGAGCCGTACGGTCCAGATGCACCCGGCCACCATCATGATCGCGATCACCGCGGGCGCCAGTGTGGCGGGCCTGCTGGGCATGCTGCTCGCGGTACCGGCCTGCGCGGCGGCCTTCGGCATCCTCGGCGAACTGCGCGGACGACCGGGAGGGGACGGCGGGAGCGGCGGTAGCGGCGAGGGCGGCGAAGGTGGCGAAGGCGGAGAGCCGGGCGGGCCGGCCCCGGCCGCGTCCGGCGCCTGACGGGGCAGCCGGCCACCCACCCCGGGCCCCGGGCCACGGCGACCCGCTCCAGCCCGCCCGGCGTTCGAGGGCGGGCCATCCACCGGAGCCCCCGGTCCCGACTCGTCTCCGGTCCCGGCTCAGCTCCCCGGCCCGGCCCCATCCGGCAGCCCCGCCCCATCCGGCCCGGCCCCGTCCCATCCGGCCCCATCCGGCCCCGCCCCGTCCGGTCCCGGCTCGACCGCCTCCGGCTCGTACAGCTCGAACCAGATCGACTTCCCCGTCCCCCGCGGATCCACCCCCCACGCGTCCGCGAGCATCTCCATCAGCACCAGCCCCCGCCCGCTGGAGGCCATCTCCCCGGGCCGCCGCCTGTGCGGCAGCTCGTCGCTGACGTCCGCCACCTCCACCCGGAGCCGCCGCTCACCGTGGTCCCCCGTCGCCTGGGCGACCACGAGCGCGTCCCCGTCCGTGTGGACGAGAACATTGGTGGCCATCTCCGAGAACATCAGCACCGCCGCGTCGACCTGCTCCGGATCGGCCCAGTCGTGCAGCAGCTCCCGCAGCTGCTGCCGGGCCGCCGAGAGCCGCTCCGGCTCGGCCTGCGCGATGGTCAGCGCGGTGCGCCGCTGTGCCGTCCGCCTCGGTGTTCCCCCGTCGCGCCGCAGCAGCAGCAGCGCGATGTCGTCCTCCCGGCGGTCCGCCAGCGGTCCCGTCGTGTAGTGCGAGGTCGGCCCGTGCACGGCCTGGACGAGGGCGTCGGCGAGCTTCTCCAGGTCGGCCGTGTCCCGTTCCAGGATCGGCCGCAGCCGGATCCAGCCGGTCCACATGTCATGGCCGCCGGTCTCGATCAGCCCGTCCGTACAGAGCATGATCGTTTCTCCGGCCTCCAGGGTGAGCCGGGTCGTCGGGTAGTCGGCGTCCGCCTCGACGCCGAGCGGCAGCCCGCCCTCGGTCTGGCGGATCAGCGGGGTCCCGTCGGCGGTCATCACCACCGGATCGGGGTGGCCGGCCCGTGCGATGTCGAGGGTCCCGGTCTCCGGGTCGGCCTCCGCGTACAGACAGGTCGCGAAGCGCGGCCCGGTCTCCTCCCCTTCCTCGTACGCGTCGGTCAGCCCGGACAGGAACCGGGAAGCGCGGGAGAGCACCGCGTCCGGGCTGTGCCCCTCGGAGGCGTACGCGCGCAGGGCGATCCGCAACTGCCCCATCAGGCCCGCGGCGCGCACGTCGTGACCCTGGACGTCACCGATGACGAGGGCGATACGGCCGTTGGGGAGCGGGATCATGTCGTACCAGTCGC
Source organism: Streptomyces sp. NPDC015032 (assembly GCF_043080425.1). Taxonomy (NCBI): domain Bacteria; kingdom Bacillati; phylum Actinomycetota; class Actinomycetes; order Kitasatosporales; family Streptomycetaceae; genus Streptomyces; species Streptomyces sp. NPDC015032. The sequence continues at coordinate 76,866 of NZ_JBIBVN010000015.1, read as the reverse complement.
CACCGACCTGGAGCCCGCCGCCGGTCGGGATGTAGCGGGCGGCGACCGTCATTCCCGGGATGCCGGGGCCGAGGGACGGCATCATCGAGCGCTGGAGCCCCAGCGACAGCTCCCGCTCGGTGTCCGCGACCCCGGCACGGGCCAGCGCCTGGGCGAGCATCCGGGCCACGGTCGTCAGTACGGAACGCTCGTCCGGCGAGAACGACACCGGGTTCCGGAACCCCGCCATCCAGGCGCCCAAGGTCCGCCCCGCCACGATCAGCGGCAGAAAGGCCCAGGAGCGGCGCCCGAAACGGCTGGCGAGCGGCCAGGTGACCGGGTAGCGGCGGCGGTACTCCTCGGGCGAGGGCAGATAGATCGCCCGCCCCGTCCGTACGACCTCGGCGGCCGGGTAGTCGGTCTCCAGCGGCATGCCGTTGAACGGGTGATCGTCGCCCACGCTGTGCCCGTGGTGCCCGGTGATCGTCAGGCGGTCGCCCGTGATGCCGAAGACCGCCAGGCCGTCCGGCGAGAACCCGGGCATGGAGAGCGAGGAGGCGACCCGCAGCACCTCGGCGGTGGACCGGGCCTCGGCCAGCGCCCGGCCGGCGTCCAGCAGGAACGCCTCGCGGGAGCGGCGCCAGTCCCCCGTGACGGGGGTGTGCGCGCCGGTGGTGCCGGGCTGCGGCTCGGCGACCTCCTGAACCATGCCGACCAGCACATAGGCGGTGCTGCCCGGCGTCTCGGGCGGGAACGGCTTGGAGCGGCTGCGTACGGTACGCAGCACCCGGCCGTTCTCGTCCACGATCCGCAGCCGGGCCTCGGCGAGGGTGCCCTCGGCGACCGCGAGATTCACCACCCCGCAGATCTCGTTCCAGTCGACCGGATGAAAACGGGAGCGCACCACGGACTCCCGGAAGACGCCGGTCGCGGCGGGCAGCTCAAGCAGCCGGGCGGCCTCCGCATCGAGCGTGACGGTCCCGGCTCCGTTGTCCCACCGCCACAGACCGGTCGCGGTCGCGGCCAGGATGTCCTCGGTGCGCATTGCCCCCATTTAAGAAGATCTGTGCCGCAGGCGCCACTGAGGGTGGCAGTCCGCGCCCCGTCCGGTCGCGGGGTCGGGGCCGTCCGCTCCGCCCCGATGATCTTGAAATGTCAATGTCAATGATTCGATGCGGGTGCGGGCGGTAGCCTGGGGAGGCTGAATCCACCCCGAACCGCGAAGACTGGATGAACGAGAATGCATCGGTACAGGTCACACACCTGCGGCGAGCTCCGCGCCTCTGACGTCGGCACCGACGTCCGGCTGAGCGGCTGGCTGCACAATCGCCGAGACCTGGGCGGCATCCTCTTCATCGATCTGCGCGACCACTACGGTCTGGTGCAGCTCGTCGCCCGTCCCGGCACCCCCGGCAACGAGGCCCTGGCGAAGCTCACCAAGGAGACCGTCGTACGGATCGACGGCAAGGTCTCCGCTCGCGGCGCCGACAACGTGAACCCGGAGCTTCCGACCGGCGAGATCGAGATCGAGGTCACCGAGGTCGAGGTGCTGGGCGAGGCCGCCCCGCTGCCCTTCACGATCAACACCGAGGACGGGGTCAACGAGGAGCGGCGCCTGGAGTACCGCTTCCTCGACCTGCGCCGCGAGCGCATGCACCGCAACATCATGCTGCGCTCGGCCGTCATCGCCTCCATCCGCGCCAAGATGGTGGCCCTCGGCTTCAACGAGATGGCGACCCCGATCCTCACCGCGACCTCCCCCGAGGGCGCCCGTGACTTCGTCGTCCCGTCCCGCCTGAACCCGGGCAAGTTCTACGCCCTGCCCCAGGCCCCGCAGCAGTTCAAGCAGCTGCTGATGATCTCCGGCTTCGACCGCTACTTCCAGATCGCGCCCTGCTTCCGCGACGAGGACGCCCGCGCCGACCGTTCGCCCGGCGAGTTCTACCAGCTCGACGTCGAGATGTCGTTCGTCGAGCAGGAGGATGTCTTCCGGCCGATCGAGAAGCTGATGACCGAGCTCTTCGAGGAGTTCGGCAACGGCCGCCACGTCACCTCGCCGTTCCCGCGCATCCCGTTCCGCGAGGCGATGCTGAAGTACGGCAACGACAAGCCGGACCTGCGCGCCCAGCTGGAACTGGTCGACATTTCCGACATCTTCGCCGACTCGGAGTTCAAGGCGTTCGCCGGCAAGCACGTCCGTGCGCTCCCGGTCCCGGACACCGCGGGCCAGTCCCGGAAGTTCTTCGACGGCCTCGGCGACTACGCCGTCCAGCACGGCGCGAAGGGCCTGGCCTGGGTCCGCGTCGGCGAGGACGGCGGCCTCACCGGCCCGATCGCCAAGTTCCTCACCGAGACCGACATCAAGACCCTCACCGAGCGTCTGTCCCTCGTTCCCGGCCACGCGGTCTTCTTCGGCGCGGGCGAGTTCGACGAGGTCTCCAAGATCATGTCCGCCGTCCGCGTCGAGGCCGCCAAGCGCGCCGGCCACTTCGAGGAGGGTGTCTTCCGGTTCTGCTGGGTCGTCGACTTCCCGATGTACGAGAAGGACGAGGACACCGGGAAGATCGACTTCTCGCACAACCCCTTCTCGATGCCCCAGGGCGGCCTGAAGGACCTGGAGGAGAAGGACCCGCTGGACATCCTTGCCTGGCAGTACGACATCGTCTGCAACGGCATCGAACTGTCCTCCGGCGCCATCCGTAACCACGAGCCCGAGCTGATGCTCAAGGCCTTCGAGATCGCCGGCTACGACCGCGAGACCGTCGAGCACGAGTTCGCGGGCATGCTCCGCGCCTTCCGCCTCGGCGCCCCGCCGCACGGCGGCATCGCCCCGGGCGTCGACCGCATCGTGATGCTGCTGGCCGACGAGCCCAACATCCGCGAGACGATCGCCTTCCCGCTCAACGGGAACGCCCAGGACCTGATGATGGGCGCCCCGACGGAGCTGGACGAGTCCCGCCTGCGCGAGCTGAACATCCAGCTCCGCAAGCCGGTCGCGTCGGCGAAGGAGAAGGACAACACGGAGAAGTGACCTCCGGTACCTCTCCGTGTTCCACGTGAAACAGCCCCCGGCCGCCCGGCCGGGGGCTGTTCGCTGTCACCGCCGAAGTCGCGACTGGCTGCGAGGCTCACGACTCCTCGGGTTTCACGCGGTGAACAGGCCCGGGGGCGCGCTGCCGTCGAGGTCCGGGCGGATCACCCCCTGCCGGCCTTGCCCCCCTTGAACCGGGGAAGACCGGCCAGGAGCCCGGACCGCGGGGAACGGCAACAGCATCGGTCAGCTGCCGCAGCCGGTGAAGGTGTCGCTGGTCTGCGCCATGTAGACGCTCGCGCCACCCTCGCCGGACGTCAGCGGGACGGTGACCGTGTCCTGCGCGGTCCACGGCATGCCGGTGGCGTCGAACGTCCACTCGCCGGAGACCTTGGTGGCCAGCTCGGACAGGGCTACCCAGCCGTACTGCTGCTGCGGGACCGTCACCGTGAGGGAGTTGCCGAGCTCCTGCGAGAGGCTCATGCTGACCTTGCCGGAAACGGTCTGGGCGACGTTGACCTTGAGCGGTACGAGCTCTCCGCCGCCGCCTTCCAGAGTGCTGGTCAGACCGAAGCCGATCTCGGTGGACCAGCCGCTGACGGTGGTGAGTGAGAACGTCCACGGTACGGGCGCGGAGGTGCCGTTGTACCAGACCGGGGAGACGCACTGCTTCGGCAGCGGCGCGGCCGGCGTCTGGGACCCCTTCGTCCAGGAGCAGGTGGAGGCGTTCTTCCCGCAGCGGAACGCCGCGTAGTCGACGGCGAGGTCGAACGCCGCGTCCGTGGTTGTCTGGTCGGGAAGGGTCCACTGCTGAGCTCGGGAGCCGTTGCAGTCGTAGGTCTGCGTCCAGGCGTCGTCGTAGGTGGCGCCGAGGACGACATCGAGACACTTGTTGTTCCCGGCGTTGCGGACCATGAACGCGTTCGTCGTGGCACCGTTCACGGCGACAGGCTGGAAGTACCACCGCTTGTCACCGGCTTCGCCGCACTGCTGCTGCCGCAGCGGGACACCGGCGGTGACGCACTTTCCGGTTGCGGTGTTCACCAGGGTGAACGAGCCGTCATTGCCCACGGCATTGATGCGCCAGTTCTGCTGGTAACCCGGTGCCGAGTTGGTGACGATGATCGCCCCCGGGTCCTGGTTGCCGTTCTGGACATCGAGGTAGCGGTTGTTGTTGACGTTGTGCAGCGAGACCTTGCTCAGGTCCGCCGTGCGCGGCGCCGGCGCATCGGCCGTCGCCGGTGTGCCGGTGAGGCCCAGCGCGAGGGTCGCGGCGGCGACCAGGCCAAGGGCGGTGCGGATCCGCCTGCCTAACGGAGACATCTTCAACTCCCCTTGTTTACTTGGTTGTTCAGAACCCATCAAGCGTAGCGGGCTGCTTCCCAGAACGGGACGAACTCGTCGTAATAGGCCCGGCTTCCGCCGGGAGGTGGTATGGGGGGCGACGTGACGACGGGACTCGCCCCGTACGGTTCATGGGGCACGGCGGAGGTCTACGGCACCCGCACGGGCACGAGGTTCGCAGGGTCGTCGAGCCAGACCTGCTGACCTCGCCGAGGGGTGACCGTGAGCCCGTACCGCTCGAATCCCGGTTCGCCCTGCTCCTTCCACCACCGCATGACGGCCTCGGCCTCGTCCCACAGGCGGCGCGGACCCGACTGCACGGTGTCGTACGCGGTGCGCCCCTTCTCGAAGTCGGCCGTGGCCCACGACGATCCGGCCATGTCGAACAGCCACAGCCGATAGGTGCCGCTCACCCCTTGGTCCACGCGACAGAACAGGTCCGGTAGCCGCACGCCCAGGGTGAACATGTGATGCCAGTCGCCCATGTCGTCGGGCGACAGGCTCGACACTCCGCTGTCGCCGCACGCCGGCCACTCCTCTCCGCCGAGGTAGTCACGCGTGGGAGGGAAGCTCTCGCGCTGGTTCCGCAGGCGCATGAACGCCGACGACATCACGAACGGCCCCTGCGCCGAACCATCGGAGCCGACCGTCAGCCGCGCGATTCCCTGCCCGCCGTACGGCGGCCCCCACGGAGCGACAATGATCGCGCCGGGCCGAGACTGCTCCACCCACGCGTACGGAAGCGCAGCGATCGAGCAGGTCGCGATCACCCGGTCGTACGGGCCACCCTCGGCGTAGCCCTTCGCTCCGTCACCCACGACAGACAGCGGTGTGAGTCCTGACGCGGTGAACCGGCGCCGGGCCTCGTCCGCGACGGCCGGGTCGACCTCGATCGTCACAACGTTCCCGGACCCGAGCCGATGCGAGAGCAGCGCGGCGTTCCACCCTGTTCCGGTCCCGATCTCCAGGACCCGGTCCCCCCGCTTCACATCCAGCTCGCGAAGCATGGAGAAAACCATCTTCGGCATGGAACTGGACGAGGTGGGTGACCGGCCCTTGTCCGGGCCCGCCTGGGCTCCGTCGTCCCACTGCGTCGTCAGGGGAACGTCCGAGTAGACCTTCTCCCACCACCCGAAGGGATCCGTGTTCCGGTCGACGCACTCGCCCTGACGCGTCCCGCTCGCCTGCCCCGGCCACACCCTGTCGGGCACGAAGGCGTCACGGGGAACCGTCGTGAACGCCGGAAGCCAGTCCGAGGACAGAGCCCCCTTCTCCACGAGCAAGGAGGCCAGCCCTCCCGGACCGGCCTCCTCGATGTCCCGCTCGCTCACCTGCCGTCCGCCGGTCCCTGGCCGTCCGACGTGTTGCCACCCTCGTCCGAGCCGCCCCCGCCGTGCTTGTTGCCCGAGTCGCTGTCGTCCTGCGGGTTGCCGTCGTCGGCCTGGGTGATCCATCGAGCGTTGGTCACTGTTCCTCCTCTGTTGATGCCGGGTCTTCTGCAACCGCCTCGGCCGCGTGATGAGCCGTTGGCCGATCGGGGCGGGGCCGAGGGGGCATGAGCAGCACCGTAGGGACGCCGACAGAAGTCGCGCCTGTCGATTGCGCGGGATTGCGCCTGCCGGTTCGCGGATTGGGTGCGGTTGCTCAGGCGAGGTCCAGGGCGGCCCTTGCTCGGCCGATCAGACGGTGTGCGTGGGGCCCGTAGACAGCGCCTTTGTCCAGCCGGTCCCAGACCTTTCGGTAAAGGGACACATCATGGCTTGATTCCAGCCGAAGCTCGGTGCTGATGATCTCAACGACTACCCGGCGGTCGTCGAAGATCCAGAATCCGTGCTTGGGTGTGAGAGGGAGGGACGCTCCGAGTGGAAGAATCCCTATCGACACCGTGCTCAAGCCGATCAGCCCGGCAAGGCGGTCGAGTTGCGCCGCCATCACTTCCTTTGGGCAGATCACGGCGTGGAGAGCGCCTTCCCAGATCAACACACTGAAGCTTCGCCCGGTCTCGTACAGAACCTCTTGCCGCTTCATACGGGCGGATACAGCAGCTTCGGTATCCCGTGGGCTGTCCATCAGATCGGCGTTGTGCACCAGTAGATGGCGAGCGTAATCCGGCGTCTGGAAAAGTCCAGGAATGACGGTGGCTTCGTAGCCTCGGACGGTGGATGTCGCGCGGTACTCCGCGACGTACTTCTCCTGGACACCCCTGTGTCCGGTGGACAGTTGCCTACGCCAGGATCGCTGCTGCGATTCCAGACCGCGCAGGCGACTCCTAAGATCTGCGGCCTCCACCTCGGCACCAGCAGCAGCCGCCCAAGCCTCAAGGTCATCGGCCGTAGCGGTCTGCTTCCCCGTTTCCAGCCGGGACACTTTCGACCGCTGCCAGCCAAGCCGCTCGGCAATCTCCTTGCCGTTCAGGCCGGCCTCGGTGCGCAGCTCACGCAACCGCGCACCGAGGGCGACACGTCCGGCTTGGAAGTCCGTACTCACGCAGTCGACGGTACCTGCGCCTGAAACACCCTGGTCGGGATCGCGTGGTGCCAGGCGGCATCACGGACTTGGCAGGCTCGAAGCACAGCGGGGGCATCGTCGATGAGCTCGACGCCCATCGTCACGCCTTGGTCATCGATGTGGAAGCGAGCGAGGATCCGCGAGTCGAACAGCCAGAAGTCGAAATTGGGCAGCCCAAGACGCTCCGCGTCGTCCCGGTACAGGTTGCGGATGTCTTCGCCAGCCTCGACGTTGCCCAGTCCACTGGCCAAAAGAAACTGCTGACCTTCGGTGGGAGGGTTGTCGACCAGGCGCACTCGTGCGAACGTCTTTCCTCCCTGGGTCTTCTCGCGAACGCTGGCATGCCACGGGCTGTCCGGGTTGAATCCCAGGGTCTCCCCTCGTTGGAAGCGGGCCCAGTTCTGGCTGACGCGGTCGGTGGCGTAGCCGCGCTGGGTCTCCAGTCGCCACGCGGTGTGCTCGAATTCATCGAAGAGATGCACGATCTCCTCGAACGGGACGAGAGGGGGCATGTCACTCCTTGGGGGCGAAGCGTGTCAGTAATTCGCGGGGGATGACGACGAACGTCTCACTTTCCTTGACGTCACGAAGTTGAGCCAGATGTTCCGGGTCGGTCTCCCGTTCCCCCTGGACAAGGATGTCGCCGGTCTCTACCACTTCGTACAGGGTGGGGCAGTTGCCATGCTCCGAGGTTGTGCCGATGAACCTGAGCGTCATATGGCTCTCCATCCACGTTGGCTGGTGATCAGGATGCGCCGGATAGTCGACGTCTTGGTGGCGATTGCGGCAGATTGCGGATCTGTCCCAAGGTCGTCGGATTGCTCGCAACGAAGGAGCCATGTCCCGCTAGGCAGCGAGGAGTTCGCACCAGACGAACTTGCCGGAGTCGCCGCTGCTGCTGAGCGGGTACCAGCCCCACCCGTTCGTGCAGTTGCGGACGAGGTCGAGGCCGCGTCCGCCGTCGGCTTCCGCGGAGGGGTGGAGCGGCGGCGTCGGTGGGGTGGGGTCCGCGTCCCAGACGCCGATGCGCAGTACGCGGCCCGCCCAGCGCAGGCGTAAGGCGGCCGGGCCCTTGGTGTGGCGTACCGCGTTGCCCACCAGTTCACTGGCGACGAGTTCGGCGGTCTCGGAGAGCGGCAGCAGGTCGTGCAGGGTGAGGATCAGACGCAGAGTGCGGCGGGAGACCGTGACCGCACGCGGGTCGTGGGGGATGTACAGCGTGTACTCCCAGGGGGCATCGGTGCTCACAGGCGAGTTCGGCATAAGGGGAACTCCGTTTGGTGCGTGCGTGGTTGTCGGGCGCTGCGGTCTTCGGGCGGTGGCATGTCGTACCCGTCATGGCAGGGCGGGGCGGTGCGCTTCCGGGGTCCCGGCGTTTCGCAGCGTGTGCGGCACGTCACTGAAGGTAGGGCGAAAGTTTTAGCCCGTGCAAGCCGTTGGCGTAATCTGGCACCCGAACGGGTTGCTCCAACGAGTCCCACAGGCAGTGCGGTTGGGGAGGAGTGTGCATGCCGGCGAGGAGCCAGCCGACCGCACGCCAGGTGCGCCTGGGCGCGGAGTTGCGCAAGCTGCGAGATGCGGCGGGCATGACGGCTCGGGAAGTGGCAGGGCTTCTCGGGACGAGTTCTGCCCAGATGAGCCAGATCGAGGCCGGGAACGCGGGTGTCAGTGAAGAGCGACTGCGAAGACTCGCGGCCCACTGCGCCTGCGCCGACAGAGAGTTGATCGACGCGCTCGCGACGATGGTGACCGACCGTACGCGTGGCTGGTGGGAGGAGTTCCAGGGTGTGCTCCCACCCGCGTTCCTGGATCTGTCGGAGCTGGAGCACCATGCCTCGTTCCGGCGCGATGTGGAGATCATCCACGTACCGGGCCTGCTACAGACCGAGGACTACGCCCGTGCGGTCTTCTCGTACCTGCCCCCGGGACTTCCCGAGGGTGAGCTCGAAGCCAGGGTGGCCCACAGGATGGGGCGGAGGGTCATCTTCGAGAGAGCTGCTCCCGTGAAGTACGAGGCGGTGATCCATGAGGCGGCACTGCGCATCAGGGTGGGTGACCGCAGGGCCTCTCGTGCCCAACTCGACCAGATTCTCACCCTGTCCGAGGGAGAAGGCGTAACGGTAAGGGTTGTTCCCTTCGATACCGATGGCTTCGCGGGCGCCGGGAGCGCGATGGTGTACGCGGGTGGGCCGGTGCCTCGATTGGACACGGTGGTGCGGGACGCGCCTCACGGCACCGCGTTCCTTGACGCCGAGTCCCAGCTCGACCGGTTCCGCGCGCTCTTCCACAAGCTGGAAGCGGCATCACTCGATCCCGGCAAGTCGCGCGATTTCATTCACCGGATGACCAAGGAATGGTGAGGTCGAGCATGTCCAACTCGATGGCCTGGCAGAAGTCCTCGTTCTCGGGCGGCGGCGACGGAAACAGCTGCGTCGAACTTGCCTCCGCCGACGGCCTGATACGGCTCCGCGAGAGTGACGACCCCGGTACGGAGCTGGCGATCACCCCGGCCCAGCTGGACCGGCTCCTGGGCGGGGTGAAGGGCGGGCGGCTCGGCGGGGTGTGACATCCGCACCCTCGCAAGGGGGCGTGCAGGCGTCGTGCGGGGGCGGTCGTGATCACGCAGGCGTCCGCCCGCGGGCGGTACCGCCGTATGGCCCCCGTGCGGATTCGCGCTCGCGGGTGGCGGCGTTAACTGGGTTCGGCGGGACGAAGCATGACGGGGAGCCTCGCCTGTGCCGCCCGCGCCCCATGACCGCTGAGGAGGAGTACCCGTGCCAGTGCCCCGTCCGTCGGCCGCCCGGCGTCCCCCGTACGCCGTACGCGCCGGCACCTGCGTCGCCGCGATCCTGCTGCTCACCGCCTGCGACACCACCTCCGACGCCGACATCGCCACCCGCAAGGTCCGGGTATCCGCCACCGCCTCCGCAGGTGTCGGGGGGCCGCAGGCCGACGGGGTACGGGGAAAGGCCGCCCCGGCCCCGGCGGCCCCGGCGGCCCCGCGCCTCCGCCCCCAGGAGATCCCCGCGCTGGGGCCGCGGATGCGGGCCGAGGTTCCGGCGGACTCCCGGCAGGCGCTCGTCGTCACCGGCGATTTCTACAATTCCAGCCTGTCCACCGCGGTCCTCTACACCCGCGACGATCCCGCCCTGGGCTGGCGCGCGGTCACGGACCGCTGGCCGGCCCACAACGCGCTGAAAGGCTGGACGGACGAGCACTGGGAGAACGACCTCCGTACCCCGGTCGGGGTCTTCGGGCTGACGGCCGCGGGCGGCCTGCTCGAACCCCCGGGCACCATGTTCCCGTACAACCAGAGCCCGGCCTTCGATGTGAGCGGTGAAGGGTTCGACGGGGAGTCCCTCGCAGGTTCCTTCAACTACGTCATCGCCGTCGACTACAACCGGATCCCCGGCGCCTCCCCCCTGGACGCGGAACGTCCGCTCGGCAAGGAACGGGGCGGCGGCATCTGGATCCATGCGGACCACGGCGGCCCGACCCAGGGCTGCGTCTCGCTCCCCGAGGACCGGATGAGGGAACTGCTGCGCCTTCTCGACCCGGCGAAGAAGCCCGTCGTGGTGATGGGGGACGCGGAGTGGCTGGAGCAGTGAACCGGGTACGGGCCGGGTGGGGCGACCGTACGCTGGACGCAGCCCGGTTTCCTTCAGGAGGCAGTGATGAGCGTGGTTGACGAGAGTGTGCTGACCCAGGAGGTCTTCGAGGACCTCGCCCGTCACGCCATACGTGCCGAAGAAGCGCTGCGTCTGGAGTTCGTGAACGGGAAACTGGGGGTCAAGGCTGTGCCGGACGGGGACCACGGGCGGATCATCGCCTGGCTGACACAGATCTGCATGCAGTCGGGTCCGGGCAATTGGCTCTTCGGCGAACAAGGTCTGCGCATTGAGAATTACCGCAAGGGCAATGCGCGCCCGGACGGTGCACTCGCCCCTCTCGACAACTTCGTCGGCCAGGGCGAGTGGGCCAGTCCCGACGGCGTCCTGATGGTCGTCGAGGTCACCTCGTACGACGAGGACACCGACCGCCGGGACCGTGTCGAGAAGCCGCGGGCGTACGCCGAGACCGGCATTCCCGTCTACCTGCTCATCGACCGCGACACCTGCGAGGTCAAGGTGCACTCGCAGCCCGACGGCGTGCGGTACGAGCGAGTGGTGACGGTGCCGTACGGGAAGTCCGTGGAGCTGCCCGACCCCGTGGGCATCGAACTGGACACGGAGCCGCTGAAGAACTGGGTCCGCTGACCCGGAAGCGGCGTGGCCCCCTTCACGCCGATGGCACCGGCCCCGTGGCGGGGCCGGTGCCATCGTCCAGGTGGTGCGCTCAGGCACCGTCGGTGCGGGACGTGGACCCTGGGCGTCAGCCCTGGCGCGCGTCCGTGACCTTCCCCGTGAGGAGGGGGCCCTCCAGCCAGTCGTCCTGCTTGAGGATGTACACCTGCATCCGCAGGGACTCCTCCGGCTCGGTCAGCGTGTCGGTGACCGTGGGCACGGACACTTCAGTGCTCGTCTTGCCCTTGGGGATGGATGCCCAGAGGGAGGGACTGTTCGTGGACAGGGGCCGCTCCGGGTCGGCGGACTCGCCGATCTCGGAGAGCCATTCCTTGTCGACGTCCTTCGTGGACAGCTCCGTGCCCTCGTGCACCGGCAGGAGGTCGAACCGCGTCTCGATGTCGACGTCGGCGGGCTCTGAGAGCTCCACCTTCCAGGTGAGTTTCTGGCCCTCGGTGACCGAGTCGGCGACCGGGGTCACGGCGATCGTGGGCATGGGGTCGTCGTTCTCGACGAGCACGCCCCCGAAGGCGCCGCCGACCGCCGTGCCGCGCACGGCCTTGGCCGCGACCTCGTGGCGGAGGTCGTAGCCGTAGCGGGAGTTGCCCTTGACCGTGATCGACACGCCTGCGGAGTCACCGGCCTTCACCGTCATGGTGCGGACGGTGGACTCGTAGGTCTCCGGGTCGCGGACGGCGAGCTTGATCACGCCGGTGCCCTTGCCGGTGACCTGGACGGGCACGTGGTAGGTGCGGGTGCCGGAGTCGCCCTCCTTGACCGTCAGACTGCCGATGTCGACACGCGGGAGCGCGACGGGGTGTACCGCAGGGGTGCCGGGGCGCCAGCCCCAGGCGTCCATCAGCCAGAACTCGCCGGAGCTGCTGCGTGGGGTGAGCTCCAGCGACTGCGTCCGCTTCAGGTCGACACCGGCGCCGACGGCGGCCTTCAGCGGGACGCGGACCTCACGCGCCCAGTGCGCGGCCGTCGAGTCGGAGCCAGGAAGGCCGTCGACGGTGACCTGGCCGAGACTCACCCGCTTGCCGGAGGTGTCGGTGAGGGCGACGTCGAGCCGGGTGCCCCGGGTGTTCGGCGGCACTATCACCCGCAGGGCCAGCGCGTCGGAGCCCGCCAGTGAGAAGGCGCGCTCCGGCGTCAGCCGGACCGGGGTGCCCGGCTCGGTCCAGCGGGCCGTGACCGCGTTGCGGCCCGGCTCATCGGTGGTGTCCGCCCAGGACGCGAAGTGCGGCGACCTACCGGGGCCGGAGTCCGGCCGGCAGGCCCGGTCGGCGCTCGTCGTGATCTGCTGGCACACGCGCCCGTTCGTCACCGAGAGCGGGTCGTCGGGCCGGATCGCCGGGGTGCGGTTGCCGCCGACGGCGTGGGTCAGCACCTGGGCGGGGCCGGCCGAGGGCGCGCGCCGGTCGGAGCCGTCGAGCAGCGGGCGGACCCGGTCGTCGCCCGCGAGGAAGAGCCGCGCGGCGGCGGCGATGTAGGTGGCGCCCGCCGTCTGCTGCTGCTTGGCGCTCAGCCGGGTCTTGGCCCCTGCCGAGCAGACCGGGTCCGGGTTGTTCGTGTCGTCCCAGAAGTCGTCGGAGGCCGGGGCCTCGGCCTGGCCGGGTGTCCACTCCGTGTTGAAGAAGTTGTGGTTGGCGCCGACCATGTACACCGCGCTGTGCAGCGCCGTGCCCCCGCCGATGCCCCGGGTGCCGTCGAGGTAGATCTGGCCCTGGAGGTCGCTCACATCGCCGTCACAGCCCGGCAGGAGGGCCATGGACGGCACATCGGGTGTGGGGTTCTGGCCGAAGAGGGTGGAGCCGATCAGGACGGTGCCGCGGATCCGCCAGCCCACCGGCCCCCGGTAGCCGTCCTCGGCGGGCGGCGGCGGGGAGACGCTGTCCAGGGCCGCCCGGTTGACGCCCTCGCCGCCCCGGGAGTGGCCGACCAGGAGCACCTTCGAGAGGTCCGCGGGCTCCGTCGCGCGCACGGCCTCGGGTGCCTTCGCGGGGTTCGCGCCCCACTCCGCCCAGCGGGCGAGGTGCTGGCGCACCAGGGACGAACGGGCTTGCGCCCCGAGGTCGGCCGCGCGGCCGTCCTGCGCGTTGACACCGTTAGCGGAGATGGAGACCGTCACATAGCCCTGGGATGCCAGGAGCTTCTGGTCGTGCAGAAAGCCGCGGTAGCTCGGGATCTCCTTGTTGCCCGGCTTGCACGGCCATTCCATGCCCGCGCTGTTCTCGCCGGGCTCGTAGCAGGTGGCGCTGCGGCCGTGAAGGAAGAGCGCCAGTGGTCGCTTCCCCGGCGCGTCCGTAGGGCCGACGACCGTGGCGCGCATCTCCACGGGCTGGGCGTAGCCCGGCAGCCTCACCGATTTCAGGACGTACTCACCGCTGATGGTGCGGTACTTACCGGCGACACCGGGGTCGACCGGGTTGGCGGGGAACGGGTCCTGGGGCGCCGCCGGGGCCGCCGAGCGCCGCTGACCGGGTGCCCGGTCAGTCCCTGCGGCGTCCAGCCGCCGCGAACCGGCGACCACCTGGAGTTTGCTCACCGGTCCGACCTTCGCCCCGCCGAGGCGGAGCCGGAAGGTGCGTTGGTCGGGGGAGGGCTCCGGGATGCCGAGGGTCCGCTCTCCCGAGCGGAACTCGACCAGGGCGCCGCCCATGCCCACGGGCTCGGGCGAACTCCAGATCAGCTCCCCGCCCTCGACACGCCATCCTTCCGGCAGCTGCTCCCCGGAGGCGCCCGGCGGCGCGCCGGGTATGGAATCGGCGGCCGGCTGCGCGTGCGCCGGCCCCGGCACACCCGCCGCCAGCGCCACGGCCGCCAAGGCAGCCGTCAGCGCACGTGAGACCTGTCTCACGATGGTGTCTCCTCGTTGTTGGTCATGCGTCAGTGCCCCAGGAATCCCAGGAGCACCCCCCGCACCAGGAGAGGGTGACGTGTCGTCACCGGTTGTCCCGCCTCGGGAAAGCTGACAGGAATCTGACAGGAATCGAGAAAGTGAGCAGGGGCATGACAATCCGCGCGCATGACAACCCGCTCGCATGGCAACCCGCGCTCTCTTCGCAGCCGGCGCGGCGTCCGTCGGCTGCGTGGTCTTGTGTCCCGGGGCGCTGACCGCGGCCTTCGGTACCTGACCGGACAGCGAGCAGAACGCCAAAGGCCCGGACAGCCGGCCGATGCTGTCCGGGCCTCGAACGATTCGAACCCGTCACCCACGACTACGAACGTCGAAGGGCTCCACTGCAAGGGTGGTTTCCAGTGGTCCCAGCCCTGCCCCGTGCGTACATCCGGTTATGCCGGCTTCTCCTCCAGGCGGGGGAACAGCACCGCGCCCTTCGTCACCGTCGCGCCCGCCGGGAGCCGGCCCCAGGTGCCCGCGTCCTGTACGCGCTGGTCGGACAGTGCGCCCAGGGACGCCTCGGCGCCCAGGGAGTCCCACAGCTTCTGCGAGGTCTCCGGCATCACGGCGTTCAGCAGGACCGCGACACCGCGCAGCGACTCGGCGGCCGTGTAGAGGATCGTCGCCAGGCGGGCCTGTCCCTCCGGGGACGTGTCCTTGGCCACCTTCCAGGGCTCCTGCTCCGTGATGTAGCCGTTGACCTGCTTCACGAAGTCGAAGATCGCCAGGATGCCGGCCTGGAAGTCCAGCTCCTCGCCGATCTTCAGATCGGCCGTGGCGACGGCCTTCGCCAGACCTTCCCGGACCGCCTTCTCGGCGTCACTCTCGGCGGTGGCCTCCGGGAGCGCCCCGCCGAAGTACTTGCCGACCATGGCGGCGACGCGCGAGGCGAGGTTGCCGTAGTCGTTGGCGAGCTCGGAGGTGTAGCGGGCGGAGAAGTCCTCCCAGGAGAACGAGCCGTCGCTGCCGAACGCGATGGCGCGCAGGAAGTACCAGCGGTACGCGTCCACGCCGAAGTGCGTGGTCAGGTCCTGCGGCTTGATACCGGTGAGGTTCGACTTCGACATCTTCTCGCCGCCGACCATCAGCCAGCCGTTGGCCGCGATCCGGCCCGGCAGCGGCAGACCCTGCGCCATCAGCATCGCGGGCCAGATCACGGCGTGGAAGCGGAGGATGTCCTTGCCGACCAGATGGACGTCGGCCGGGAAGGTCCCGTCGAACTTCTCCTGGTTGGCGCCGTAGCCGACCGCCGTGGCGTAGTTCAGCAGGGCGTCGACCCACACGTAGATGACGTGCTTCTCGTCCCACGGCACCGGGACGCCCCAGTCGAAGGTCGAGCGGGAGATGGAGAGGTCCTGCAGGCCCTGCCTGACGAAGTTCACGACCTCGTTGCGGGCGGACTCGGGCTGGATGAAGCCCGGGTTGTTCGCGTAGAACTCCATCAGCTTCGGGCCGTACGCGCTCAGCTTGAAGAAGTAGTTCTCCTCCTTGAGGATCTCCACCGGCTTCTTGTGGATCGGGCACAGCTTGACGCCGTTCTCGTCCTCGATGAGGTCGCCGGGGAGTTTGTACTCCTCGCAGCCCACGCAGTACGGGCCCTCGTACCCGCCCTTGTAGATCTCGCCCTTGTCGTACAGGTCCTGCACGAACTCCTGCACCCGGTCGGTGTGCCGCTTCTCCG
Organism: Streptomyces sp. NPDC015032; assembly: GCF_043080425.1. NCBI lineage: Bacteria > Bacillati > Actinomycetota > Actinomycetes > Kitasatosporales > Streptomycetaceae > Streptomyces > Streptomyces sp. NPDC015032. The sequence continues at coordinate 61,138 of NZ_JBIBVN010000015.1, read as the reverse complement.
TCGTACGGATGAAGTCGTCGTTCGCGATGTCCAGGTGCTCCCAGAGGGGCTTCCAGGCCTCCTCCACGAGCTTGTCGCACCACTCCTGCGGGGTGACATTGTTCGCCTCGGCAGTGCGCATGATCTTCTGACCGTGCTCGTCCGTGCCGGTGAGGTACCACACCTTCTCGCCGCGCTGGCGGTGCCAGCGGGTGAGCACGTCGCCTGCGACGGTCGTGTAGGCGTGGCCCAGGTGAGGAGCGTCGTTGACGTAGTAGATGGGGGTCGAGACGTAGTACGCCGTCGCCCCCTGCTTCTCGGATCCAGTGGCCGCCATGGTCGAAATCCTAACGGCCTGCGGGAGATCGACTCACACGGATAACGCCGGGCCCCGGGCACGCCGGGGAGCCGGGCGGCGGGTGGTGTGCGGCGAAGAGTGGCAGAGAGCGGAGAGGAGCGGCGGAGGGCGGAGAAGAACGGCAGAGAGTGGCGAAGAGCGGCGGAGACCTTTGCGAAACATCACTTCCCGTAACAAAGACGCATCCTGGGAGGGAGTGGACGCGCATGTACGAGGCAAGGGACATCACGATGCGGGTACTGGTCGCCGAGGACGAGGAGATCCTGGCGGAGTTGGTCGCCACCGGGCTGCGGCGGGCCGGGTTCGCCGTCGACACGGTGTACAGCGGTGATGCCGCCCTCGCCTACCTGGGGCTCCACGACTACGACGTCGTCGTCCTCGACCGCGATCTGCCACGGGTGCACGGCGACGACGTGGCGCGGAGGCTGGTCGCCTCCGGCTCCCGGACCAGGATTCTGATGCTCACCGCCGCCGGTTCCATGGAGGACCGGGTCGCCGGTCTCGATCTCGGCGCCGACGACTACATGGGCAAGCCGTTCGAGTTCCCCGAGCTGGTCTCGCGGGTACGGGCGCTGCGGCGCCGCAGCGCCCGCCCCGTACCGCCGCAGCTGGAGCGGTTCGGCATCCGGCTGGACACCGTGCGGCGCACCGCCTCCCGGGAGGGGCGGGAGCTGGACCTCTCGCCGAAGGAGTTCTCGGTGCTCCAGCTGCTGCTGGAGGCCGACGGCGGGACCGTCAGCGCGGAGGAGCTGCTGGAGCGGGCCTGGGACGCCAACGCCGATCCGTTCACCGGTGCCGTCCGTGTCTGCATGAGCAAGCTGCGGGGGAAGCTCGGGGAGCCGGCCCTGATCCGTACGGTGCAGGGAGTGGGGTACGCCCTGTGAAGCGCCCGTCGCACGACCCGTCGGCCCGGCGGGCCCGGCGCGTCCGGCACCTCCCGCACGTCCCCACGATCCGGACCCGGATCGCGCTCGTGTACGGCGGGGTGTTCCTGGTGCTCGGGACGGCGCTGCTCACCACCGTCAACCTCGCCTCCCGAGCCGGTACGGACTCCCAGGCGCGCGCCATCGCCCGTACGGCCGCGGTCGTCCAGCCCGGCTACGCGGTGAACGGCCCCCTCATCACCCGGCGGGGGCTCGGGCCGCCCACCGTCTACGACCTCACCGACCACGTCAGCGACGCGGCCGGTCATCAGCTGCTCGTGTGGTCCGCGGCTGCGCTCCTCGTCATGACGGCCTGCGCGGTCGCGGTGGGGTGGTGGACGGCGGGCCGGGTCCTGCGGCCGGTCCACGCCATGACGGCGAAGGCGCGCCGGCTCTCCGAGCACACCCTGCACGAACGGATCGCGTCCCACGGCCCCGACGACGAACTGAAGGAGCTCGGCGACACGCTCGACGCGCTGCTGGCCCGGCTGGAGAAGGCGTTCGACAGCCAGCGCCGGTTCATCGCCAACGCCTCGCACGAACTGCGCACACCGCTCGCCACCCAGCGGGCCGCGATCCAGATCGGCCTGGACGATCCGTCCCAGGAGGATCTCGTACGGACCCGGCAGACGCTCCTGGACAACAACCGGCGCAGCGAGCGGCTCATCGAGGGGCTGCTGGTCCTGGCGCGCAGCGAACGGGGGCTCGCGGCGAGCGAGCGGGAGGCGGTGGACCTCGCGCAGGTGGTGGCGGAGGAGACGGCCACGCACCCGGGTGTGAACGTCGAAACCGGGCCCTGCGAGGTACGGGGCAGCCGACTGCTGCTCGCCCAGCTGGTGGCGAATCTGCTGGCCAACGCCGTCACGTACAACGTGCCGGACGGGACGGTGGACGTGTCCCTGGTGACGGTCGGCGACGGGGCACTGCTGGAGGTGCGCAACACCGGGCCCGTGGTCGACGCGGCGGACATCCCCGGGCTGTTCGAGCCGTTCCGGCGGGGTGAGGGCAAGGACCGGATGGGACGGGGCTCGGGACTCGGTCTCTCGATCGTGCGTTCTATTGCCGTCGCGCACGGCGGTACGGTCACGGCGGTGCCGGGCCCTGCGGGCGGGCTCGCCGTGACCGTACGCCTGCCGGTGGATCAGCCCTCGGTCGCCGCTTCGCGCGCCTCGATCCAGGCGGGGAGAGCGGCGAGGACCTCGCTGTAGAGCGTGGCGTCGGCGACCTCGCGGGGGGCGGGGCCCGCGTGGAAGAACCCGGCGTTCGGGACGTCCAGCTTCCGCAGGAAGTCGAAGCCCTTCGCGTCCTCGTCGCCGAACGCGACGAACTGGAAGAACAGCGGCAGCCGTGCCGCGTCGGCCAGCGCCTGCTTGGCGGGCTGCTTGGCGTCCGGCGGGCCGTCCGTCTGGAAGATCACCAGAGCGGGGCCGGTCGCCTCCGACTTCTCGTAGTGCGCGACGACCTCTTCGACGGCGCGGTGGTAGCTCGTACGGCCGAGGCGGCCCAGGCCCGCGTTCAGTTCGTCGATCCGGCCCTCGTGGGCGGTGAGCTCGACCGTGCCGGTGCCGTCGATGTCGGTCGAGAAGAAGACGACGGGGACGGTGGCGCTCTCGTCCAGGTGCGCGGCGAGGGCGACGGTGCGGTCGCCCAGGTGCTGGGCGCTGCCGTCCTTGTAGAACGGCCGCATGGAGCCGGAGCGGTCGAGGACCAGGTAGACGGTGGCACGCAGCCCGGTCAGCCCGTGCGCCTCCAGTGCGGCCCGGGCGGCCTTGTACGGCTCGACGAGCCCGGGTGCACCGGCCTTGACCTGGGCGAGGGCGAGGGCGGGGGCGGGCTTGGAGGCGTCGGGGGCGTCGGGGGTTGCGGCCGGGGTCGGGGTCGCGGTCGGGATTGCTTCGGTTTCGGCTTCCGGGGCGGGGGTGGCCTCCGGCTCGGTTTCTGCGGTGGGGGTGGTCTCCGGCTCGGGTGCGGCCTCGGCGGCGGGCGTGGCCTCCGGCTCGGGCTCGGCAGCAGTTGTGGCTTCCGGCTCGGCGGGGGCCTTGGCCTCGGCTTCGGATTCGGCAGCGGTCTCCGGCTCGGCCTCGGCGGCAGGCGTCGCCTCCGGCTCCGGCTCCGGCTCGGCAGCGGTTGCGGTCTCCGGTTCGGCTTCGGCAGTGACGGGCTCGGGCTTGGCCTCGGCCTCGGCAGCGATGGGCTCAGGCGCGGCCTCGGGTGCGGCAGTGGTTGCGGTCTCGGGCGCGGCCTCGGCGGCAGGCGTGGTTTCCGGCTCGGGCTCGGCAGCCGTTGCGGTCTCCGGCTCGGCGGGGGTCTCGGCCTCGGCGGTGACGGTCTCGGGCTCGGCCTCGGCCTCGGCGGCGGGCGTGGCCTCCGGCTCGACATCGACCTCTGCCTCGGCGGCGGTCTCGGCAACGGTCTCCGGCTCGGCGGGGCTCTCGGCCTCGACCGTGACCGGCTCGGCTTCCGGCTCGGCGACCGCCGTGGCCTTCGGCTCCGCCTCCGCGGCGATCGGCTCCGGCTCGGCTTCGGCGGCAGGCGCCGCCACCGGCTCCGTAGCCTCCGATTCGGCCTTGGCGGCGGGGGCCGCCACTGGCTCGGCCTCGGTCTTGTCGGTCTTCATGGTGGTCGGCTTCGTGGCCTCTGCCTCGGTCTCCTCGACCTCCGGCTCCGTGGCCGCTACCTCGACCGTGGTTTCGGCCTTGCTGGTCTCCTCGACCTCGGCCGCGGCCCTGTCGGTCTCCGTAGCCGCCGACTCCGTAGCCTCCGGCTCCGTGGCCTCCACCGGCTTCGGCTTCGGGGCCGAGCCCTGGGAGGGGACCGTGGGCAGGGACGCCTTGTCGAAGGCCGCCGCCACCAGGTCCGACGCCAGACCGCTGTCGCCGGTGACGGACCGGGGCGAGGCGGGGGCCGGTACCGAGGCCTTGGCGGCCGGGGCGGACTCCGTAGCCGGCTCGTCCACCGTCGCCGTCGCCGTCGCCGTGATCGGCTCCGACTCCGACTCCGCGGGCGCGGTGCGTTCGGTCTGGGGCGGGACCGTGGCCGTCGGCGCCGGCGCGTCCTGCTCCGCGCGGTCGCGGCCGAACACCTTGCGCAGCAAGCTCCGAATGCCCATGGGCGAGGCCTTTCGCGTGAGTTGGGTGCGATGAATGTCCGACCTGTGGGAATTCATCCCTGGCCAGGGCGGATACGTAAGGTTAGCGGCCGGATCCGGCCGTTCGGCGGTGCGGCCCGCCCGTGGGGCGACTGAGCCGCGACCGAACTGCGACCGAGCTCCGGCCAAGCCTTGTGCGTATGTGGTGCGGACCTGATGTGCGTCGTTCGAATGTGCCCACCCGGTCCCGAGTTGCCTCGGTAGCGTGAACGGGCGGTGTGTCTGGTAAGTGATCAGGCGCACCGTTGTCTGTTTATCCGCATGCGCTGTCAAGAAGGGCTCTCACGTGGGGAAACGATCTCGCAGAACACGTTTCGGGGCTTGTGCCGTGGTGACCGGGGCGATGCTTTCCGGCCTCGCGCCGGCAGCCGGTGCAAGCGCTGCTCCGTCGTCCGCTCCGTCGTCCGCTCCGTCGTCCGCTCCGTCGTCCGCTCCGTCATCCGTGGCGCTGGCCGTGGACGATCCCGTACCGGGCAACGAGGGCATGCCGGATGACGGTTTCGACAGCGAACCCGAGGGCGAACAGGACGATTTCGCGGGAACCGGAACGGCCACCGCGCGGCGTGGCGCCGCCGCCCTGGCCGCTGCCGTTCCCGGCCGGGCCGGGGACTTCCGGCTGACGACCGGCACCGACCTCTCCGGACTCGTCACCAAACTGGACGCCGCGCTGCCCGAGCAGGGCCTCACCGAGTTGATGGAGCAGGCCAACCGGCCCGCCGGGTGGGAGGGTGCCTGCGGAACCGCCGGTATCTACGGCTCCGATCTGGCGGTCAACCACCGTGTCTGCTGGAAGAGCGACGACGCCACCTCCTCGGAGTGGGTGCCGCAGGCCATCACCGGCGTCTCGGACGCGCAGGAGGACGAGGACTGGGGCACGTCGAACGCCGATCCCATCGCCGTGGCCGGTTACGACGCGGAGAACCCGGGCCGCAGCGACTACGTGGCGGGCCGTGACAACTGCGTCCAGGACTCCGCGTCGGACGCCTGCAACGAGAAGGGCATCCGGGTCAGCTTCTTCAACCAGGCCACCCAGATGTACCGCCATGTGCTGCTGGTCTGGCCGTACATGAACTCCAAGGACCACATCTCCTTCGACGCCCTGCACGCGCGCGAGGGCAAGTGCACCGCCGGCGTGACGTCCTCCTGCGCGGCGCAGAACGGTATTCACGCCGGGGGCATGGTCTGGTACGGCAACTACCTGTACGTCGCCGACACCGCCAACGGCATGCGGGTCTTCGACCTGCGCAAGATCATGGACCTCAACCCGGACAACAACACCGACGTCAACGACCCGACGCCGGACGGTCTGGTCAGCGATGTCGTGGACAAGAAGCGGGTCGGCCGGCAGAGCAACGTCTGGTACGGCTACGGCTACCGCTACGTCATGCCACAGGTCGCCACGCTGAAGTTCACCACGGCGAAGAACGGCGGAACCACCAGCGGAAACCAGTGCTATGCCACCGGGCGCCCGAAGGCCTCGTACATTTCGCTGGACCGCACCGGTACCGACCACTTGGTTCTCGGTGAGTACTGCAACACCAACAACGGCGGCACCAGCCCCGGCCGCGTCGGTACGTACCCCATGACCGCGCTGACGGCCGCGGTCGAGGGCGCGCCCGGGACGGTCGCGGACGCCGACCTCGCCTACGGCCTGCCGACCGGAGCCACCTTCGGCAACGAGGCCCTGTGGCACAAGATCCAGGGCGTCACGCGGTACGAGGGCAAGTGGTACTTCCACCGCAGCAACGGCTTCGACAACGGCCGGCTGCTCCAGGCCACGCCGGGGACGGTCGACGGAACCAGCGGACTCGTCGGCAACGCGAAGACCCTGGAGTCGGCGTTCGGGCCCGAGGACCTCTATCTCGCGCACGGACGCGGTGACGGGTTCCCGCCGCAGCTCTGGTCACTGAGCGAGCACGCGCCGAGCAAGTGCGGGGCGTGCAAGCGCGAGGTCTACAGCTACAACATGAGCGAGGTGATCAGCGACTTCGGCTGAGCCGCGGGATCTGACCGGATCAGGGTCTGAACCATGGGCCCTGACCGGATCAGGGCTCGGCCCGGGGCGCGGGGCCTGACCGGACGTGCCTGCCGCACTAGAGTCGGCTGCATGGTTTCCGGTGAGGCGCCGCAGGCGGAGGGAAGCGTTCGGGTCGACGTCTGGATCTGGTCGGTCCGGCTGACGAAGACCCGTTCGCAGGCCGCTGCCGCCTGCCGCGCGGGTCATGTGAAGGTCGCCGGCGAGCGCGCCAAGCCCGCCCAGACGTTGCGCGTCGGCGACGAGGTACGGCTCCGGCATGCGGGCCGGGACCGGATCGTCGTCGTGTCGAAGCTCGTCAAGAAGAGGGTCGGCCCCCCGGTGGCAGCGGAGTGCTTCGTCGACAACAGCCCGCCTCCGCCGCCGCGCGAGGCGGCGATCCAGGTTCCGGTGCGGGACCGGGGCGCGGGGCGGCCGACGAAGCGGGACCGGCGGGAGATGGAGCGGCTGCGGGGGGCCGGGCCCGGGCCCATGGGCTGACCGTGGCCGTCCGTGGCCGGTTTGTCCTCAAGCGCCCGACGGGCTCCAGGTCGCGCCTCGGACGGGCCGGAGGAGCCGCGCGGCCAGGGCCTCTCGTTTGGATCACGCCAGGCCCCGCGAGCCCGGCGTGATCCAAGCGAGAGGCGCTACGGCTGCGGCGACGCGATCGCCCGTGCCGCCGCCACCTCCTGGCGCAGCGGAGCCAGCACCCCCTTCTCGTCGCCCGGCAGTTCCGCGCGTACGCCGACCAGGGTCTCGCTCGCGCGTATGCCGTCCGCCAGTTCCCGCAGTTGCTGCTGGATCCCGGCCGCCTCCGCGGTGGGCGGTTCCGGTGCTCCGTGGTCGACGCGGACCCGGGCCGCCGTCGCCGCGTCCACGATGCGTTCGACCGCGACGACCAGTGGCCACCAGGCCGCGGCCCGGGCACCGACCGGGGGCGGTTCCGTCAGGGCACGCTGGAACTCGGACCGTACGACGGACAGATCGCGGTAGATCCGGCGCCGGGCCCGCACCCGTTCCGCCCGGTCGCCGCAGCCGCCCTGCTCGAACGCGCACGCCACGTAGTCGGCGATGTTCGTCACCACGTCCGCCAGCCGGTGGCCGACCCGGACGTGCCAGCTCTCCGGCCACAGCAGGTAGCCCGCCACCAGCACGATGGCGCAGCCGATCAGACTGTCCAGGAAACGCGGCCAGACCAGGTGGAAGCCCTGGTGGTTCAGCAGGTCGGACAGGAGCAGGATGACCGGGGTGATGGCCGCGGTCTGGAACGCGTACCCCTTTGCCGTGAGCGCCGGGATCAGCGCGGCGAGCACCACCATCACCGGCACGTCCCACCACCCGGTCGGGACCGCGGCGAGCACCGGCGCGGCGATCACGAGACCGGCCGCCGTGCCCACCGAGCGCAGCACGGCCCGGGAGAACACCGAGCCGAAGTCCGGCTTGAGGACGAACGTGACGGTCAGTGCGACCCAGTAGGAGCGGGGCACCGGGACCAGTGAGGTCAGTGCCTGGGCCAGGCCGATGCACAGGGCCAGGCGCAGCCCGTACCGCCACGAGGCCCGGGAGAGCAGCACATCGCGGGTGGTCCGCCGGACGCGCACCCCGAGAGCGGCGGGGCGTCCGAGCCGGTCGTCGACGTTGTACGGGTCGGGATCGGCCTTGTGCACGACGACCGCCGCGTGCCGCAGCGCGCCGTCCACCGCCCTGGTGGCGGGTGAGTCCGGGGGCGGCAGGGAGAGCGCGGCGCCGCCGGTGCGGCTCTCCTCTACGGCGGTGGCCAGTTCACGGACCGCCGCCGGGATCTCGTCCGGGAGCGGGCAGCGCCGGACGTGTACGGCGGGCGCCGCCTCGACGAGCGGGATGACGACGTTGAGCTGGGCGAGCAGCCGTACCCCGGAGTTGCTGCGGCCGTGGTAGCGGGCCCGGCGGGCCAGGATCAGGTCGTAGGAGGTGTTGAGGGACTGGGTGACGGCCTGTCGCCGCTCCTCGTACGCGTCGGTGCCCGCGGCGGCGAGCAGGTCGGCGACCGCGAGATAGGTGCCCGCGACCGCGACCCGTTCCGGCAGTTCGCGGCGCAGCGGCCACGCCAGCAGCGTCATGGTGAGGACGAACAGGCCGCCGACCGTCAGCAGCAGCGGCGCCACCCACCAGGGGCTGGGCATCGGGAGTCCGGCGCCGACGACGGCGTTGAGCAGGAGCAGCAGCCCGGACACGGAGGAGATGGCGCCGATCGTCGACATCATGCCGGAGACCAGTCCGACCAGGGTCAGCGCGGCGACGGCCGTCCAGCCGGTCCCGAACACCAGCGTGCCCAGCATGATGCCGAGTGCGCCGAACAGCTGCGGCACCGCGATGTTGAGGATGCGCATCCGGTACGCGTCGGCGGTGTCGCCGATGACGCCGGAGAGCGCCCCCATGGAGACGAGTGCGCCGTATGCGGGCCGGTCCAGCGCGAAGCCGACGGCGAGCGGGGCGGCCAGGGCGATGGAGGCGCGGACGGCCGCGGCCCAGGGGACGGGCGTGGACGGCTGGGGGCGGAGTCCGCTTAGCAGCCAGGGGGGTGGTGCGGTACGCCTGCGCCCGGATCCGGCCTCCGTGTCGGTCAATGCGTCCCCCTGTGTGGTGCGTTCAGCCCTCGTAGCCCTCGACCTCGTCGGCCGGCCGGACCTTCGCCGCGGAGGGATCCTCGCCGAACTCGCTGAGGGCGCGGCGCTGTCGCAGCAGGTCCCAGCACTGGTCGAGCCGGACCTCCACCGTACGCAGGCGGGATCTCTCGTCGTCGGTGAGGCCCGTGTCCCGGGTGGAGCGGTCGCGCAGCTCTCGTTCCTCGGCGATGAGTCCGCCGATGTTGTCGATGATGTTGTGCTCGATGTCGCGTTCCCGGTCGTCCATGGCGACTCCTTCGGTCGTGCGCGGGCGCCTTCTCCGGTCGTGCGCGGGCGACTCCTCCGGTCGTGCTCAGGCGCTCCCTCCGGTCGTGCGCGCGGCGTGGGTTTCAGGGTGCGATGAGCGCGATGACGGTCTTGCCTCGTGCGCCGCCCGTCCGGTTCCGGTCGAGGGCCTGCGGGGCCTTCTCCAGCGGGAGTTCGATGTCGATGGGTACGCGCAGGACGCCCTCGGCGGCGCCCGCGGCCAGGACGTCGAGCAGGACCGGGGTGGGTTCGAGCCGGAAGTCGATGCCGGTCACGTGCGTGGGGCGGGCGGCCCCGGCGGCGACGCCCCGCGTGGTGAGGGCGATCCCGCCGCCGCGTACCAGCGCGGCACGGGCGGCGAAGGCGTCCGGGGTGGTGGAGACCAGGTCGACGAGCGCGTCGACGCCGTCCGGGCAGCTCTCCCGTACCGCGGTTTCGAGGGGGCGGTCCGTGGTGTCGATCGTGGCGGTGGCGCCCAGGTCCGCCATCCGCCGGTGTTCGTCGCCGCGCACGGCCGCGATCACGTGTATGTCGCGGGCCGCGGCGAGCTGGGTCAGACAGCTGCCGACGCCGCCCGCCGCCCCGATGACCAGCAGGCTCTCGTGACCGTGGAGCACCGGGATCTCCAGGATCTGGGCGGCCGCCATCCCGGCGGACGGCAGGGCCGCCGCGGTCCGGAGCGGGAGGCCGTCCGGGACGTGGGTGATGGCGGAGTCCTGCGGTACGGAGACGTAGTCGCAGTAGGTACCGGCGCCGGTCTCCTGGGCGGGAATCCGGCCGAAGACGTGGTCGCCGACCCGGAAACGGTTCCCGCCGCTGCCGATCATGTCCACCCGGCCCGCGAAGTCCACGCCGACGACCAGCGGGAACACGCACGGGGCGGGCCCGTCGTCCGGGGTGCCCCGTGAGGCCTGCCAGTCGCGGGGGTTGAGTGCGGCGTACTCGATCCTGACCCGTACCTCGCCGGCTTCCGGCTCGGGCTTGGGTATCTCGACCAGTGCGGGGTCGGCCCGGAACGCGCCGACGGCTATGGCTCGCATGCGGAAGACCTCTCAGTCGTCCCCCGATCCGGCAGTCATGAGAACCACTCTTCCCCGGCCCGTCCACCGCCGCACGTCGAACCGGGGCCGCTACGGGCCGGGCCGTCGCCGGGCCGCCCACCACCGTGCGAACACCGCGCACAGCGCCACCGCCAGCCCCGTCCCGAACACGATCCACACCGTCGTGCGCAGGGAGCCCGTGAGCGCGTCGTAGACCGCCGCCGCACCGCCCGTCTCGCTGCCCGGCACCTCGGCGAGCACCCGGCCGCGGGCGATCGCGATCACCGTGCGCAGCACGAGCGCCCCCAGTGCGAACCCGAATCCGGCCACCGCCGTGGCCGTGAGCGCGGCGTGCGCGGAGCGCCCGCGCCCCGGTCCGCCGCGCACCCAGGGCACGAGCACCGTGAGGACGGCGAACACGACCGTGCCCACGGCGGGCCAGACGCTGCCGGCGCGCAGCAGGCGGAAGGTCTGGCGCAGCTGGTCGGCGCGGTCGGCGGAGATCAGCGTGATGTCGGTGTGCTGGACCGGGATCCGGTCGGCGAACGGCACCCCGTTCTTCTCCAGGTTCTGTCTGACCTGCTCGGTCACGGGCGCCAGATCGATGGTGACGGCCTCGCCGGTGTTGCCGTTCAGCGCGGCGGTGACGGCCTCGTGGGCGGTGCGGTTGGCGGCGTTCCACGCGGCCTGGAAGGCGTCGGTGGTGGTGAAGGACAGCACCGCCTGGTGCAGGAAGTCCCGCACGGTGCTCTGGAGCGGACCGGCCTCGACCTGCTTCATCGTGGCGTCGGTGATGAGGTCGGCGACCGTGCTTCGCACCTGCGGGTCGGAGGCGAGCGGGGCGGCCGCGGCGACGTAACGGTCCGTGTTGTCGATCTCCAGGTCCACCCAGGCGGAGAGCGCGCTCACCGGGACGAGTACGGCGAGCAGCACCAGCACCGCCACCGTCCGAGCCGTCGAGAGATACGTCCGCATCCCTCCAGGGAATCCCGTATGGGAGCGGTGTGCCGCGGGCCGTACGCCATCCGAGTTGCCGGGTGACGCGGCCGGGTGTGCCCTGGAGGGACGAAGAGGGCGACGGAAGGAGTTCTCCGCCATGGCCACTCATGCAGCGATGCCGTCCCGCGGCCGGGCCCGGGGCCGGTCCCGTGTCCGGAGGCACGGCGCGTCCGCCTGGGCCGTCCCCGTCACGCTGGGTGCGGCGTACGGCCTCTACGCGTCGTTCATCCTCCGCAACAACGGTGCGAGCGGCGGCCGGCAGTTCTGGTACGGCCTGATCACCGCGGTGGTGCTCGCCGCCCTGTGCTTCGTGCTGGGCCGGACCCAGCACACCATGCTGCCCCTGGTGCGGGCGGTGGCGTACGGCGCGCTGACAGCCGCGGCGATCGGCCTGCTGGTCGGGCTGACCGGTTCGAGCGTGCTGCGGTCCTCGGCGCTGGGACTGGCGGTCGGCCTCGGGATGTTCATCACGACGTTCTACATCTTCTACACGCACGAGAAGACGTGAGTTCTCCACGCATGAGAAGACGTGAGTTCTGCACGCACGAGAAGTCGTGAGCGCCTTCCGACGCATCGGGACATCCGGGAAATCCGGGGCATTCGGAACATGGAGACGGGCCCGCGCTCGGCGCGGGCCCGTCTCCATGCCTCCTCTGTCCTTACGTCCTCACCTGCACGGCACGCGGTGGTGCTCAGTCGCGTACGACCGTCACCGGGCACGGTGCGTGCTGGGTGACGTGGAGGCTGACCGAGCCGAGCAGTGTCGCCTTGAAGCCGCTGTAGCCGCGCGCCCCGACGACCAGCAGGTTCGCGCCCCTGGCGCGTTCCAGCAGGGACTGGGCCGGGTTGCCGATCACCACGACCTTGCTCACCTCGGCCGCGCCCTCGGCGCCCAGGGCCTCCTCCAGCGCCTCGTTGAGGGACACGGTCGCCAGGGCCTGCGGGTCGAAGTCCTCCGGCATGCCGGGCATCATGGACGCCCAGCTGGTCGCGGGGTACTCCCAGCTGTTGACGGCCTCCACCGTGTCGCCGGTCAGTTCCGCCTGGCGTACGGCCCAGTGCAGCGCCCTGATCGACGACTCGGAGCCGTCAACGCCCACCACGATCCTGCCCATCTCTGCCTCCAGCTCGGTTCGGCTCAGTGCGCAGAGGCGTTGTGCGAGAAAACCCCGCACGACGCATCTTTCTGATCAACTCTAATCAAACCGGACAGGGCTTCGGGCGGTGCCCCCTCGGACCGTCCGGCAGTCGGCTCAGTCCAGCCGGAGGTCGGCGAGCTGCTGCTCGAACGGCACGACCTCGTCGTCGAGCCCGAGGGCCCTCGGCGCCCCGGAGACCGCCCGGCCGCCCGCGATCATGGCCGCGAGCTCGCCGCCCGCGCGCCGGATGCGGGACGGCAGGCCGTCGGTGTACTCGTCGCCGGACGAGCCCCAGTCCTCCGACGCCGCGTACACGGAGGTCGGTACGACGGTGGCCCGCAGGTAGGCGAAGAGCGGGCGCATCGCGTGTTCCAGGACCAGCGAGTGGCGGGCGGTGCCGCCCGTCGCCGCGATGACGACGGGCTTGCCGGTCAGCGCCGTGTTGCCGATCAGGTCGAAGAACGACTTGAACAGTCCGCTGTACGAGGCGGTGAAGACGGGCGAGACGGCGATCAGTCCGTCCGCCTCCGTCACCTCCTTGATCGCCTCGTCCAGTGCGCCCGGCGGGAATCCGGTCACCAGGTGGTTGGCGATGTCGACGGCCAGGTCACGCAGGTCGATCACGTGGACCTCGACCGCGCGGTCCTGCTCGGCCAGCAGGCGCTCGCGGGCGGCGCCGGCCAGCCGCTCGGCCAGCAGCCGGGTCGAGGAGGGGCTGCTGAGCCCGGCCGACACGGCGACGATCCTCAGCGGCTCGGTGACGAACGCGGTGGATGCGGTGGACACGGTGGTCAGACCTCCTTCGTGGCGGTGCGGGCGGCGACGGCCGGGTGCGCGGGGGCGGAGTCCGGGACTCCGGCCGGCCGCAGACCGGCGAACTCCTTGCGCAGCACCGGGACGACCTCCTCGCCGAGGATGTCGAGCTGCTCCAGGACCGTCTTCAGCGGCAGTCCTGCGTGGTCCATCAGGAACAGCTGGCGCTGGTAGTCGCCGACGGCGTCCCGGAAGGACAGGGTCCGCTCGATGACCTCCTGCGGGGAGCCGACGGTCAGCGGGGTCTGCCGGGAGAAGTCCTCCAGGGAGGGACCGTGCCCGTAGACCGGCGCGTTGTCGAAGTACGGGCGGAACTCCCGTACCGCGTCCTGCGAGTTCTTCCGCATGAACACCTGGCCGCCGAGCCCGACGATGGCCTGCTCCGCGGTGCCGTGCCCGTAGTGCGCGTACCGCTGCCGGTAGAGGTCCACCATCTTCTTGGTGTGCTCGATGGGCCAGAAGATGTTGTTGTGGAAGAAGCCGTCGCCGTAGTACGCGGCCTGCTCGGCGATCTCCGGGGAGCGGATCGAGCCGTGCCAGACGAACGGCGGGACGCCGTCCAGCGGGCGCGGGGTCGCGGTGAAGGACTGGAGCGGCGTACGGAACTTGCCCTCCCAGTCGACGACGTCCTCGCGCCACAGCTTGTGCAGCAGGGCGTAGTTCTCGATGGCGAGCGGGATGCCCTGGCGGATGTCCTTGCCGAACCAGGGGTAGACCGGGCCGGTGTTGCCGCGCCCCATCATCAGGTCCACGCGGCCGTCCGCGAGGTGCTGGAGCGTCGCGTAGTCCTCGGCGATCTTCACCGGGTCGTTGGTGGTGATCAGCGTCGTGGACGTGGACAGGATGATGCGGTCGGTGCGGGCGGCGATGTAACCGAGCGTGGTCGTCGGGGAGGACGGGACGAACGGCGGGTTGTGGTGCTCGCCGGTCGCGAACACGTCGAGGCCGACCTCCTCCGCCTTCTGTGCGATCGCGAGGGTGGCCTTGATCCGCTCGTGCTCGCTCGGTGTCCTGCCAGTCGTCGGGTCGGTGGTCACATCTCCGACGGTGAAGATCCCGAACTCCATGGCGCCCGCCTCCAGGTTGTTGAATGTTGAACTATGAGAACACACCCTACAACGGGGCGCCCCCCTGACCTATTCCGAGGGGGGTTTCCGGGGCGGTGCGTACCCTGGACGGGATGCGCGGACCGGCCATGGGCCGCACCTTCGACGGAGGCAGAACAGTGAGCGGGAGCGGCGCCGAGAGCGAGCGGTGGAAGGAGCGCGGCGTGGCCCTGCGCGTCTTCGTCTACGTCTTCGCCACGCATCTCTTCGCGGGCTTCATCTGGATCCTCTTCTACGTGGGCGAGCACGCCAAGAAGTGAAGTGAGCGGGGCGGGCCAAGGGGCTCTTTCAGCGGCCCGGGATCACCGAGCGGCAGGTGACGGCCCTCCGAACGGCCTGGGCACGCGGTCCCCGCAGCCGCCCACCGAGCGCTTCCGGGGCTGCTGAGCAGTGATGACCCGGCGCCCTCGCACGAACCGGCGTCACGGCACAGTCATCGCGATCCGGCGCAGGGGCTTGTTCACGGGCGCACCACCTGGGTCATCTCGGCGTCGGGGTCGGGGGCGGGGTCGGCCGCGGGACGGCGTGCAGTGTCGCTGATGCGGATCAGGATGCCGACGAGGGCCCAGTTGGCGATGACGGAGGAACCGCCGTATGCCAGGAACGGCATCGTCATACCGGTCAGCGGGATCAGGCCCATCACACCGCCGGCGACGACGAAGACCTGCAGTGCGAACGCGCCCGACAGGCCGATGGCGAGCAGTTTGCCGAACGGATCGCGGGCCGCGAGGGCGGTGCGTATGCCGCGCTCCACGATCAGGCCGTAGACCAGCAGGATCGCCATGATGCCCGCCAGGCCCAGTTCCTCGCCGAAGGTGGCGAGGACGAAGTCGGAGTTGGAGGCGAACCGGATGAGGTCGGAGTGCCCCTGGCCGAGACCGGTGCCAAGGGTGCCACCGGAGCCGAACGCCCACAGCGCCTGCATCGACTGCTCGGAGTGACCGACCACGCCCTGGCGGCTGAGCATGTACTCGCGCATGGGGTCGAGCCAGGCCTGGACGCGTTGCTGGACGTGCGGCTCGAAGGAGGCGACGCCGACGGCGCCGGCCGCGGACATCAGCAGACCGAAGACGATCCAGCTGATCCGCTCGGTGGCGACGTACAGCATGATGACGAACATCCCGAAGAAGAGCAGCGACGTGCCGAGGTCGGTCTCGAAAACCAGGATCACGATCGAGAGGAACCAGACGACCAGGATTGGGCCGAGGTCGCGGCCGCGCGGCAGGGACAGGCCCATGACGCGGCGGCCGACCAGGGCCAGCGCGTCGCGCTTGACCATCAGATAGCCGGAGAAGAAGACCGCGAGCGCGATCTTCGCGAACTCGCCGGGCTGGATGCTGAAGCTGCCGATGCGGATCCAGATCTTGGCGCCGTATATGTCGGCGCCCAGTCCCGGGACCAGCGGAAGGAGCAGAAGGAACAGCGCGCCCACCATGGATATGTAGGTGTAGCGCTGCAGGACGCGGTGGTCCTTGAGGACGATCAGCACCACGATGAACAGTCCGATGCCCATCGCCGTGTACATCAGCTGCCGTGGCGCGGCTGAGCCCGCCTGCTTGATCGACTGCAGCAGCTCGGACTGGTCCAGCCGCCAGATGACGACCAGGCCGAGCCCATTCAGCAGCGTGGCCAGCGGCAGCAGCAGCGGGTCCGCGTACGGCGCGGACTTCCGTACGACGAGATGGGCGATGCCGGCCACCAGACCCAGGCCCAGGCCGTAGCTCAGCAGGCCGGACGGTAACCGGCCATCGATGGCCAGGCCCACGTTGGCGTAGGCGAACACCGGGACGAGGACGGCGAACGCCAGCAGGGCGAGCTCGGTGTTGCGCCGGCTCGGCGTGCCGATCGTGGACGTGTGGTGCGCCGACGTGTTCGTAGTGCTGCTCATCGTGTGACCGAGCCCCTCACGGCTTGCCTACTGCCTACCGCACAGCGGTACGAACTCCTGCGCTTCCCCTGAAGGGCCGGGGCCGGAAACGGGTGCGGTAGTGCTCCTGGACGTGGACGGCGACATCGATGCCGATGGATTCGGCGGCGCTGTGGCCTTGGCTTCCGCTAGAGACGTGAAGGAAACGTGCGCGGTTCCTGTGGTACTTGTGGCGCCGTGGATCCGGCGCCGAGGCCGATGGGTGCGCCGACCCTCGCCCGGGTCGAGGACGGCCCTGTGGAGGCCGGCCGGAACAGGGGGTTCGACGAGGCGCTGGGCCGGTTGCAGGCCGGCCGGCGGAGAGTCGTACGTCTTGGGGCCCGGTCCCGCAGGCCGATGCGGCTGAGAACACCGCAGCTCCTGCTACCAGGGCTCGCCCGTGGACGGGTCCAGGCCGGCGTCCCAACGCCTTTTCTGCTCGCGCCAGTTGACGAAGGAATGCTCTCCCGGGAGGGTGACGCTGATCGTCTCCTCCTGGAACTCCTCGTCGGTGAGCAGCCTGCGGAGGAACTCCGCCATCCCGAAGGGGTGGACCTGGAAGGCGGGGCTGGTGTGCCGTCCGCACACCAGCACGGGCCAGCGTTCGGGGTCGTCGTCCGTGGTCAGCCAGCAGTAGATGTCCGCGCCGGTGGTGACGCCCCAGGCCAGGATGGAGCCGGGGTCCACGTCCAGGGCGGCCCTGCCGCCGAGCATCTTCCAGGTGCCGCGGGCGTTCTCGGTCTCGTTCCGCAGTCCGGACCCGTCCGAGTAGGCGTCGGTGCGCGGAACCGGCAGCAGAATGCCGACTTCCCCGCTGAGCTGCCCCGCACCGTACACCTCCATGAAGGCGAGGTAGTCGGCGGGGAACCGGGTCCCCCAGATCTCCTCGACCTTGCTCCAGTCGATCCGCTCGTCCACGCCGTGCCGCGTCGGCACGACCTGTGCGAGCGCCGCTGCCGCTGACTGCGGATTTCTGCCCACTGCCCCTCCTCTGCTCCGGTGCACCGGTGGCGGACCGCTACGTGTCGAGCTTCCGGCGCACCATCTCGGTGATCCAGACCGGCGCGTACGGAGACGTGCAGCCAGGGGGAGCCGGGTAGTCCCTGAGCACCTCCAGGCGCTCAGGGATGCCGATCACACGGGTACGGTACTCGGCGTGCTCGATCCCGATCCGGGCCAGGCAGTGGTTCATCGCCCACTGCAGCCGATCCGGGGCGTCCGGCTGATCCTTGTCGCCGCGCTGGCGGACCGGTGGGGGTACGGGGCGCGGTGCGGACCCGGGAAGGTGGTGTGGGCGGAGCTGATGCCCGGTTGATGAGCTCCGGAAATGGGCCGTGACCGCGGGACCGGGACGCGTTACCAACGGCCCATGACCTCCGTACTGTGCCGAAACTGGTGGCGCTCCTCCTAGGCCGTGTATCGAAAGTGGATCTTGAGCGGTGAATGATCACGGTTCATGGCGCGGGGAGATCTCACGGATGAACAGTGGGCGGGGTTGGAGCCGTTGTTGCCGAAGGGGAGGAAGGCGGGGCGGCCGCCCGTCTGGTCCCGGCGGCAGCTGATCACCGCATACGGTTCCGAGTCCGTACCGGTGTTCCGTGGCGGGACGTACCCGTCGAGTACGGGCCGTGGGGCCGGGCGTACGACCTGTTCCGCCGATGGCAGCGGAACGGCACCTGGCACCGGGTCCTCGCCCAGCTCCAGTCCCTGGCCGACGCGGATGGTTCGATCACGTGGGACCTAAGCGTTGATTCCACGGTGTGCCGCGCCCATCAGCATGCGGCCGGGGCCCGAAAGGTCAATGCACTTTCGATACGCGCTCTAGCCGACCGAGAAGGCGCCGAGCTTGAAGGAGTCGGCGCAGAGGCTGAAGACACCGCCCGGCGAGCCGTCCGCCTTCATCACGTTCACCGTGGTGCCCGCATCCTTCGGCAGCGCGACCTTGACCGTGGGCGATTCCGTCCTGCAGGAGAGGCGCGCGGTGCCCTCGGTGTTCACGTCGTTGTACATCACGTCGGCCGTCGCCGTGCCGCCCGCCGGGATGTCGACCGCATCCGAGCTTTCCTCGGAGTTGTCCGCGGAGACCGGCCCGCCGCCCTTCGCCTCATCGGTGACGGTCACGACCGTGGGACCGACGATGGTGCAGGCGGCGCCGGAGGAGTTGGTGATCCTGAGCGAACCGGCGGCCGCCTGCGACTCGCTGGCGTGGTTCGCGCTCTGGCGGAACTGCGCCGAGGTGTTCTGGGTGGTGCAGGCCGCGGTGGCGCCACCACCGGACGAGCTACCACCGGACGAGCTGCCGCCACCGCTCGAGCTGCTCCCGCTCGAGCTGCTCCCGCTCGAGCTGCTCCCGGACGAGCTGCCGCCACCGCTTGAGCTGCTCCCGGACGACGCCGCGGTCGAGGCCGACGAACCGGCGGCGGCGTCAGCCTCGTCGTCGCCGTTGCAGCCGGTGAGCGCGAGCGCGGACAGTGCAGCGAGCGCGCTGGCAGCGGCTATGCGGGTACGGGCACGAGTGCGCATGAACTTCCTTCTTCTCCATCAAAAAAACCTAAGAGCCAAACGAGAAGCAGGATGATCCATCAAGACGCACTAGTTGCATCCTGAAGGTAAAGAGTCACCAAGCCCGCACGAACTCCGCCCAAGATCGTCTCAAGAGACATCGCGCCGTGGCCCAGTACGGCTGGGTTCGCAACGACCTCATCTACTGGCCCGTCTGATCCGACCGCACCGTCTCCCGAAGGGGAGGGCGCCGAGCAGGGCGGGCACCCCCGAGGGTCCGCCCTGCTCGGGCGTTGAGATCGCCAGCGCACCGGGAGCGGGATGCGGCGGTCCCTCCGAGCGGCTGTCGCTGCCGGTGCCGGCCGCGCTCTGCGACATTTTCGAGTGCACCCCGGCCGATCTGATCGCCACCAAGGCGGAGAACGCCGCCGCCCGCAAGGTCACCGCCGGCGACGCGGTCGTCGACCTGTCGGCGGTCCGTCCCGAGCTCGCCCGCATCCGGCCCGAGGGATGAGCCGTACCCGCGTCCGCGCCGAGGACCTGTTCTGCGAGCGCGGCCGCCCCGCCGAACAGTTCGGCGGGGCGGCGCGATCACAGTGGAATCGAATGGGCTCAGGCTCGCTCGTGCACCTCGATGCCGTCGTACGTCCCGCCGGCACAGGTACCCAGCCCGGGCTCGATCTGCATAACCTTCCCGCCCCCGTCCAAGCACTGTCGCGGGAAGACCCAATCTTCCGCGTTGGCGAATCCCGCGCTTCCGAGCGTGAGAGCAACGGTCCCGGCGCACAAGGCAACCGCTGTAAGGGCACGACGCATGGGGGCATCCTCGGGTCGAATCGGTTGGGCAACCAGCCAATTGGATCCCCGTTCGGTGCCTTGCTTTCGGCATTCCTCCGATGGTGGGAGCGTCACGCTCGCATCCGTCGGTTGCCGAGGAACTCAGTCCTTGCGTACCTTCCAGAGCCAGGCCGAGCTGCCGAGAGCCAGGGCCGCCATCGACGCCATCACCAGCCACCTCACGTAAGCGGGCGGATCGAGGGGTACGAGCCCGAGGTTGAAGGCGATGGCGACGGCTGAGGGGACAAAGGCGGTCAGCGTCACGCCGACCCACTTCTGCTCCCAGGTCCAGTACCGGGACCTGCACAGCACGACGACCCCGATGATCCTGAACACCAGGCCCAACGGCCCCCAGAGCTGGCCCGGAACGAAGGTGATCAGAGGCAGCCACGCCACCACCCACGCGGGCGAGCGGCGCCTGGCCGCCTTCCCGGTGGCCGGCTCCGGCACGGCCTCGGACGGGGCATGGGCTCCGGGCCCGGACTCCTGGAGCGCGGTGGCGGCGATGGTGCGCGGGTCGCCCAGTTCACGCAGGATCTCCCGGCTGCTGCCGGGCCGCTCGGCGAGCGCTGTCTCGATGTGCTCGGAGAGATCGGCGACAAGCTCCTGGCGGCGTTCCGCGGGGAGCGCCGACGTCTCGCGTTCGACTGCCGCGAGGTACTGCCGGACCAATGCGTCCTCGGTGTCCTCGGTCTTCATCATCGCGCTGCCTCTCCAGATGCCTGCGTGCGCGCCTTCGGCGCGAGAATGTGATCGACCGCGTCCCGGAACTGCGGCCATGTTTCCGTGAACTCCGCGAGTGCGGCGTGTCCGGACTCGGTCAGCTCGTAGTAGCGGCGCGGCGGACCGGAGGCCGACTCCTGCCATGTCGTGACGACGAGCTCGTCCCGCCGCAGCCGTGACAGCAGCGGGTAGACGGTGCCCTGACTGGTCGCCAGCGCTCCGGTCTCCTCCAGCTCCCGCAGAAGCTCCACGCCGTACCGCGCCCCGTCACGCATCAGGGCGAGCACGCAGTACTCCAGCACGCCTTTGCGGAGCTGGCTCGCGGCCTTGCTCGCGGTGCGGTTACTCGTATCGCCGGGTTCCATGCAATGCACAGTACCTTGTTATGGGCAGGAGTGGAGAGGTGGGGGAGACAGTGCCGTCGAAACGCAGAAGTTCAGGTGTGGGCCGAGCCCGCCTCCGTTAAGCTCGCTCACATGACCTCCGTACCGTGCCGAAACTGGTGGCGCTCCTTCTAGGAGCGGCCGCCTCATCTGCACGGAACCAGGGCCGTTCGATATGGACGGCCCTTTTTCTCTGCCCTCGTACGGGTACGGATGCCGATCCCGGCGGGCCGTCCTCCACGCAACCACCACTCGCGAGGAGAGCCCCATGAAAACGGTGCACACGGTGAACACAGCCACCGCAACCGCGCCCGCGCCCGCCCCCGCGCCCGCCCCCGCCCAGTCCCGCAGTGCCGAACTGGAGGAGCAGATCGGGCGGACCCCCGGCCGGTTCCGGGTGATGACCGGGGACCGGCCCACCGGGCCGCTGCATCTCGGGCACTACTTCGGCACCCTCCACAACCGTGTCCGGCTCCAGGACCTCGGTGTGGACGTCTTCCTGATCATCGCCGACTACCAGGTGATCATCGACCGGGACCTCGCCGACCGGCTCACCGAGCACATGGAAGGGATGCTGCTGGACTACCTGGCCATCGGGATCGACCCGGCACGCTCGACGGTCTTCAACCACAGCGCCGTGCCCGCGCTCAACCAGCTGATGCTGCCCTTCCTCAGCCTCGTCTCCGTTGCCGAGCTGAACCGCAACCCCACCGTCAAGGACGAGATCGCGCACTCCCGGCAGTCCGCCGTCAGCGGGCTGATGTTCACCTATCCCGTGCACCAGGCCGCCGACATCCTGTTCTGCAAGGGCAATCTGGTGCCGGTCGGGCAGGACCAGCTGCCGCACCTCGAAGTGACCCGGACCGTCGCCCGCCGCTTCAACGAGCGGTACGGGGCGGTCTTCCCTGAGCCGGACGCGCTGCTCTCCGCCGCGCCGCTCCTGCTCGGCACCGACGGCACCAAGATGAGCAAGAGCCGCGGCAACTCCATCCCGCTCGGCGCCACCGCCGACGAGACGGCGCGGCTGATCCGCGGGGCGAAGACGGACGCCGAGCGGCACATCACCTACGAACCGGAGACCCGGCCCGGGGTGTCCTCGCTCGTGCTGCTGGCCGCGCTCTGTCTGGACCGCGATCCGCACGCCGTGGCCGAGGAGATCGGCGGGGGTGGTGCGGCTGTGCTCAAGCGGACCGTGACCGAGGCCGTCAACAGCCGGATGGCGCCGATCCGGGCCCGGCGCGCCGCGTACGCGCAGGACATGGCGTACGTGCGGTCGGTGCTCCGGGCCGGGAACGAGCGGGCGAACGAGATCGCCGAGGCGACGCTGGACGAGGTACGGGGGGTGATGGGGGGCGTGCTGTAGGCCTGTAGGCCGACGGCCGGTCAGTCCGCGGCCGGCCAGGCGCCCCGGGCCGCCACGTCCAGGATCAGTGCCGCGATGTTCCAGGCATCGTCCGCGCCGCTGTGGTGGCGGCCCTCCAGGGGGAGGCCCGCCACCTTCAGGGCCTGGGCCATGCCGGGGCGTTTGCGCAGGCCGTGGACGGCGGTGAAGGGGAGCTTGGCGTTGGTGTGGCGGTGGCCGAACGGATAGCGGGTTCCGGTGGCCCGGCACTGGCGGGTGAACTGGTTGCGGTCGTAGTCGCCCCAGCTGGCCCAGGGACGTGTGCCCGACTCGTGCTCGGCCGCCAGCAGGCGGCAGGCCTTGGCGAAGGACACGCCCGTGTCCACCTCGGCCTGGGTCAGGCCGGTCAGCTCCGTGCAGAACGCGCTGACGGTGGACCGGGCGGGCCGGACCAGGATCCGGTGGCGCGACAGCCTCTGCGCCGACCGCAGGTCGACGACCGTCAGCCCGATCTCGATGATCTCGCTCACCGCACCGGGCGGCGGCTGCCTGTCCCAGCACGTCGCCTCGATGTCGATCACGTTCAGGAGTGCGGGGGCCGTGTCCATGGGGGCAGGGTAGGGACCGGGGCACGTGCCGGGCATCCGGATTTCGGCGTCCACCGGCCCCCGCTACGGCCTCGGGACCACCGGCCCCCGCTACGGCCTCGGGGCCACCGGGCGGCGTCTGCGGAGGAGTTCGGCCAGGCCCCGCCGGGTTGCCGCGATCACCACGCGGCCCTGGGGGCGCAGCACGTACCCGGGGTGCAGATCCCAGACCAGGTTCGACGGGCGGTCCGGGGACGTGGGGGCGGGCGCGGTCAGGTCCGGGCGGCGGTCCTCGGGCGGGGTCGCGTCCAGGGCGAGGACCCGCCAGGCACCCGCCCGGAACGCCTGTTCCACCGTGCGGCCCTCCAGCTGCGGGTGTCCCGCGACCTCGATCGCCGCGAACAGCATCACCTTCCGTTCGACCGGGATCGCCCCCAGGATCTGGCGGCCCATCATGGCCACGGCGAAGGACGGAGCGGCCAGGTGGGTCACGGAGCGGGAGCGGGTCAGGGCCTGCGGGTGGGCGGTGCGCAGGGTGCGGTAGACGGCGGTGGCGAACTCGTCCTCGAACAGCCGCAGCGTGACGCGCAGATCCGGCTTGACCGAGCGGGCGTACAGCGCGGCCTCCAGGTTGGTGGTGTCGGCGCTGGTCAGGGCGAGGAGCGCGCGGGCGCGCTGGATCTTCGCCGCCTCCAGCACGCCCTCCTGCGTGACGTCACCGAGGACCACCGGGACGTGCAGCCGCCGGGCCACGGGGATGCCGCGTGCATCGGGATCGTCCTCCACGCACACCACGGGAATGCCGAGTTCACGCAGCCGGACGAGGACCCGCGTACCGATCTTGCCGAGGCCGAGCAGCACCACATGGCCGGAGAGACCGCGTGGCGGGCGGCGCAGGGAGGACGCCGTACGGAGCGAGCCGAAAGCCTCCAGCACGCCCGCCACGAGCAGCGGCAGCAGCATCAACCCGGCGACGCCCGAGAGGAGTTGGATCACCTGGCGGGCCGACGGGTCGCCGATCGCCGGGTCGCCCATGGCGAACAGGTCCAGCAGCGTCAGATACGCGGCGTGCAAGGGATCGTCGCCGGTGGTGAGCGTGGAGGCGATGGCGAGGCCCAGCACGGCCAGGCCGACGCCCAGTGCCGACCAGCGCAGCCGCGGGGAGAAGAACTGGCCGAGCGGTGCGCCCCTGCCGCCCATCCGGGGCGGCGGACCGGCCGGGCCCGCCCGGCTGACCGCTTCCAGGACGATCGTGCCCCGGCCCGTCGCGGCGGCCACCTGCCGTTCGTCGGGCAGGAGCAGGGGGCCGTCGTCGCCGCTGCTGTCGGAGCCCTCGGTGCCCGCCGGGTCATGGGCGGTGGAGGAGAGCAGCGCCAGGGTGCACAGACCGGGGTCGGCGATCCGGCCGTCCTGGGGCGGGGTCCGTTCGGCGGCGTGCAGCAGCAGGCCCTCGGCCTGGATGACCTTGCTGGAGCCGGTGAGCGCGGATGCCGCGAGGGCGGGCGCGACGGTGTCGGCATCGGAGAGGACGGTCGTCGAGGTGTCCAGTGCGCTGCGGTCGAACTCGGGCGCGGCGACGGCGGCGGCCTGGTCGAGCAGGGTCTCCAGGTACTGGCCCAGCTTGCGGTTGTAGAGCCTGATGACCAGCCGGAGCCGGGGGTTGAGCCGGCGGGCGGTCAACGCGCCGCGGATGTTGCGCTCGTCGTCGTCGTAGACCAGGGCCAGTGCGGCGGCCGATCCGACGCCCGCCTCCTCGAAGATCTCGTCGGACGGTTCCGCCGCCTCCAGGATGCGCACCGCCTCGACCCCGGCGTTGGTGTCGCCGTCCCCGGTGGCACCCGCGGGCCCGGTTCCGGCGGTGCGGTTCATCGCCTGCGACATCCGGCCGAAGAGCGCCGCCGCCCGGCCCCGGCCGGTCAGCGGCAGTTCCGGCCGGTGCGTGTCGCGTCCGGGCGGCAGGACGAGGGTGACCCGCTCCCCGTACACGTAGCGCAGCTCTCCGGCGAGCCGCTGGGCCAGCGCGTCGTCGCCGCAGACGACCATGTGTCCGCCGAACGGGGAGCGTTGGGACTGTTGGGGAAGTGGAGGCACGGAACCCAGCATGCCTTGCTCCTCCGTGTCGTATCCGTCGGTCAGCGATCTTCCTCGGGAGCGTCCAGGGGGCGTGCCGCGTGCCGGGCGTGCGGGCCGGCGAGCAGGTGGCGCGGGTCCGCGACCCGGACGATCGCCGATTCGACCGCCGCGATCCGGTCCGCGAGCAGCCCCAGCGCGGCGACCGCTCGCGTCACCGGGTCGCCGTCCGGGCCGCCGAGTGTCTGTGTGCGGACGTAGGAGGCGTTGATCGCGGACCGGCGCGCGGACTGTTCGGCGGTGAGCCGCCCGCGCAGCGCGGCGAGCTTCAGCAGGTTGGACTCCGCGCCGGTGGTCAGCGTCTGGGCCTCGCCCGCGTAGTGGTCGTCGATGACGGCGGACAGCTCCGCCTCGTTCATCACCGGCACGATCCGCTGGGCGATCTTGTTCATGTTGCGGTACGAGCCCTGGAGCTGGAACGGCGGCTCGGTGCGCGTCGCGTCCGTCTGCGCGGCCGAGGCGATGTACGCGGCGTTCACGGCCAGCACCGTGTCCCGGGCGGCCAGCAGATGGCGCAGGACCGAGACGATCCGGTCCACCTCGGCGGGTGCGTAGGGATGGTCGAGCCGGTCCGCGCCGGCTGCGTGCGCCGGGCCGGCGGCGAGCCGGAGGAACAGCGCGAGGTCGTCGCGGGAACGGCCGGCGAGCGGTGCCAGCACCGGGTTGGCGGTCAGCGCGTTCTCGACGAAGCTCAGCGCGAAGACGTCCTCGCGGCCGCTCAGCACCTCGCCGAGATTCCATACGTCGGCCCGGTTGGCGAGCATGTCGGGGACGCGGAAGCGCGCCCCGGACTCGGTGTACGGATTGCCCGCCATGCATACCGCGAACCGCTTGCCCCGCAGGTCGTAGCTGCGCGGTTCGCCGTCCCGGACGCCCTCGATCCGGCGGGTGGCGTCGCAGAGCGGAATGAACTTCTGGAGCAGTTCGGGCGAGGTGTGCTGGATGTCGTCGAGGTAGAGGAGGGTGTTGTTGCCCGACTCCAGGGCGAAGTTGATCTTCTCGATCTCCTGGCGGGCGGTCGCGGTGCGCGCCTGTGCCGGATCGAGGGAGGTCACGTCGTGGCCGAGGTTCGGTCCGCTGATCTTGACGAGGACCAGGCCGAGGCGGTCGGCGACGTACTCCATGAGCGTCGTCTTGCCGTAGCCGGGCGGCGATACGAGCAGCAGCAGGCCCTGTGAGTCGGTGCGCCGGTCGGCGTCGGCGGTGCCGATCTGTTTGGCGAGGCTGTCGCCGATCAGCGGCAGATACACCTCGTCCAGGAGGCGGTTGCGGACGAAGGCCGACATGACGCGCGGCCGGTGGTCGTCCAGCCGCAGCCGGGTGCGCTCGGCGGTGACGAGTGCGGTGCGCAGCCGCTGGTAGGCGCGGAACCCGGGAACGGCGGTGGTGCGGAACTCGGCGGTGCGGGTGAGGAGTTCGTCGAGGCGGACGGTGAGCCGGCCCCGGTCGACGCGCGGGTGGGTGCCGAGCAGGCCGTCCACGGTCGCGGTGAGCGGCGCGTCGCACTCGTACCGGGCGAGCACCGGCTCCGGGCAGAGTTCCACGGCGACGGCCTCCGCCAGATCGCCCGCGTCCATCTCCGTACCGCTCGCCGAGGCGTACGGGGCGAGCCAGCCCTCGACCAGCTGGCGCCGGGCGGGGAGGTCGTCGTGGAGGGCGGCGAGGTCCTCGTCGTACGCCGAAGAACCCGTCGTACGGCGGAACTTGTCGAGGAACGTACGGACGCCGGCGCTCGTGACGAATCCGACGGGGCCGCTCGTCAGCTCCTCGAAGAGGTACGCGGCGACGGCCCGCGCGTCGTCGGCCTCCGCGTCGTCGGCCCGCGCGTCGTCGGTCCGGGATTCCCCGCCCCGGGATTCCCTGCCCCTGGACTCCTCGCCCCGGGATTCCCCGCCCCGGCACCCGTCGGCCCGGATGGCGTCCGCCCATTCCTCCTGGAGGGCCCCGATGGCCGGGGCGAGGCCGAACGTCTCACGGGCGCGGGCCAGCGAGAGGGCCCGCCGGGTCCAGGAGGTACGCCGGGTCTCGTCCGTGCCGTACACCCAGAAGAGCTGCGCCGCCGCCCGTACGGCGGGCGGGCAGCGCAGCAGTCCGGCCCCGGCGTGCAGGCCGAGCAGGGCGGTGAGGATCGCGGTGGCGTCCTCGTCGTGTACCCCGCGCTGATAGCCCTCGTCGTAGGCGGACGCCGCCGACTCCCGTACCAGGGTGGCGAGTTCGTCGGCGTTCAGGGCGGCGAGGGTATCGGCGCCGTGCTCGTCCAGGAGCCGGGCGGCCAGGTGCTCGGCGCGGTAGACGTCCGGGGACTCGGAGGGCAGCGTCCGGTCCCAGTACGGGCGGCTCGCCTCGAACTCCGGGTCGGTGACCGGCGCCCGGTAGTCCGTGCCGGTGAGGGCGAACGCGAGCCGCTCCCCGTGCGGGACGAGCGTCAGGTCGAAGGGCTGGGTGTTCACCGCGAACCGGTGCCGGCCAAGAAGGATCGTGGCGCCGCCGTCCGCGTACAGCTCGCTGCGGTCCCGCAGCGCCCGCCCGGCCTCCTGGCGGGCTGCCAGCAGCTGCCCGTCCAGCTCCTCGGCGCGCACCGGGTCACCGAGTTCGCGCAGCTCGTCGGCGGTGCGGCGGATCTTGGCGACCATCGGGTCGGAGGCGAAGTACGTGTGGACGGCGTCCGGGTCGGACAGGGCGGCCAGCCGCCGGGAGACCGTCTCCAGGACCCGGGCCGCCGAATCCGCCAGCCGCTCCGCCCGCCGGGCGCGGGCGTCCTGCAAGGTCTGCTTGCGGGCCGAGAACGCCTCGTACACCTCCGTCCGCCGCTCGGCCAGCTCGGCGAGGAAGTCGTCGAACTCCGCGAACCGCGACTCCAGGTTCTCCAACTGGAGCAGCAGCCGGGCGAGTTGCTCATCACAGGCGTCCGGGGTGTCCGCCGCGGCCAGGGCCCCCGTGACGGCCTGCCCGAGCAGCGCGAACTCTGCCGCGAACTCGGCGCGGCCCTCGTGGTCCAGGAGTTCGCGACGGCGCGCGGCGAGGGTGGCACGGGCCCGGTTGACCCCGCCGAGCACCTCGGCGATCCGCTCCAGGATCGATGTACGGACCGTCGCGTCACCGATGTCGAGCCCGGCGACGACATCGGTGACGGTGCTCAGGCCGTCCGTCATCTCCGTCAGCCGGTCGCCGAGCGCCGAGGCGTCCACGACCGCGGTGAGCGCGGACGCCTCGGCGGTGAGGCGGTCGATGTCCTCGTGGTAGCCGGCGAAGGCGCCGTCCCGGCCGAGGAACGCGACGGCACGCTGGGCGGCCGATTCGATGTCGTCGGCCGTGGCGGCGGTGAGTTCGGCGATCCGCCCGGTGTCCGCGTACCGCATCTCGGCCAGTGTCGCCAGCTGACCGTGTGCGCGGCGCAGCTCGGTGAGCCGGTCGACCCAGGCGGCGGCCGAGCGCGGGGCCTCGCCCCGGATGCGGCGGACGAGCGTGGTGAGCCGGTCGGCCGTCCCGGCCAGCGCTTCGGCGGCCTGCCGGGTCAGCTCCCGCACCGTCTCGAACTCGCCGAGCACCTGCTGCGCGGTGTCCCGCAGCTCCGCCAACGGGGCCGCCAGTTCGCCCAGGTCGGGGTCGGTCAGCCAGTGGTAGCGGTCGGTGGCGCGGGTGCAGTCGGCGACCAGCCGTGCGTACACGGCGGCGGTCGGGGTGGTCTCGGCGGCGCTGTGCGCGAGCGCGAGGCAGTCGGAGATGCCGCGTACCAGATCGGCGTTGCCGACCCGGGCGAGCGGGCCGGACCCGGCGGGGCGGGAGGCGGCGTGGGTGTCGGAGACATACGGGGTGTGCCAGCGCTGCAACGGATGGACCCGGGCCAGTTCGTCACCCGTCGCGGTGGACCGCAGCAGGACGAGCGTGCCGTCGTCGAGCAGGGCGTGGCCGCGGCCCTGGAGCGGAGTGGCGACCTCCTGCCGGATCAGGTTGTAGGGCAGGAGCAGGCCGCGGCCGTCGTCGGGGGAGCGGAAGACGTAGAGGACGTCCTCGCCGTTCGGGGAGCGGACCGCGCCCTCGAAGACCGGGCCGGTGAGCGGCTCGGCGATGTCGAAGGTCTTCACGGTGCCGGTGGTGAGGTAGTAGCCGCCGGGGAAGATGATCCCCTGGTCCTCCGGGAGCCGGTGGCAGGCGGGCCCGATGCCGTCCAGGCGCAGGACCGTGCCGAGCAGCGTGTTGTGGACCAGGTACCGCCAGGACTCCTCGTTGTACGGGCGGACGCGGAGCAGGACCAGCGGTCCGATCGCGGCATGTTCGACATCCGCGTCGGCGAGGGACTGGAGCGGTTCGGCGACCGGTTCCTCGTAGATCCCGTCGGGGGCGTCGGTGTCGTCGACCGTCTTGACGGTGAGGGTGCCGCCCAGCGTGTCGACGAAGAGGACGGCGCCCGTGCCGTCCCCGTCCCCGCCCACGGCGATGTGCGGGTGCCGGCCGAGGACGTGGGACTCGCGGCCCGCGACGGTCCAGGTGAAGTCGTGCGACGGCGGGAAGACATGGTCGCGGTCGCCGCGCGCGTCGAGGAACGCCCCGGGCGAACCGTCCGGGGCGAGCGCCCAGCGCAGCACCCGGATGCCGTCGGCACTCTCCCCGGTACGGAAGACGGCGAGCAGCTTGCCGTCCACCCGGCGCAGCCGCAGGAGGCGGGCGTCGCGGTAGTAGCGGTGCAGGGCGGCGAATTCGCGTACGAAGGACTCGTCGTCGAGCAGCCCGCCGCCCGGGGCGACCTCGCCCAACTCGGGCTCGTACAGGGCGAGTACGTCGTGCACCTCGACGGAGTCCGCGGCCCCCGGCCCCCGTTCGAAGCCGAACAGCAGCCGGCCGCCGACGGCCACCAGGTCGCGGGCCACCAAGGCCCGCTCGGTACGGATCTGCTCGGTACCGGTCAGCCGGAGCTCGGTCGACCCGAACTCCTCGGTGCGCCGCGCGTTGAGCGCTTCGGCGCGGCTCGCGAGGTCGGCGGCCCGGTCGTTCAGGCGGCGGCGCAGCACGTCGTAGGTCCCCGCGTCCACGGGGCCGCCGGCGGGCGGTGCGGTCGTGGTGTCGGTGTCCATACGTACGGCTCTCCCTACGAGGTGTGTGGTGCGGGGTGGATGCGGCGGGCCGGGCCCGTCCGGCGGCCGGGGCGAACCGGCGGGCCGGACGGGGCCCGGTCCGTGCTACGCGACCGGCGACCCGTTCCGCGAGGCGGGTACGTCGGTCGCGACTGCCCCGGTCACCTCGGACGCGCCCGCCCCGGTCACCTCGGACGCGCCCGCCCCGGTCACCTCGGACACCGGAACGTCCGCCAGCCCCAGCTCCCGTGCCGCGGCCAGCAGTTGCTGCACCTGACCCGGCGCGACCCCCGCCCCGGGCGCCTGCATCATCCGCATCAGCAGCGCCGACACCGTCAGATTCTGCACGTCCCCCGTCGACACCGAGCCCAGCACCCGCGTCAGGTCGTCCGTGAACGACGACGTGCCGTTCAGCCACGGCCCCGCGAGCGCCTTCGCCGTGTCCGAGTTCTCGACGAACCCGTCGAGGCTCTTGCCCATCGAGATGGACGAGACGAGCCGGTCGAAGAAGACCGACTCCCCGCCGACGATGTCGATGTCGGCGTTCTCCAGCCCCGTGGCCAGCACCGTCGCCTGCGCCTCGGCGACCTGCCGCTGCACATCGAGCCCGGCCAGCCGGATCTCCTTCTCCGCGGCGAGCCGCAGCCGGTACTCCTCGTGCCCGCGCGACGCGTCGTCCAGCGCCGCCATCGCGGCGGCCTTCTCGGTGAGCCCGGCCGCCTCGGCCTTCAGCTTCTCGCCGATCATCGCCGCGTCGGCCGTCGCCTGGGCCTGTGTGCCCTCCGCCGCCGCGAGCGCCTTGAGCCTGGCTCCCTCCGCCTCGGCCTTGAGCCGGGCGGACGTGGCCTCGGCCTCGGCGAGACCGGCCTTCTCGATGACATCGGCCTCCGCCTCGCGCACCTGGATCCCGGCGAGTCCGGGCGCCGCGGACTCCGCCTGGATGCCCTCGGCCAGCCGCAGCTTCGCCTGGGCGTCCAGGTCCGCGGTCTTCAGCCGGGCCTCGGCGAGCGTCAGCTGCTCGGCGGCCAGGTGGGTGGCGGCGGCCTCCGCGGCCTCCGCGGCCTTGATGTCCTTGACCAGCTTCTCCTGGGCCTCCGCCTCGGCGGCGATGATGACCGACCTGCGGGTGCGCTCCGACTCCTCGACGGCGCGCAGCGTCTTGATGGACTCCTCCTGCTCCGCGACCGTACGGTCCACGGCGATCCGCTCCCGGATCACATCGGCGACCTCGCGGCGCTCGGCCTCGACCTCCTTCGTCGCGGCGATCCGGTCGAGTTCGGTCTGCCGCTCGCGCCCGATGACCTCGATCAGCCGGTCCTTCTCGATGCGCTCGTTCTCCACGGCGATGACCCGCTCGCGGTTCTTCTGCGCGACGGCGACCTCCCGGGCCTGGTTCTCGCGCTGGATGCCGAGCTGCTCCTCGGTGCGGATGAACGCGGCCTGGGCGCCGAGCCGTTCCTCCTCCTGGACCTTGGCGGTCGCGGCCTCCTCACGGGCCCGCAGCGTCTCGACCTCGCGGCGCTGCTTGATCTCGGCCTCGGCCTGCCGGCGCTCCAGCTCCAGAATGGTCTCCCGGGCGTCGACGTTCTGCCGGGTGATCTCCTTCTGCTCGGTGCGCTGGTATTCGTTGGTGCGGACGTGCTCGATCGCCGTCAGCTCGGTGATCTTGCGGATGCCCTGCGCGTCGAGGATGTTGGCGCCGTCGAGCTGCGCCATGGGGGTCTGCTCAAGGAAGTCGATGGCGGCGTCGTCGAGGTGGTAGCCGTTCAGGTCCGTGCCGATGACCCGGATGATGCGGTCCCGGAACTCCTCGCGCTTGGTGTACAGGTCGACGAAGTCGAGCTGCTTGCCGACGGTCTTGAGCGCCTCGGCGAACTTCGCGGCGAAGAACTCCTGGATCGCCACCTTGTCGCTGGCCCGCTCCGTACCGATGGACTGGGCGACCTTGATGACGTCCTCGACGGTCTTGTTGACCCGTACGAAGAAGTTGATGTGGATGTCGGCGCGGATGTTGTCCTGGCAGATCAGCCCCTCGCGCCCGGTGCGGCGGATCTCGATGGTCTTCACCGAGATGTCCATGTACTCGGCCTTGTGCAGCACCGGCAGGACGACGGCCCCGGTGAAGGTGACATCGACCTTCTTGGTCTTGGAGATGATCAGCGCCTTGCCCTGTTCCACCTTGCGGAAGAGCCTGCTGATGACGAGGAGCAGGGCGATGGCGATGAGCAGGACAACGGCTACGAGCACACCGAAGCTCAGGGTGATGGCATCCATGGCAGTCCTTGGCAGCTGGTGAGAAAGGTGAAGAAAAGGTGGGCGGGGCCGCTAGGGCGGTTCCCACGGGCCGGTGCCGGTGGGGCGGTGCCGGTGGGGCGGTTGCGGTGCGGCGGCGGCAGGGGGGCCGGTCAGCCGGAACGCGGTGGTCCCGGGTCCAGGGCCCTGTCGTACGGCGAGACCCAGAAGAACTCGCCCTCGTCGTCGTACGCGTACAGGAGCGCCGCACTGCCCGAGGCGAGCACCGTGCCGCTCGTGCCGCTCGTGCCGTCCGCGTCGCCCGCCGCGGTGAGCAGCCTGACCTGGACCATCGCGGTGGAACCGTCGGCCGCCGCGACCTCGGCCTGGCCGAAGTCGGAGCTGACGGAGCCGGTACGGATCGTGCAGACCCGGCCGAGGAAGTCCTGCCGCGACGGAGGAGGCTCGTCCGGGAAGCGCCGGCGCACCAGGCGCACCAGCACCCGCGTCACGACCCAGGCGGTCAGCAGCGCCCCGGCGAGCACGGCGCAGGCGAGCCCGGCGCGGGTGAGGCCGGTGACGCCGCTGCGGTGCAGCAGGACCGTACCGGTCAGGCTCGTGAACCAGCCGATGGCGACCATCAGGGACACCGAGACGGTGACCGGCACCCCGCTGATCCCGGCCGGGCCCGTATCGAGGTCCCCGTCGAAGGAGTGGTGATCGGCCGCGCCGGCCAGCACGAGAAGCCAGAAGAAGACGACCACGACCAGCGCGGCGCCGAACAGAACGGCCGGAAAGGCGGTTCCCGCGCTCAGGAATTCCTGCATCGGCCCACCCCCTGTCTGTTCTGCGGGCGGCTCGGTGGCGGGTGACCACGGTGCTACGGCGCCGCGCGTCGCGGCACCGCAGCAACCGGGCCTTCCCCCGTACCCCCGTGTCCCCCGAGTTCCCCCGTTTGGTGCTGACCGGATCGTGTCACTCGGTGCCGCGTACCGCACTGCCGGACTCCGGCAATCTTTACCCGTCCTTGATGCCGGGCACCGGCACCGGCTCATATGCGTTGAGTGGGTGTCAATGTCGCGTCAGGATGTGAGGAGTGCGTGTGACCGAGCCGGAGATTCCCGACGAGTATCTGGAGGGCTATGCCCGCATTCTGGCCGAAGTCGCCGCCACCGGCCGCAGGCTGACCCGGGACGAACTGGACGCGCGCCGCCTCCTGGGCCGGGAGGCCGCCGAGGCCGGATTTCAGCTGCGGGCCCTGGTCGGCCTCCATCTCGCGACGACCCGCACCGCCTGGCCGTGCGCCGCCCCCGGCGACGCCGCCTCCGCCGATGCCGTGCTGGCCGCGGTCGAGCAGGCCGTCGACGCCTTCGCCGCGGGCTTCGAGCGGGCCCAGCGGCTCACCGTGCGGCGCGAGGAGGCGGCCCGCCGCGAGTTCATCGACGACCTGCTGTACGGGCGCAGCGACTTGGGCCGGCTTGCCGAGCGGGCCACCCGGTTCGGACTGCGGCTCTCGCGCGCCCACGCGGTCGCGGTGGCGACGGGCCCGGAGGCGTACACGGAGACCGACTCCGTACCGCGTACGGTCGAGGCGGCGCTGCTCGCGCGGTTCAGCGGCCGGAAGATCCTGATCACGACGAAGGACGGGCGGCTGGTCTGTATCGCCCCCGGCAGCCAGCCCGACGTCCTGCGGTATTTCGCCAAGCAGTCGCATGCGGCGACGGACGGCGGCCGGGTCGCGGTCGGCCGCCCGCACCCGGGCCCCGGCGGTGTGGTCCACTCCTACGACGAGGCGCTCGAAGCGCTCGAACTCGCGGAGCGGATGAATCTGGACGAGCCGGTGCTGTACGCCTCCGACCTGCTGGTCTATCCGGTGCTGACCCGGGACCGGCAGGCGATGGCCGATCTGGTGCGCAATCAGCTGGGCCCGCTCCAGCGGGCCCGCGGCGGCGCCGAGCCCCTTCTGAGGACGCTCACCGCCTACTTCGACGCGGGCTGTGTGGCCGCCGAGACGGCGCGTCGGCTGTCGCTGAGCGTGCGGGCGCTGACCTACCGGCTGGAGCGGATCCATCAGCTGACCGGTTCCGATCCGTCCGACCCGATGCACCGCTACACGCTGCAGACGGCGGTCATCGGCGCCCGGCTGCTCGACTGGCCGGCCAAGGAACTGTGACCGGGGGGCCGCGCGGACGGAGCCGTGCGGACGGAGCCGTGCGGACGGGGGTGAAGAGCGGCCCGGCCGGACCGGGTCAGGAGCGTCCCGGTCCCGTGAAAGAAAAGTGGCCGGAGGTGCGCATCGGGGGAGTAGCGCACCTCCGGCCTGCCGGACGCGGACCGGTGGTCAGCCGGTCCGCGGTCGTTCCGGCGGTATGGGGGCGGGGCCGGACCGGTGGGCCGGTCCGCCGGACTGGGTGGAGACCTACAGGTCGAACTCGTGCGGCGGCAGGTCGAGGGCGAAGCACGCCTCCCGCACGACGGCCTGCTCCGACTTGTCGAAGTCGCCGTCGGCGCCGCCGATCACGATGCCGATCTGGATGACGGCACGCGCCTCGGCGGGCTTCTTCTTCGCCTTGCCGATCTCCTGGAGCACGCTGACCTTGCCGAAGGCGAAGTCGGTGGTGAGCTTGTTCACGTAGTCGTTGAAGCGGCGCTGCAGATCGTCCGCCGGGAAGTTCTGCAGAACTTCGTTGGAGGCGATCAGCGAGGCGACACGCTGGCGTTCGGACGGGTCGACGGAACCGTCGGCGGCGGCGACCAGGGCGCACATGGCCATGCTCGCGTCACGGAACGCCCCGCTCTTCAGGTCGTTCTTCTTCGCTTCCAGCTGCGACTGCATCGACGAAGCGGATTCCTTGATCCGATCCCACAGTGCCATGTCGTCGTCTCCATACGTTGCGTTGCGTTGTGTTGCCGGAACGGAAGCCAACTCTACAGACGTGTAGAAGTTAGCAGGGCGGGTGCCCGCTGTGTCCCGGAAACAGATGTAAGTAGGATGCTGCGACGCCGCAGCCGACGCGGTATCGCAGAAGGGCGGACCCAGATGGACTCGGCCAGGCCCGGCCGCCAATTGGACAACGAGCCGCCCCACGAAGAAGTGCCCGCCCCGGTACGCCCCGGCCCCATGCACCCCGGCCCCGTGCACTCCGATTCCGAACGCCCCGATACGGAACGCCCCGATTCCGTGAGCCCCGACAGCCGGCGGCTCCGCAGACGCGGGCAGGGCCAACTGGAGGCCCAGGTCCTCGCCGTACTGCACTCGGCGAACGGCCCCGCGACCGCGGGCTGGGTGCAGGAACACCTCGACGGCGACCTCGCGTACACCACCGTCATCACGATCCTCTCCCGCCTCTACGCGAAGAACGCCGTGACGCGGTCCCGCCAGGGCCGCTCCTACACCTGGACGTCCGCCTCCGACGAGGCCGGCCTCGCAGCCCTGCGGATGCGCCGCGTCCTGGACGGTGAACGGGACCGGGACGCCGTGCTCGCCCACTTCATCTCGGCCCTGTCCCCCGGCGACGAGGAACGGCTGCGCGCGCTCCTCACGCGGGCGGCGGCCCCGAACGACCCCGACGACCCCGACGACCCCATCGGTCCCGGCGGTCCTGGCGGTCCCATCAACTCTCCCGACACGGAAGGCCGATAGCGGTCCGATGGGCGTCTTCGTCTACCTGCCGCTCGTGCTGCCGCTGACCGCGCTGCCGATCGCCCGGCTGGCCGAACAGCATCTGCACCCGCGCAGCGCGACCCGGCTGCTCGCCGT
Organism: Streptomyces sp. NPDC015032; assembly: GCF_043080425.1. Lineage (NCBI taxonomy): Bacteria > Bacillati > Actinomycetota > Actinomycetes > Kitasatosporales > Streptomycetaceae > Streptomyces > Streptomyces sp. NPDC015032. The sequence goes on along the minus strand of NZ_JBIBVN010000015.1, from coordinate 25,233 downwards.
CGTCGGCACGCTGCTCGCCCTGTGCAGCACCCTGTGCCTGGCCCTGCTGATGGTGGTCGGCACGGCCCAGCTCCCGGGCAATCCGCTGCCGGACGGCTGGTCGGACCCCGAGGTGCGGAACGCGGTGCCGTACGACGAGAAGGCAGGCATCGTCGCGATCGGGGTGCTGGCGGCGGTGCTCGGGGCATGCGGCTGGACGGCCTACCGCCATGTGCGGCTGCGTGTCCGGGCCGGCCGCGCCCTGTCCGCGGCCCCTTCCGTGACCTCGGGCGACGTCGCCCTGCTCCCGGACCCGGAGCCGTACGCCTACGCACTGCCCGGCAACCCGGGCCGGGTCGTCGTCTCGACCGCGATGGCCCAGTGCCTGGACGCCCGGGAGCGCCGGGCCCTGATCGCCCATGAGCGGGCGCATCTGGCAGGCCGTCACCACCGCTACCTGCTGGCCGCCCAACTCGCGGCGCGCGCCAACCCGTTTCTGCTGCCGCTGCGTACGGCGGTGGCGTTCAGCACCGAGCGGTGGGCGGACGAGGAGGCCGCGCGTGCGGTCGGCGACCGGCGGGTGGTGGCGGTCGCGGTCGGCAAGGCGGCGCTCTTCTCGCACCGGGCCCCGGACGCCTCGGTCGGTTTCGCGGCCTTCGCCGCTACCGCTCCGGGTCCGGCGGGGGGCCCCGTACCGCGCCGGGTGGCGGCGCTGCTCGCTCCCGTTCCCCCGACGCGGCTGTGGCCCCCGTCGTCCGCCCATGCCGCCCTGGCGGCGCTCGTCGCGACGGCGGGCACGGCGGTCTCCGCCCTGTCGTCGCTCAACGCCGCGGTGACGCTGGTGCAGATCCTGCACGCGGCGACCCCGCTGTGAGCCGTACGGAGGGGACGGGCCCGCCGGGGCGCCGGTAGCCGGGCGCGCTCCCGCCGGAGCGCGGCCACCACGCGGCGCCACCGCGGCCCGGCTCAGTCGACGGAGGAGGCGAACTCCTCCTGCGCGGCGGGCGCCGGGCGGCTCGCGGGAACGTCGCCGCCCGCCGTCCCGCCGCCTGCCGTCCCACCGCTGCTGTTCCGGCCCCGCCAGGCCTGGATCCTGGCCGCGACCGGCTGGGTCCAGCGGGCGGTGAGCGGTCCGACGATGACGAGGATGAGGACGTACGCGGTGGCGAGGGGCCCGATACGGGGCTCGGTCGCCACGGCCAGACCGGCGATGACGATGGAGAACTCACCGCGGGCGACGAGCGTTCCGCCGGCCCGCCACCGCCCGCGCGAACCGATTCCGGCCCGGCGCGCCGCGTACCACCCGGTGCCGATCTTGGTGAGCACGGTGACGACGGCCAGCAGCGCCGCCGGGAGCAGCACCGGCGGGATCGCGGACGGATCGGTGGAGAGCCCGAAGAACACGAAGAAGACGGCGGCGAACAGATCCCGCAGCGGAGTCAGCAGCTTGCGCGCCCCCTCGGCGACCTCGCCCGACAGCGCGATCCCGACCAGGAACGCCCCGACGGCCGCAGAGACCTGCAACTCCTGGGCCACACCGGCCACCAGGACGGTCAGCCCGAGGACCACCAGGAGCAGCATCTCCGGGTTGTCTGAGGACACGGCCCGGCTGATCAGCCGCCCGTGCCGCAGCGCCAGGTAGAGCACGAACCCGACGGTGCCGAGTGCGATGAGCAGCGCGATGCTGCCCCCGGCGAATCCCACGCCCGCGAGCATCGCGGTGAGCAGCGGCAGATACACGGCCATCGACAGGTCCTCGATGACCAGAACACCGAGGATGACGGGCGTCTCCCGGTTGCCCAGCCGTCCCAGGTCGGTGAGCACCTTCGCGATCACCCCGGACGAGGAGATCCAGGTGACCCCGGCCAGTGCGACGGCCCCCACGGGACCCCATCCGAGCAGCAGCGCGGCCACCGCCCCCGGGGTCGCGTTGAGCACGAAGTCCACGGCGCCGGACGGGTACTGCGTCTTGAGACTGGTCACCAGCTCCGAGGCGCTGTATTCCAGGCCGAGCAGGAGCAGCAGGAGAATGACCCCGATCTCGGCGCCGACGGCGGTGAATTCCTCACTGGCCCCGAGCGGCAGCAGCCCGCCGTCACCGAACGCGAGGCCAGCCAGCAGATACAGCGGGATCGGCGAGAGCCCTACCCGCCCGGCCAACCGTCCGATGATCCCGAGGCCCAGAATGACGGAGCCGAGCTCCACCAGCAGTGCGGTCGTGTCGTGCACGGTCAGCCCTCCGCAATGATCTCGGAGAGCGCGTCGACGCCCTCCCGCGTACCGACGGCGACGAGCGTGTCCCCGATGGCCAGCCGGAAGTCCGGTCCGGGCGACGGATGCGCGCTGTGGGTCCGCAGCACGGCCACGATCGACGCCCCCGTCCGCGTCCGCGCCTTCGTGTCCCCGAGCAGCCGGCCGCCGTACGGGGAGCGCGTCCCGAGCGGAATGTGCTCGGTGACGAGATCGATGCCGTCGGTCCGTACGGCATCGATGGGCGCGGCGTCGATGAGGTGGGCGAGGCCGGTGGCCTCCTGCGGTGTCAGGGGTACCGAGAGGCGGCACGAATCGGGATCGTCCTGGTCGTAGAAGCCGATGAACCGCCGCCCGTCGTGGTGGACGACGACGGAGATGTGCTGGCCCGACTCGGTCGTGTAGTCGTACTGCACGCCGACTCCGGGCAGCGTGGTGCGGTGGGTTCCCATGGCTTCCTCCCGAGATGTGCGGCGGTTCTTTGACGCACTTGGTGATCTCTTTATCTACCCATTACCTTATCCGGGGGGTTCCACCGCCTTAAGGGGTGCGGGGTTGCGGGGGTGCCGGGTTCTGATTCGGCACGCTTCATGCCTCGACATCGACCGCGGCGCACCTGATCTACGACGTTCTCCGGCGACGTCGTTGCGGACCCGCACATCGAGCAATCAATGGCGCAGCGATGTGCTTCCCGCCCCGATGGCCGACGTACAAGCAGCGGGTACCGTGCTCGTGACGAACTCGGTACGGACGGACCGGCGATCACGCCGGGCGGTCCGGCGGCTGGGAGGTGTCCTGATGCTGGAGGAAGCCGAGGAGATCGGTCGGCGCGTCCACAGGGCGAGGCTGCGGTTGGGCATGCCGCAGGCCGACCTGGCGACGACCCTGGGGAAGTCGCAGGGCTGGGTGTCGAAGATGGAACGGGGCCTGATCGAGCTGGACCGGGTCGGGTTGCTCAACCAGGTGGCCGCCGAGCTGCACGTGCATCCGAACGACCTGGTCGGGCGCCCGTACAACAGCTCCCCCGACGACAATCAGTGGCAGGTCGCCGCCTCGTCGATCCTGCGCGAGCTGCGCCGCTACGACCTCGCACCCGTCTTCGACGGAACTCCGCGGCCGGCGCCGCAGCTGTGGCGTGAGGTGACGCGGCTGCATCGGCTGCGGGACACCGCCTCCAATGTGGCGATCCTCCGGGTTCTGCCGGACCTGTTCCGTGAGGCGCGGGCCCTGGCGGAGGTGTCGCAGGGGCACGAGCGGGAGGAGGCGTACGCCATCTACGCGGTGGGCTGCAAGTTCGCACACACCGCCGCCCACTCCCTCGGTCACCCCGAGTTGGTCGCCATGGCATGCGAGCGGGCCGCGTGGTCAGCCAGGTTGTCCGGGGATCCGGTGCTGCCTGCGATCGCGGACTGGATGCGAGTCTGGGACATGTGGGCCACGGCGGACTGGGCCGATGCGCTGGCGCTCTCGGACAAGGCGATCACCTCGGTGCAGCAGGCGTATGAACACGGCGATCCGCTGGCCGTACGGGCGTGGGGCACGCTGCAGCTGCGAGCAGCGGTCTCCGCTGCCCGGGCCGGCCGCGCCTCGGAGGCGGAGGACCGGATCGGATACGCGAAGGACGCCGCCGAAGGCATGGACGCGTACACGGGGGCGCCGGTGTACGACCGGCATTCGCTGACGTTCTCCGCCGGGAACGTGCAGATCCACGCGATCAGTGTGGCCCTGGAGATGGGCGAACAGGGCAAAGCCCTGGAGATAAACCGCCGTACCAGCCCGGCGCTCGTGGGGTCGCTGCCCAACTCCCGTCAGGGGCACCACCACATGGACGTCGCGCGGGCCTGGTTGTGGGACGGGAACCGGGACAAGGCCCTGGTCGAGCTGGAGACAGCCGAGCGCATCGCGCCGCAGCTCGTAGGGAACCACCCCATCGCCCGCTCGACCCTCCGTAGCATCGTCTACGCCGAACGGGCCGTCACACGCGAGAAGTTGCGGCGCATGTCCGATCGCTTTCACCTGGATGGATAGGAGTCGTATTCCTCCAGCTCATATTCGGGGTCTGCGCTGTCCCTAACTTCAGGGCATGACCCGACGACGTTCTCCCCACCTTCCCTCGCAGGGAGCCGAGTGAGGAACGGCAGCTCCCTTCGTTCCCCGGCTCGGCGACCTCGCCACCGACACCGCGCGCGAAGGCCGTCTCGGCGTTGTGGTCGCCCTCCCCGGTGAGGGCTCCGCCACGACCTACCGCGCGCGCCGGTCTCGACGAGTGCTTCATGCGCCGGTATGACCAGGCCGTGCCCGATGTCGAGTGGGTCGACGGCGCCAAGGCCCTCCTCGTGGTCGGCCTGCACGCCGACCGACGCAAGGTCCAAGCCCGCGCCCGCGAACGCGGCATGAAGATCGTCTACCTGGACCCGGAGGGCTTCTGGCACGACGGCCAGTTCATGCCCTACCCGCTGGAAGGGCCCCAGGACGGCGACCTGGTGTGCCGGGCGACTGCCGCCGAGGCGCTGCCCGCACTCGCCGATCTCCTGAAGCAGCTGGCTGGTTGATCTGCCTGCAGGAAGAGGGACCTGCCGGGTGCGGGCGCTAGCGTGACGCACCCGGCCGGCCCGGACTCCCCGGGCGGGCGAGAACAGGGAAAGGAGCGTCGGCCCCATGCGCGTATCCGTCATCGGCTGTGGTCACCTGGGCATTCCCCACGCCGCTGCCATGGCCGAGATCGGCCACGAGGTCATCGGCGTGGACCTGGACCAGGCAAAGATCGACCGCCTCAACGCCGGCGAGTGCCCCATCTACGAGGACGGCCTGCCCGAACTCCTCACCACCCACACCGTCTCCGGGCAGCTGCGGTTCACCACCAGCCTCGCGGAAGCCGCCGAGTTCGCCGACGTCCACTTCCTCGCCGTAGGCACCCCGATCGACGCCGACGGACGGAGTTATGACACCGGGCAGGTCTTCGGCGCCGCCCGTGCCCTCGCACCGCACCTGACCCGCCCGACCGTCATCATCGGCAAGTCCACGGTCACCGTCGGCACCTCCCGCGACCTCGCCGCCCTCCTCTCCCGCCTCTCCCCGGCCGGAGACAAGGTGGAGGTCGTCTGGAACCCCGAGTTCCTGCGCGAGGGCCACGCCATCGAGGACACCCTGCGGCCCGACCGGATCGTCGTGGGCGTCCCTTCGGCCCGCGCCGAGGACGTCGTACGGAAGGTCTACGCACCGCTCCTGCAGGCCCAGATCCCGCTCTTCGTCACCGATCCCGCCACCGCCGAACTCATCAAGGGCGCCGCCAACGCCTACCTCGGCATGAAGATCTCCTTCATCAACGGCGTCGCCGACATGTGCACCGCCGCCGGAGCCGACGTCCAGCAGCTCACCGAGGCCATCGGTCTCGATCCTCGGATCGGCCGCGGTGGCCTCAACGCCGGCCCCGGCTACGGAGGCGGCTGCCTCCCGAAGGACGTCCGCGCCTTCACTGCTTCCGCCCGTACTCTCGGCGCCACCGAAGCCGCGACCCTTCTGCGGGCCGCCGAGGAGGTCAACGAATCCCGGCCCACCGCCGCACTGAAGCTCATCGAGCAGACTCTCGGCCGCCCCGTCGACGGCGTGCGCGTCACCGTCTGGGGCGCCTCCTTCAAGGCCGGAACCGACGATGTCCGCGAATCCCCCGCCTTGGCAGTCGCCGCCCTCATGCACCAGCGGGGCGCGATCGTCACCGTCCACGACCCGCATGCCGTACCCACGGCCCTGCGCCGCCACCCGGAACTCGACTATGCCGAAACCCTCGACGCCTCCGTCCAGGGCAGCGAACTGATCGTCCTGGCCACCGAGTGGCCCCACTTTCGCGAGGCCGACCCCAAGGCCCTCGCCCCACTGGTCGCGGACCCGGTCCTCGTCGACCTCCGCAACCTCATCGACGCCGACGCCTGGCGCATGGCCGGATGGGCTGTGCGCCAGCTCGGACGGCCCGCACACGAATAGCCGAACCCATCGATCGGAGGTCCGACGTGGACACCCTGTGGGACAACATCGAAAAACTCTCCGCCGTCTACCGAGCCGCGGGCGCCCACCTGCCCGACGAGGAGCTCAAGAGCCTCCAGGTCGGCAAAGTCGCCGAGGAGGCCGGCGAGGCCATGCACGCCCTCCATGGCCTGAGGGGCCTCACCACCTGCAGTGACGACCACGCCTGGTCCGAGGTCCAGAACGACCTCGTCGGCGCCGTCATCGCCGCCCTGCTGGCCATGCACTACATCGACCCCACCGGCGCCCGCGCCACCTTCGATGAAATCCTCCACCGCCGCACCCGCAGGGGACGCGAAGCCGCTACTGCGGCCTGACGCCCTCTGAACAGACCGTCGGCCGCGCCCACAAGGCGCGGTCGGCGGCTCGTGCTCGCAGGTGCGGTCCAGGCCTGGCCGATCCTGATCAGTGCGCAGCCGGTCGGGGCTGCCTGTCCGTTGCCCATGCGCCTCACCGTCTGCCCGCTTCACCTGCCTTATGTGCCTTGTGCGGGCCCTTGTTGAGATACGCCAGGACCCAATTCATGACACTCCCGATCGGTCCCGGCATCGGGACCGGTGGCATCGTCGGGTACGACCACGAAGCTGATGATGTGGCGGGTGCGGCCGTCACCGGGGGCGGTGTGGGTGCGGCGGGCGACGGCGGCTTCGATCTCTTCGACGAGTTCGGCGAATTCGTCGTCGGTCAGCCATACCGCGCCCTGCCGGTAGACGACACCTTCGCGGGCGGGATCGGCGTCGTCGCGGGCGAGGTAGCGGTCGAAGTCGGCCATCAGAGCCCCGGTGAACACGGTGAAGGACTGCCGGTGATCGTCCTTGGTCATGGCGGTGCGGGCGTCGGCGTCCACGACGGCTTTGTCCTGGCGTACCCGGTAGCTGCGTTCGACGGTGCCGCGAACCTGCCTTTCATGGACCACTTCCAGGATGCCCGCCTGGGTGAGGGTGGCGATGTGCCGGTACATCGTGGCCGGCGGGACGTCGGGCAGCCGGTCGCGCAGCTGTGCGGTGGTCAGCTCGTCGGCGCCGACCAGAGTTTGCAGGATGCGCATCCGGACGGGGTGGAGGAGGAGGTTCGCGGTTGCCATGACTCCAATGGTCTCACATCTGATAACGTTCTCGTAGTTGAGGACAATGAGAGGCGCAGCCTTGCCCGACATCGACATGACGGTCACCGCGGACGACGGGACCCCTTTGGCCGGCACCCTGACCCTGCCTGTCGGCTCCGGCCCGCACCCCGTCGTCCTGCTCCTGCACGGCTCCGGCCCTCTGGACCGCGAGGGCAACACCCGTAAGGTCCGGATGAACCTCGGCCGACCGCTGGCTGCCGCCCTCGCGGCGGAGGGTGTCGCCGTGCTCCGCTACGACCGGCGTGGCGCCGGTGCCACCCCCGGCGTCTGGCGGGCCACCGGCTTCACCGACAACTACGAGGACGCGGCCGCCGCCCTGCGCGCCCTGGCCGACCACCCCGCCGTCCGCCCCGACGCCGTCGGCGTCATAGGCCATAGCGAAGGCGCCCTGCACGCCATGAGCCTCGCCGCACGTCATGACGTGGGGGCGGTGGTGCTGCTGGCCGGCTACGCCCGTCCGGGAGAGGGGGCCCTGCGCTGGCAGGCCCGCTCGCTCATCCAGGGCATGCCCGCCCCCGTCCGCCTCCTGCGGCGACCCCTGGGGGCCCTGGGCGAGCGGGCCCTCGCCCGGATCAAGAGGACCCGTACGGACGTGGCACGCATCGCCGTCCCGGTCAACGCCCGCTGGATGCGCGAGAACCTCGCCCACGACAGCCGTGACGATCTGATCGCCATCCACGCGCCCGTCCTGGCCGTCACCGGTGACAAGGACCTCCAGGTGGACCCCGCCGACCTGGACGAGATGTACCGGCTGGTGCCGGGCAGGGCCGAGATCCACCGCGTCCCCGACCTCACGCACATCCTGCGCCGCGACCCCGGGCGCCACACCCTCCGCTCCTACCGCCGCCTCCTGCGCGACCCGGTCGACCCGGACCTCCTGAACCTCATCACCGCCTGGCTCGCCCGCCAACTGGGCGTGGCCCCCGGGCGGACGCGCGCCGAGGGGCGAACCTTCTCCTCCTGATCCCGGCCCCCGCGCGCACGACCGCCCACCCCCGCGTACGCAAGACCACCCAATGGACACCTGACACAGGGAACTTTGGCATGCCTATTTCAACTTCCGCTGTATCCCCCACATCCCCCACATCCCCCACATCCCCCACATCCCCCACATCCCCGACGTCCTTCGCGGCCCCCGCCCCTCCCGACCGCCGCCGAAGCGACCTGATCCTGTTCATGGCCATCGCCTTCGGCGTGAGCTGGGCGTCTTGGTTCACGGCGATCGGGCTCGGCGGATCGGCGACACAGCCCCCCACGGCCCTGCCCTTCCTCTTCGGCGCCTTCGGCCCGTTGATAGGCGCCCTGGTGATCCGGGTCCGCCGCGGCCGCCGCGGTGGGCCCGCCCCCGAACACGTGGTCCGGTTCCGGCGGACCGCCCTGTTCTGGGTGCCACCCCTCCTGGCGCTGGCCTCGGCGACCGTGCTGTCGGCCGCACTGCTGGCGCACGCGGCGGGCGGCCCCGCACTGAGCTGGGAGGACGCAAGGGAAGTGATGGCCGGGCAAGGCGGGCCCGCGGCGTTCCTCATCAGCATGGTGGTCTCAGGGCCACTGTCCGAGGAACCAGGCTGGCGCGGCACCGCCTACCCGAGGATGCGCGCGTCGATGAGTCGCTTCCAGGTCGGCCTGGTGCTGGGCGTCATCTGGGCCGTATGGCACCTGCCGCTGTTCTTCATCGACGGAACCGTCCAGAACGAACTGGGCCTGAAGTCCCCGAGCGGCGTGCTCTTCGCCGTCAGCGCCATCCCGATGGCCATGCTCACCGCCTGCGCCTACGAACGTGCCGGAGTCGTCGCGTCGATCGCGGTCCATTTCGCGGTCAACACGACGATGGTCCTACTGGGCGTCAAGGCCCCTGAGACCCAGGCCTTGATCATCGGAGTCCAGGCCATCGTGGCAGTACTCCTCCTGACCACCAGCCGCCCAACCAGCCACCCCACCGCGCCCACCCCCGCGCCGGCGGCCCTAGCGACCCCGCGCGATTGACGTGAGTACGAGCCCGGCTCTGTCCGGGCTGGCACTTCTGCACGTCGCTGAGGCACACGCCATGCTGCTTTCGTCCTCGGACTGCGAGCGCGCCCTCTCCCTAGCAGAACGCCAACTCGACCACGCGGACGGCAGCGACGCCGCTGCCGACCTTGTATCGCCCACCCAGTTCGGCCGCCTCGCAGGCTCCTGCTACCTCTCCCTCGGAGAACACCGACGGGCCGAAACCCTGCTGACCAGCATGGCGGAGAAGCTACGGGACAGGCGAAAGTCACGCGCGATCGTGCTGGGAAACCTTACGCTCGCCCGTATCCGACAACGCGAGGTCGAAGCGGCGGTGGACAGTCTCACCGAGGCCATCGCCGAACTGGAGGCCACACGCGGGGGCGGAGGAATGAACATCGTCTTCGGAGCTGCTCGCGAATTGCACCCCTGGCGTCAGGAGCCAGTCGTCGCAGCGGTCCACGACAGATTGTTCGGCCTGATGACGGCAGCGTAGAAGAGCGAAGGAGACACCGGTGGCAGGCAGTTCCCTGGACCACGCCAAGCAGGCGGTACGCACTCAGGTATGGGATGCCTTGACCGCCGCGGATGCCGTTCACGACGCCTCCGTTCACGGCCGCATCCCCAACTTCAAGGGTGCCGAGGATGCCGCGGCCCGACTCGCGGCGCTCCCGGCCTGGCAACGCGCGAGTGTCGTCAAGGCCGTGCCGGACAAGGCCCAACTACCGGTCCGCGCAAGGGCTCTGGAGGAGAGGAAGACCGTCTACATGGCGGTCCCGAAGCTGGCGACCCTCAAGCCTTTCTACCTCCTCGACCCGGCCGCCCTCACCGTCTCACCTGCCGAGGCCGCAGCCAGCCACAACGCAGCCACCATCGCTCCCACTGTCGAGGTCGACGCCCTCCGCCCTCTGGACCTGATCATCCTCGGCAGCGTCGCCGTCAACCGCGACGGCGCCCGCATCGGCAAGGGCGCCGGCTACTCCGACATCGAGTTCGCCCTGCTCACCGAGGCCGGCCTGGTGACACCGCAGACGCTTGTTGTCACCACTGTCCACACACTCCAGGTGACCGACACCCCGATCCCCACCACCGACCACGACGTAAGCGTCGACCTGATCGTGACTCCCGACGAGACCATCGTCTGCCCGAGCCCCCACCGACCGTCAGGAGTGGACTGGTCGGCCCTTACGGCGGAGAAGATCGCAACGATCCCGGCGCTGGCGGCACGGGAACGAGCCTGACGACTGAAGCCGGAAGCGCCCGCTCCCAGCGCGGCAGAACTTTCCCTACTTCATCAAGGGGCTCGCGCGCGGGCCCGGACCCATGAGAAAACCCACTGTGGCTGGGGCGGTCGACTCCACGGCTTCAGCCACCTCCCCGGTTCGGGTCCCGCGTCGGAAACACGCTTCCTGCGGCGACAACGATCGACGAAGCCGTACTCAGGCGCCGCGTGCCGCCTTCGCGCCACATCACCTCATTCGGCACCCGAGGCGCCCCGTCAGGAGGTCGGCGAAGGCAGGTAGCCCCAGACCGGCACCGACTCCTACCGGCTCGCCAGCACCAGGGCGCGAACGGAACAGTTTGCCAGAGTCGGCTGATCTGTGTCTGAGCGGCCTGAGGCAGTGGTTGATCGACGAAAATCGTTGTCATGACCTACGTGATCGAATCCGCTCGTCCGGACAATTCCGCGTGGTTGGGGCCGTTGCTGCTGAGAGCGTGGCTGCAGACATACCCCAACCCGGAGCTGGGGATCGACGAGGACTGGATCCGTGAGCATCGTGGCTCGGCAGCCACCGCGGAAGGCATCATCCAGTGGCGGGAGTTCATCGAGGCCGCGAACGACCAACCGGACCTGCTGTTCTGCCGTGTTGTCCGTTCCGATACCGAGATCGTCGGCGTTCTCTGCGGGCGCCGCGGCGAGGTGGTCACCCTCGGGCCCATGTATGTGCTGAAGCACGTCCAGGGCCAGGGACTCGGTGGCCGAATGATGACCGAGTTCCTCATCTGGGCCGGAGCCGCACCCATATGCCTATGGGTCACTGACTACAACGACAGCGCGGTCCGCTTCTACCAACGCCACGGATTCGAGATCACGGGCGAGCGAGAGCTTTGGCAAGGAAAGCTGCCCAACCTACGTATGACCCGCGAGGTCGCATCCAGCGTCAACCACAGCTGAGCTGCACGGAACCAGACCCGTCTTGGCCAGCCAAAGCCGGCTGACAACCGCGGGTTCCTACTCGACGGCCCGCCCTTCTTCTCTTTCACGGCTGCCGGTGACACCCACATCAATAGGGCAGGTCGACGCCCTCCAAGGCATCGGCGATCTGGCGCCGCCCCTCCCTGCGGCGCTCGCGCTGCTGCTGGAACGCCAGCACGTCCGCAAGGCGGACCACGCGGTGACTGCTGCCGGGCAGGTTCATCGACGGGATGTCACCGGCGTCGAGCAGGCGGGCGACGAATGGCCGAGACAGGCCCAGAAGCTCAGCGGCCTCAGCGGGCGACAACTGCACCTCGGACGCCAGGACCGTAACCGCATGCCCGCGGGCCAACTCATCGGCCATGGCGCACCACCACCGGGCAGATGCCGCTTACCTCCCCGGCCGGCCCCTCCCCTGAAGCCGCACGGGCGGTGCTGCGGGAATGCGTCGCTCCCGACTGCTTCGTATCCGAGTTCTCGGTTCTGGTGCAGGGGGCCGATCCCATGCGGTACGGTGATCGCGTCATCACGCTCTGTGCATATGCATGCATGGGGCGGCCCCCGGGGGTGTTACGAGCACCGCACCGAGGGCCTTCACCGCGAGTGGAAGAACGGTCCACCGGGATGCTTTGGCATGCTATCGCGCCCTCTCGGCGCTACACGAAGGCTTCGCACGATGTTGTGCGGCATCCGCGTCTGAGCAGTGACGCGAAGATTCTTCTCCTGTACGTACAGGGGCTCCCCGAAGCGCAGGCCGACAAGGCGCTCAGCGAGCACGCGAAGAAGCTCGGGATCACCGGCAGGGCCTACCAGAGGGCCAAGGGGCAGCTGATCACGAACGGGTTCGTGCATGAGTGGAAGCGGCAGGGGGAGCGCGGGTTCTGGGTGACCGACCAGCTCTTCGCCAACGTCCCGCTCACGGACGACGAGGCCAGGGTGGTCCGGGAGTCCTGGGTGGGTGCCGCCTCCGCCGACCGTCCGGGTGCGCGGGTTCCGGTGGTCGGTCAGCCGGGGGTTCGGCCGGTCGGTGGCTATGAACCGGTAGATGAAGAACGTGGGGAGAACTACTCCCACCCACCCTCCGAAGGCACCGAGGCTCGCGAGGAGTCCGAACAGCGGTCCGCTGTGCGAGCCGAAGTCGGGGAGGGCGAACAGGTGTTGCTCTCGCTGCGGCACACGAATCCGCAACTGCACCTCGGGGTCCGGGAGGCGCGGGGTCTGGCCGAGTTGGCCGGCGAGTGGATTCGGCGTGGGGTGGGCTCGGCGGATCTGCGGCGGGCACTCTCCTGCGAGCTGCCCCGGGACGGGGTGCGGTCGGCGGTGGGATTTCTGCGCCACCGGCTCGTACAGAAGCTTCCGGCACCTGCTGCGCCGACGCCGCCGCCGGTGGTGGCGCGGCCCGTTCGGCCGTTCATCGTCTGTGAGGGGGAGGGCAGTGAACACGTCTTCCGGCCGCTTGCGGACGAGACGATGTGCGGGCCCTGCGCCCGCGAGGCTAACCAGGCGTACTGGGCCGCTCGGCGGATCGAGAGGGAGGCTGCCGAGCCCGCCCCCCTGCCGTGGAGGGAGCGGCTGGCGTCGGTCGCGGGGGAGCGGGGCGAGGGCGGCGGCGAGAGAGGCTGACAGGGCTCCGTTCGCGTGCCGAACGGGCGGGTCCGGCCGCTGCGTGCGCGTGTGGTGCCGCCCCGGCGTCGCCAGACCCTACGCTCGGGGCGGCAGTCGTCGGCGACCTCCGGCGCAGCGGTACATCGGCACGCAGGCAACGGGTGGAAGGGGCACGCATGTCGCGCAGTCGAGAGCTCAAGTTCCGGACGGTCACGTCGTTCCAGCGGTATGTCGCCAACCCGGTCACCAGACGGTTGCCGTTCCAGACCCTCGTGGAGACGACGGGCCGCACCTCCGGCCTCCCGCGCCGCACCCCGGTCGGCGGCCGGCGCGTGGGCCAGGCGTTCTGGCTGGTTTCGGAGTACGGCGAGAAGTCGCAGTACGTACGCAACATCCAGGCCGATCCCCGGGTCCGGGTCCGGATCAAGGGCCGGTGGTACAAGGGCACCGCCCACCTGCTTCCCCAGGACGACGCCCGTGCCCGGCTCAAGGTGCTGCCGCGTGGCAACAGCGCGGCGGTGCGGGCCCTGGGGACCGACCTGTTGACGGTGCGGGTGGACCTGACGGGCTGACGCCGGGCGCCGGGTTTCCACTGGTCCGGACGTGCCCGTGCCCGGCCGGTGCGGTACGGAGCGCTGTCGGCCGGGCACGGGCGGGGAGCGGGCCGGATCAGTCGGTGATCTCGATCTTCCCGTCGGGGGACGCGGCAGTGGCCGTGTCCGGGGCCCGGTCGGGCAGACCGGCCGAAGCCGCGGCTGCCGTACCGCCCTTGAGGTTCTTCAGCAGGGCCGCCAGGTCGACTCCGGTGGTGGAGCTGAGGAGTTCCATGCCCTGGGCGACGTTGTCCGTGACCGTGCGCGACAGCTGGCTCGCGCCGTCCGTGGAGATGACGGTCATCTTGTCGATGGCGCTCAGCGGCTCGGACGCCTTGGCGACGACGTGCGGCAGCACCTCGACCAGCATCTGGAGCACGGCCGCGTCGCCGTACCGGTCGAATGCGTCCGCCTTCTTCTGCATGGCCTCGGCCTCGGCCGCACCCTTGGCCGCGATGGCCGCGGCTTCCGCCTCGCCCTCGATGCGCACGGCGTCGGCGAGGGCCGAGCGGTGCAGCTTCTCGCCCTGACCCGTGAGCCGGGAGCGCTCGGCGTCCGCCTCGGCCTCCTTGACCTGGGCGATCCGGCGGGCCTCGGCCTCCTGCTCGGCCTGGTAGCGGGCGGCGTCGGCGGGCTTGCGGACCTTGGTGTCGAGTTCGCGGTCGGTCAGCGCGGCCTGGCGCTGGGCGACCTTCTCCTGCTCCTCCAGGACTTCCTGCTGGCGGGCCGCCTCGGCGAGCGGGCCCGCCGCGTTGGCCTTGGCGGCGGCGGCTTCCGTCTCGGCCTTGATCTCGGCCTGCTTGAGGTAGAAGGTCCGCTCGGCGATGGCGATCTCCTCGGCGGCCTTGAGCCGGGCCTGCTCGGAGGCGCGCTTGGCGATCGCCTCGGCGATGTCCGCCTCCTGCTTGGCGCGGGCGGCCTCGGGGCGGCCGAGGTCTTCGAGGTAGGAGCCCTCGGTGGTGATGTCCTGGATCTGGAAGGCGTCCAGGATCAGGCCCTGCCCGGAGAGGCTGGCCTCGGCCTCCTCGGCGACCTGGCCGGCGAACGCGGCACGGTCCCGGATGATGTCCTCGACCGACATCCGGCCGACGATGGCGCGCAGCGCGCCGGAGAGCACTTCCTGGGTGAAGCCGACGATGCCGTCCTGCTGCTGGAGGAAGCGCTGGGCGGCGGCCCGGATCGCTTCCTCGCTGCCGCCGACCTTGACGATCGCGACGCCTTCGAGGTGGGACTTCACCCCGCGCAGGGTGACGGCTCCGCGCACGGCCACCGGGATGTGCCGGCTGGACAGGTCCAGGGTGAACTTCTGCTGGACGAACGGGACGACGAAGACGCCGCCGCCGACGACGACCTTCTGACCGCTGTTGTCGATGCTGGTGCGGCCGGTCACCGGGTCGGTGGATTTCTTGCCGCGGCGGCCGGTGATGATGAATGCCTCGCTGGGTCCGGCGACCTTGTAGCGGGTGATGACGACGAGGGCGAGGAGTACGAGGAGTACGACGACTCCGACGACTGCGGTCACGACTGGGCTCATAAGGGGGTCCCCCCTGCCTCCCTGCGGGGACGGCAGTTGTTTTCGGGCGGTGTATCCGTATCGGCTCGGGCGGTGGTCAGCGCTCGACGGGGCGGACCGCGACCGAGGTGGCCGACAGCGTGGCCTCCACCCAGATCTCGGTGCCGCGTTCGACCGGCACCGGACTCTTCGCCGCCAGCTTCACGGTCTGGCCCGCCATGCGCAGCAGGACCTCGCCGTAGCCGTCGGCCGGGATGGCGGTGACGACCGAGCCGGACGTGCCGACGAGATCGGTGCCGCGCGGGGTGGCGCTGGTCTGGTCGCGCATCAGGGCCCGGCTGAACTTCCAGGTCAGCCAGGCTGCGACGATTCCGGCCAGCACTCCGGCGGCGGTCGCGGCGACCGTACCGGCACCGGTGGTGCCGAGCACGATCGCGCCGCCGAAGCCGAGCATCGAGAGGAATCCGGCGATGACGGGGAGGGAGAGGAGGCCGTCGAAGAGGCCGTCCAGTAGGCCTCCGAAGAGACCTTCGAGGAGGCCGTCGAAGATCAGGGACAGCGCGAGCAGAACGACTCCCGCGATGCCGAGACCGAGAAACAACGTCATGCGGTCACCCTCCCCGATCCATGGGTTCCGCGATCACGGTTTTCCCGATCACGTCCCCCGGACGTCTCTGCCTCGAACATTTCCGTCGAACTGGCTGGATGATCCCACACATATCCGGCAGCGAATACTGCCGGGTTCCGGCAATCTTTTACGTGCTCTTGATGCCGGAGAGTTGTTCGGCCAGTGTGTCCAGCGACTGGAACGTGGCTCCGAGCAGCGCGACATGCTTCCAGCGCAGTACGCCGTCGGGCCCGACGAGGAAGACCGCGCGGCGCACCCCGATCCCGGGCGCCGCGACGCCGTACGCCCGTGCGGTCTCCCGTCCGGTGTCCGCGAGCAGCGGCATCCGAAGTCCGTGGGAGTGGGCGAACGACTCGTGACTGTCCACACCCTGTGGACTGATTCCCCAGACCTCGGCGTCCAGCTCGCCGAAGGTCTCCAGGCCCGAGGAGTACGAGCAGAGCTGCTTGGTGCAGACGGCCGTGTTGTCGCCCGGATAGAAGGCCAGGACCACGGCGCGGCCGCGGGCCGCGGAGAGGGTGTAGTCGCGGCGCTCGAACGTCTCGCCCGTGAGCACACCGCCCGGCAGCGTGAAATCCGGGACGGCCCGGCCGAGTTGTGGTGATGATCCCATGTCGGTTCCTCCGTGATCCGATGCCGCGGGCGTCTTCGAACCCGTGCTTCGTACAGCATGCTCGTCATGGGACCGGTTACCGCACCAGGAGGTACGTATGACAGTCCGCCGACCACCGTCCGCGGCCGTGCTCCTGCTGCACGGCGGCGCCGAAACGGGCCTGGGCGCGCCCCCGCCCGGCCTGCTGAACGTGCCCGCCGTGCGGATGCGCCCGTTCGAGCAGGCCGTCGCCCGGGCCACGGGCGACGGCGCCGCGGATGTTCTCGTACGCGCCGTCCGCTACACCCGCCGCGGCTGGAACGGTCCCCGCGAGGACCCGTTCCACGACGCCGTACGCGCCCTCGACACCCTGCGCCGCGAGGCCGGTGAGATCCCGGTGGTCCTGGTCGGCCACTCGATGGGCGCCCGTGCCGCCCTGCGCGCCGCAGGCCATCCGCTGGTGCGCGGGGTGGTGGGCCTCGCCCCGTGGTGCCCGGCCGAGGACCCGGTCGCCCAGCTCGCCGCCCGCGACGTCGTCCTGCTGCACAGCACCCGCGACCGCATCACGAACCCCCGGGCGTCCCAGTCCCTCACCGCCCGCGCCCGCCGGTCCGGTGCGCGTGCCTGCCTGGTCGCGATCCGGGGCAGCGACCACGCGATGCTCCGGCGCGCCGGTACCTGGCACGCGCTGACGACCCGGATCACCACCGGCCTGCTCGGCCTGGGCCCGCTCCCCGAGGAGGTCACGGCGGCCCTCCGGCTTCCGCCGGACGCCTCGGCGGTCCGTGGAACCCTCGACGTCGACCGGATGGGCCGCGCCCGGCCCGGGGACTGGCCCGGGGACCGGCCCGGGCGCCCGTCCGGTCCGTGGTGCAGGGGCGGGGGAACGGGCGCACCCTGGTAGGGAGGTGATGGTCATGATGCACACAGCTGTCGGGTGGCATGTGGAGCTGGAATTCGAGGAGGACAGTCACCGCACCCGGGCGGCCGCACTGGTGCGGCTTCCGGACGGTGCCGAGGTGCGGGCGCACGGCTATGCGAGCCGCCACCCGTCCGACAAGGAACAGCCGAGGGTGGGCGAGGAGATCGCGGGAGCCAGAGCACTCAATGAGCTGGCGATGAAGATGCTGACGAAGGCGCACGACGAGATCGACGAGGCGTCCGGCCGGACGTCGCACCCGCTCGCCTGAGCCCTGACAGGGAATCCCGGGCGTTCCCGCGCCCGGGACCTGTGGGCTGTGCGCGGGCCGTGCAGACGGAAGCCGTACGGAGGCCGGGAGCCTCCGTACGGAGGGGCCGTACGGAGGCTGTACGGGGCCGCGCAGAGACTGTAGGGGGGCCGCGCGGAGGTGGGCCGGTGTTCTGGAGTCCGGCGGACGAGGACGTGGCGGGGCACGGCTGCGGATGCGTGGCGGGGGCGGGCGGCCGACGATTGAGGCCTGGGCGGCGGGAGGTCCGTACCCCCGCCCCAGGAGGTTGACGTGTCGGCCGATGTGTACGTCCACAGCGTGGTGCCCTTCGACCCCGAGGCCGCGGCGGCCCTGGTCAAAGGCACCGTGGCGGGCGTCGGCGTGCTCGATACGGAGCTGCGTTATCTGTACGTCAACCCGGCCCTCGAACGGATCAACGGCGTGCCGGCCGCCGAACACCTCGGACGCACCGTGGCCGAGGTCCTCCCGGGGGTCGACGCGGGCGAGGACATGATGCGGGCCGTGCTCGCCGACGGGAAGCCCCGCGAGATCACCACCAGCGGTTACACCGCCGCTTCGGTGGGCGGGGGCCGGCGGTACTGGCACGCGGCGTACCACCGGCTGGAGGTCGACGGGCAGATCATGGGCCTGGCCGGGATCGTGCTGGAGGTGATGGGCTCGGAACAGGGGCGGCGCGAGCTGGAGCAGGCCCGGCGGCACATGACGATGCTGGACGCCGCGGCCACCCGGATCGGCACCACGCTCGACATGGACACCACGTGCGCGGAACTCGTCGACCTCGTCGTGCCGGGGCTGGCGGACCTCGCCACGGTCGAGGTCTTCCCGCCCGATGTCGCCGCCCCGGTCCGCCCCGCACCCCCCGGCGTGCTGCGGCTGCGCCGGGCGGCGCTGACGGCGGTGGCCGGGCTGCGCGCCGGGCTGCCGGGGTTCGGGCTGACCGGTGAGTACGTCGACTACCAGGAGGCGGCGGCCGTACAGCGCTGCCTGGCGGCCAATCAGCCGGTCGTCGAGAACAACACCACCGATGAACAGCTCAGGCGCTCCGCCCCCGCCCCCGAACGGGTCGCCGCCTACCGTGCCCTCGGGATGCACTCGGCGGTCATCGTGCCCGTCGGCCTGCGCGGCCGTCCGCTCGGCGTCCTCGCCCTGATCCGGGCGGGGGACTCACCCGTCTTCACGGACGAGGACGTGGTGGTCGCCCGGGAGCTCGCCGGCCGGGCCGCCGTCGATCTCGACCACGCCCGCCGGTACGGCCACGAGCACACCATCGCCCTGGAACTCCAGCGCTCCCTGCTGTCCGAGCCGCGCCCGCCGCACCCGCACATCGAGATCGCCACCCGCTATCTGCCGGCCGACCGGAGTGTGATGGTCGGCGGCGACTGGTTCGACGTCATCCCGCTGCGGGACGGCCGCCACCTGGAGGCGATGGGCGATGTGATGGGCCACGGCGTGGAGGCGGCGGTCGCCATGAGCCACTACCGCTCGCTGTTGCGGATGTTCGCCGACGACGAGCTGCCACCGCACCGGATCCTGGAACGGCTGGACCGGATGGTCGAACGGTCCGGAACGGACCGGGCGGCGACCTGCCTGCTGGTCGTCGTCGACCAATCCGGCACGGTGTGCGAGGTGGCGAGCGCCGGACATCTGCCGCCGGTGCTCATCGATCCCGGGAGGGCCGGGACCAGGGTGTGCGGCGGGGTACCGGTGGGCCCTCCCCTCGGTACCGGGTTCGGCGGGTACCGGACGGCTTCCGTGGAGTTCGGGCCGGGCACCGTGCTGTTCCTGTACACCGACGGTCTGGTGGAGCGGCGCGGCGAGGACATCGACGTCTCGGTCGGCCGCCTCCGGGAACTGGCTCTGCCCGCGAGCGGCAGCCTCGACGCCCTGCTCGACGGGGTGCTCGAACGGTTCGGACCGGGTGCCGAGGACGACATCGCGGTACTGGCCTCGCGCACCCGGCCCCGCACGGGCGCCGCCACCTCCCGGTCCGGGGTCGGCTCGTCAGCCCAGCTCCAGGCTGGTGATGCCGAACAGCCCGGAGTGGTCGACGTCCGGTGACGGGCCGGTGTACATCCGGGCGGTCTCGAACGACGGGGTGAGGCCCAGCTGTTGCGCGAGGCGCACCGCCGCCGGGTTGACGTCGGGCACGTCGATCGCCACCGCGGTGTCCGGATCGCCGGCCGCGAGCGCGCCGACCAGGGCACCGGCCACCTCGGGCGACTCCGCGTACACCGGGCCGATGCGGGACGACGTGCGGCAGGGGCGCAGTACGGCGAGGCCGCGCAGCTCCCCGTCGCGGACGGCGGCGAGCGAGGTGCGGGTGGGCCCGGCGATCCACGGCGCGAGGAAGCTGTCGCGTTCGGCGGGGAAGAAGCGGCGGTCGTAGTCGGCCAGCCGGTCGAAGGGGAGGGTGCGGGCGTCGACGAGGACGGTGCCGGGCGGGGCGGTCGGGCCGGTGGGCGGCCGGCCCTCGTAACGCCTGGTCGTCCAGACGGAACGGAAGCCGGATTTACGGTAGTTGGGCTGCTGGGCCACCACCCCGTCCAGGCCGATGTTGCGCCCGTCCAGCCGTGCCATGCCGGCCCGCCAGAGCCGGCTGCCGTACCCCTGTCCGCGCAGTTCGGGGCGGGTGAGGTAGAAGCCGAGGAACCCGTGGCCGGAGCCGTAGCGGACCACGGAGACGCAGGAGACCGGATCGCCGCCGAGCCGGCCGACCAGGAATCCGCGCGGGTCGGTGGCGAAGAAGGCGTGGCGGTCGGTGAGGCCGGGGTTCCAGCCCTCGGCGTGGGCCCATTCGGCCAGCATCGTGAGGTCGTCGGCGCTTGCGGTGGTGATCTCGAAGTTCGGCACGGGGCACCTGTACCCGTGGCCGGTCGGTCCGATGCCCGTGCCCGGCCGCCCCGGTTCCGTTTCAGACGAACAGGAACGCGCCCGCCGTCGCGGCCCCCAGCGACGCGCCGGCGACCGTCTGCGCCACCGAGTGGTACCCGAGCGCGACCCGCGACCAGCACACGGCGACCGTCATCGGGTAGGCGAGCAGCCACCACGGCGAGTGGACCGCCGCGGGCAGCGCGACGACGGCCGAGGCGACCGCGGCGTCCACCGAGATCTTCCAGACCGTGTTGACGGCCAGGATGATCACGGTCATCGCCCAGAGGGCGAGCATCGCCACGAGGATGCCGGTGGGGGCGTGGCCCATGACCATCACCAGCGAACCGGCGCCGATGGAGCCGAGGATGACGAAGAAGATCGGGGCCCGCTTGGTGCGGTCGACGACATGGCGGTCGCCCCAGGTGCCGCGCCCGCGCTCCCATTCGATGTACCCGGCCGGAACGAGTCCGGCGCACAGGGCGCCGAGGAATCCCCAGAGGAGCCCGGTCCAGTGACCGGCGGCGGCCAGGCCGATGCCGAGCATGCCGACCAGCAGGACGTTGCGGGGCTGGAACATGTCGGTGACGGTGCGCGCGGCGCCGGTGGCCGGCGAGGCGTCGGCGCAGGCGTCGACGGTGGTGTCCGTGGTGGCGGTGGTGTCGGTGCGGGTCATGCGGTCTCCTCCAGGGAGGGCGTGGGGGTCGGCCCGGTGGTATCGGCGTTGTGCGCGGGCCTGCACGTGCTGGGTCCGGTACGCGGTCGGCCGGCCCGGCTTCACGCTCCTGCGCGGTTCGCGCAGGGGCGTGAAGCCCTACTTCTCCGGCGCGTCAGGGGCGGTGGCGCTGTTGGTCGTGACCCGCTGGGCCTTGTTGTCCTCCAGCAAGGAGAGCGCGAACTGCACCAGCTCCGGCGGGAGACCGTCCTCGTCGAGGCCGCGTCCGGCCACTCCGCTGATCTCCCCGGTACGCCGTTTCGCGAGGAACTGCAGCCCGGCGACGACGTCGTCGACGACCTCGGACTCCTCCTTGAAGAACCGCCAGTCGACGCCGAAGCCCAGGCCGAGCGCCTTGAGGATGTCCTCGGAGGGCTGGGTGACCTTTCCGGCCAGGATGTTGGAGAAGTAGCTGTGCGAGAGGGCGCCGCCGCGCTCCTTGACCAGGTCGGCGAAGACCCGCCCCGAGATCTTCTGGTCGGGGAACGTCTTCTCCATCATGTACTCGACCTTCTGCCGCAACGTCCGCAGCTCCGGTGCGCGCTCTTCGCCGATGTCCATCCGGCCCCCCACGTATCCGGCCCCCCACGTATCCGTCCCCGCCCGACCGGTGCCGCACGGTCATCGATTCCGTCAACGGGCTCGTACTGTAACGAATCCTGATGCGGTGTTCGCGGATCGGGAGGCGTGAGCGCGAGGCGGTACGGGGGCCGTGCGGGGGCCGCACGGGAGCGGGCTTGCGCAAACTCTTTACGTCACTGTTAACTCGAAAAAACACGAGCAGGGAACCACGAGGGGAGCTCCCTGCTCGTGAAGTCGGCGCGGGCAGAAGGCGCATGCACCGCAACAGGTGTAGCCCTTCACGACGGGGGATGCGTGAAGGGCTACACGTGCATTATGGCCGCTGGTCAGGTTGTCATCAACTGACTGCCCAGTCAGTGGGACGATGCAGTTCGCGCCATCATGAAATCACGTACGCGCAGGGGGCGTTCGACGATCCGGATGTCGCCGATCCAGCCGTGCATCAACTGGTCGAGCCTGCCCCCGTATTCATAGGCGCCGAGCAGCCAGGGCAGGCCCGCGGTGGCGAGACCGGTGGTGCGGGTGGCGGGGTTGCGGGCGACGACGCAGCCGTCGACGTACATCGTCGTGAGCTTGCCGTCGTTGACGACCGCCACGTGCCACCACCGGTCGCGCGGCAGCTCATGGCTCCAGTTGGTGACGGCCCCCGGCTGGTTCAGCGGCGCCGCCGCCCACTGGAGCCCGGGGCCGTCCGACACGGAGAGGGTGGCGACGGGCTCGTCCGGGTCGCCGGCCGTCTTGCCCGCGGCCGCGAGCGTGCCCCGGCGGCCGAGTACGGCGCCCCAGGCGTTGCGTCCGGCGTCCCAGTCGGCGGGGAGGCGGAGGAAGGCCTCAATGGTGTAGCCGGATTTGAAGGTCCTGGTGTTGAGCGGTGCGTTGTCCTCCGTACGCAGATACGCGCCCCGCAGCGGCGGCTTCGAGCCGTCGAAGTAGAGGCTGCCGTGGCCGGGCTGGTCGGGGTGGTGACCGGTGGACCAGCGCAGTGCGTCGGGCGCGCTTCCGGGCACGGCCTCGCGCACCAGGTCGTTGCGGTGCCCCGACAGGTCGGGGACGCGCAGATCGGCGGCGGCGGCGGAACCGTCCGGGTGCGCGGGCGAGTCGAAGCGCCAGTAGGCGACGGTGCCCGGTATCAGCAGCCGCTCCGCCGGGCGGGGGCCGCGCACGGGCACGGGCGCGAAGCCGGCGAACCGCTTCTCGAAGTCGATCGGGACGGCGAACCGGTCCTGCGGACCGGTCAGCTCGATCTCGCCGCGCTCCAGTGCGTTGAGCCGCTCACCCGCCCGGCCGAGGATCCACGGCGAGATCGTCTCCACGTCGATGGTGTTCCTGGCCAGGTCGAAGCGGTAGAGGCGGATCATCGCGCTGCCGCCGTAGTAGCGGTTCTGGTAGTTGGTGAGGTGCAGATGGACGTCGTTGCCCGCGGTGTTCCTGCGGGTGGTGCGCCCGGCGGGCCAGTAGTGGCCGTTGAGAGTAAGGAAGATCTGGTCGTGCCCGGCTATCAGCTCGTCCCACAGATGCTCTCCGTGGCCGGAGAATTCGGCCTCGTCGCCGTCGGCGTTCGCGTACACCAGCTCGTGGGTGGTGAGGACGACCGGCGTGTCCGGGTGCTCGGCGATGACGTTCCGCGCCCAGGCGAGGGACGCCGCCGACGGCCGCCAGTCGAGCGCCAGCACCAGCCACTCCCGCCCGGCGGCGCGGAACACGTGGTACGTGTTGTAGCCGTCCGGGGTCGCCCCGCCGAACGTGGGCAGCCGCCGCATGCGCCGGGGACCGAAGGTGTCCAGGTACGGGGTGCGGCCGCGCCCGTCGTCGGTGGACGACGTGATGTCGTGGTTGCCCGCGACGACGCTGTAGCCGATCCGTCGCCGGTCGAGCAGCTCGAACGCCTCGCCGATCGCCTCGAATTCGTCGGCCCGGCCGCTCTCGGTGAGGTCGCCCAGATGGGACAGGAACACAATGTTCTCGTCGCGTCCGTGATCGAGGACATAACGCAACGACGCCTCGACCGGTGCCTTGTCGATACTCGCCCCGTCGAAGAGGTACTGGGTGTCGGGCATGACGACGAGCGTGAACCGGGGGCTCTCCGGATCGGGCCGCCAACGGGCCGTGTCGGCACCGGCGTTCTGCCGGGGGAGAGCCGCTGCGGGGGCGGCGGACCCGAGCCCCGCGGCCGCGGCGGCGGCACCGGTGAGCGCGGCGGCCCGCAGGAACGTACGACGTCCGGCGTCGGGCAGGAGCGGTCCGTCGGGCTGGTGGAGGGGGCTGCACATGGGTGTCTCCGCGGAGGACGGTCGTCGGGGTGATCGTCTGGGAAGCTAGCCGCGGGACAGGGGGAGGAACGGCCCGTAGGGGCGACATCCGGGCGAAGACTCCATGAATTGCCCGCCCCGGGGGCCGCGGTGGGGCCGTGCGGCCCCGGCCCCGGGTCTGAGTCCAGGCGGATGGTGGGCCCGAGGTTGTCCCACCGGGTGCGGTCCGGCGGGCCTCACCCTGGCAGAGGCGAAAGGCGGCAGATGTTGTCCGCACGGACACGCGCGGCGTCGACGGTGAGGGCGAACTCCACCGGCTCGCCCGCGAGCAACACCCGCTCCCCCTGCCCTTGAACTGCGGACCGGCATACAACGTCATCGGGCCCTTTGCCGTCCAGCACGACGCGGCCAACACCTCGCTCAGGGCCGAACCGCTTCACCACTCCCGCAGGCACCACATCACCCCCTGCATCGTGGCCGACTGTGATCACAGAGCCTGCACCCGCGCACAACCAGTGCCCAAGGGCACGTAACCGGGCGCGCGGGGCACGAACCCGGCGCCCGTTCCCGAACGCCTCCGCACAGACCCGCAGTGCCCAGCCAGTTGGTGATCACTCAACGCGCCAAGACCACCGTGTCACCGCAGGCGACTGGATCTACCTCCTGGCACAACGCCCCTGCGTGGCGAACATGTCCCAGACGTGTCATTCGGGCGTCACGCACTCAAGGGACCGGATCCGGCCATCACGTCGCTGTCGCGCATTCTTCCGCGCGCCATTCCCCGGGCGCCCGGGGATTATCAACGGGTCCCGATGGATGTCACCTTGTCCCCTTCGAGGAAGCCCCGGCCTTCAGGCCGGGGGGAATCGAAGCTCCCGCGTAGCGGGGCACTGGATAGAGCAATCGCCGTCAGGGCGATTGGTCGTCTCCGCCCGCCGGGCTGAGGGCGACCTCAAGCAGGTGGACGATCTCAGAATTGAGGGACCGCCGACCTGAGCGGGCCTCTTCAACGAGGCGTTCGTGGAGGTCTTTTGGGAGTCGGAGTGTGATCCGTGCTGTCTCATCCATGCCTCAAGCGTAGTGGTAGAGTGGTGTCATGGAGACACTACAGAAGACTTC